>NZ_JAAVJD010000159.1 GCF_012033735.1 Streptomyces lonarensis | reverse complement strand
GGTGCCGCCGCCCCGCTCGGCTCCGGGCAGGCGCGGGGCCGGCACCGGGCGCGGCTGCGGCCGAAACGGGGCGGCGTCAGGAGCGGCCCCCGGGGGGGCGCGGTGGTCAGATGCGGACCTGCACCGCGGCGGCGAGCCGGTCGTGGAGGCCGCGCTGGTCACGGTCCCAGATGAGCGCCGGGACGGCGAGCACCAGCAGCAGGGTGCGCAGCGCCGCGCGGGGGAAGCTCAGCCGGCCGCCGTGGACCGAGAGGACGCGCAGGCCGAGCAGCCGCTTGCCGGGGGTGGACCCGACAGTTCCGACGGTGAGGACGGCGGTGACGGCGAAGACCAGCAGGGTCCAGTTGCCGAGCGAGGCCTGACCGTCGGCGAGCAGACCGTATGCGATCAGCATGCACAGCGCCCAGTCCAGAGCGAGTGCGCCGATGCGGCGGCCGGGGCCGGCGAGGGAGCCGGGGCCGTCCTCCGGAAGGCCGAGGCGTTCACCCCGGTAGCCGAACTCGACACCCATCTCCTCGGCCGCCGCTCGCGGGCCGGAGAGCCACGATCCCATTGCCTGGCGCTTGTCCACCCGACCACGGTAGCGCCTCGGGCCGGGCCTCCCGCGACCGGCCCGCACCCGCCCCGGCGCCCGGTGCCGCCTCACCACTTTCGGAAAGTTGTCCGGTTAACATCGGCGAAACAGGTGAGTCATTCCTGAGTAATGCCCTGTTCCTAGGGTCGGCCCCGGCAGGTCACCGCACTGGGCTGCCCATCGAGCTGCAACGCCCCGTCCTCGCGGCGGGCAAGGAGGACTCCGGATGTTCCAGAACGCCGACGAGATCAAGAAGTATATTTCGGACAACGACGTCAAGTTCATCGACGTCCGCTTCTGCGACCTGCCGGGCACCATGCAGCACGTCACGGTCCTCGCGGAGGCGTTCGACCCTGCCGAGCAGCTGATGTTCGACGGCTCCTCGATCCGCGGTTTCCAGGCCATCCACGAGTCCGACATGGCGCTTGTCGCGGACCTCACCACCGCCCGCCTGGACCCGTTCCGCAAGGACAAGACGCTCAACATCAACTTCTTCATCCACGACCCGATCACGGGTGAGGCGTACAGCCGCGACCCGCGGAACATCGCGAAGAAGGCCGAGGCGTACCTCGCCTCCTCCGGTATCGCCGACACCGCCTACTTCGGCCCCGAGGCCGAGTTCTACGTCTTCGACGACGTGCGGTTCGAGACCAAGGCCAACGCCGGCTACTACTACATCGACTCCGAGGCCGGAGCCTGGAACACCGGTGCCATCGAGAACGGCGGCAACCGCGGTTACAAGGTCCGGTACAAGGGCGGGTACTTCCCCACTCCCCCGGTCGACCACTTCGCCGACCTGCGCGCGGAGATGACCCTGGAGATGGTGAAGGCCGGCCTGGAGGTCGAGCGCCAGCACCACGAGGTCGGCACCGCGGGTCAGGCCGAGATCAACTACAAGTTCAACACGCTGCTCGCCGCGGCCGACGACCTGATGCTGTTCAAGTACCTGGTCAAGAACGTCGCCTGGCGCAACGGCAAGACCGCGACCTTCATGCCGAAGCCGATCTTCGGCGACAACGGCTCGGGCATGCACGTCCACCAGTCGCTGTGGACCGGCGGCCAGCCGCTCTTCTACGACGAGCAGGGCTACGCCGGCCTGTCGGACACCGCCCGCTACTACATCGGCGGCATCCTCAAGCACGCGCCGTCGCTGCTGGCCTTCACCAACCCGACGGTGAACTCGTTCCACCGCCTGGTGCCCGGCTTCGAGGCCCCGGTGAACCTGGTGTACTCGCAGCGCAACCGCTCCGCCGCGATGCGCATCCCGATCACCGGCTCCAACCCGAAGGCCAAGCGCGTCGAGTTCCGCGCGCCGGACCCGTCGTCCAACCCGTACCTGGCCTTCTCCGCCCTGCTGCTGGCCGGCCTCGACGGTGTGAAGAACAAGATCGAGCCCGCCGAGCCGGTCGACAAGGACCTCTACGAGCTGGCACCGGAGGAGCACGCGGGCATCCCGCAGGTCCCGACCTCGCTGCCCGAGGTGCTGACCGCGCTGGAGGAGGACAACGAATACCTCCAGGCCGGTGGCGTCTTCACCTCCGACCTGATCGAGACCTGGATCGACTACAAGCGGGAGAAGGAGATCGCCCCGATGCAGCTCCGCCCGCACCCCCACGAGTTCGAGCTGTACTTCGACGTGTGATCCGCACGTACCCCAGCGAACCCCTCCGCCGCCCGGGACCGGGCAGCGGAGGGGTTCTGCGTTGCTGGGGGCGGAGCGGCGGCCACCGCGCTCCGGAGGTGCGGGCGGGCGGGGCGATCCGCGGTCGGGGACGTTCGACGGGTTGACACGGCGACCATCCACATCGCAACGTACATACAACATGTACGGACACGCTGTCCGTTCGTGCTTGTCCCGATGACGGAGAGCCCATGACCCGCAACGACGCGACCGACAGAACGATCGTCCCGATCTTCGACTTCATGAACCGCCTCCCCGGCGGCCTCATGCTCATCCCGCTGGTGCTCGGCTCCATCGTCGGGACGTTCGCCATGCCCGCCCTGGAGATCGGCAGCTTCACCACGGCGCTGTTCAAGGACGGCGCGCTGGCCCTCATCGCGCTGCTGATCTTCGCCACCGGCACCCACGTCACCGCGCGGACCAGCGGCCCCGTCCTGGCCCACGCCGCCGTGATCCTCACCGCGAAGTCGCTGATCCCCGCCACCGCCGTGGTGCTGCTGGGCCTGGCCGTGGGCCTGGACGGCATCGCGGGGGTGTCGATCCTCGCCCTACTGGTCGCGGTCGACAACTCCAACGGCGGCCTGTGGCTCGCCTTCACCGGCCGGTACGGCGACAAGCGGGACCGCGGCGCCTACGTCTCCTCGGCGGTGAACGACGGGCCGTTCCTCTCCATGGTCTTCCTCGGCGTCTCCGGTCTCGCCGCCATCCCCGGCACGCTGCTGCTCGCCGCGATCATCCCGTTCGTGCTGGGCATGCTGGTCGGCAACCTCGACCCCAAGTGGCGCGAGGTCATGCGGAGCACCCCCAGCATCGTGATCCCGTTCTTCGCCTTCGCCCTGGGCACCGGCATCGACCTGGGCAACGTCGTCCGGGGCGGCGCCTCCGGTCTGCTGGTCGGCGCCGTCGTCGCCCCGTTCACCGGCGCGCTGGTCTACTTCGGCTACCGCTACGTGCTGCGCCGCGGCGCCAAGAGCGGCCTCGGCTTCGCCGCCGGCACCACCGCGGGCAACGCCATCGCCACCCCGGCCATCGTCGGCGCCGCGGACCCGCAGTTCGCGCCGTACGTCGAGACCGCGACCGCCCAGGTCGCCGCGTCCGCCCTCATCACCGCCATCCTCGCGCCGCTGATCGCCTCGTGGGTGCTCAAGCGCCAGGGCGGCCTCACCGTGGTCGACGAGGAGGGCCGGGAGGTCACCGACGAGAAGACGGACGCCCCCGGGGAGCCCCCTGTCGGACGATCGGGCGACGACGACACGGACGTCCGGCTGTGACCCGGGCCTTCGTCGTCGCGGACGACCTCACCGGCGCCAACGACACCGGGGTGCAGTTCGCCCTCGCCGGGTGGAGCACCACCCTCCGCCTCGGGGCGGAGGGAACCGGACCGCGTCGGGCGGCAGGTCAGGCGACGGCCGTGTCGACCGACTCCCGCGCACTGGACCACGACGGCGCCGCCACCGCGACCCGGACCGCCGTCGCAGCCGAGCGGCTCGCCGCGGACGACCACCTCTACCTCAAGACCGACTCCACGCTGCGGGGGTCCGTCGCCGCCCAGATCGCCGGCGCCCTCGCCGCCGCGCCCGACGGCGCCGTGGTCGTGCTCGCCCCCGCCTACCCGGCGATGGGCCGCACCGTCCACGAGGGCCGCCTGCTGGTGCACGGGGAGTCCGTCACCCTCTCCCCCGCCGGGCGCGACCCGGTCACGCCCGTCACCACCGACCTGCTGACGGAACTGGTGCCGGGGGCCGTCCCGGTCCCCGTCGCGCCGACGGCCGCCGCGTGGGCCCGGGCGATCGACGCCGCGAGCCGGCACGGCGCGGTGGTCGCCGCCGACGCCGGTACCGACGCCGAACTGGCCCGGCTCGCCGAGGCGATCGTCCTGCTCGGGCCGCGGGCGGTCCCCGCCGGCTCCGCGGGGCTCGCCGCACCGCTGGCCGCGCTCTGGCGCACCGACGGCACACCCCCGGACCACGCGGCCGAACCGCCCGCCGCACTCCGTCCCCTCGTCCTCGTCTCCTCCCACCACCTGGTCGCCCGCGACCAGGTGGCCGCCGCGGAGCGCGCGGACACCACCGCCACCGTGGTGCGGACCACGACCGACGCACTGCTGCGCGGCGAGGCACCCGCACCGGCCGCCGGCGAGGGCCCGGTGATCCTGCTCTCCCCCGACGAGCGCGCCCGGCCCGGCCACTCCGCGCAGCTGGCAGCCGCGCTCGCCGGCCACGCGGCACACCTGCTGGCCGACGCCGACCACGGCGACCACCCCTTCGACGCCGTCGTCCTGGTCGGCGGCGACGGCGCGGAGGCCTTCCTCACCGCCGTGGGCGCCCACGGCATCGCCGTCCGCGGCACCCTGCTGGAGGGGGTGCCGGACGGCCGGGTCGCCGGCGGCACCCGCGACGGCCTGGCCGTCGTGACCAAGGCCGGCGGCTTCGGCGACGACACGACCCTCACCCTGCTGCTGCGCGCCCTGCGCACCCCCACCCGAACGGAGACTTCTCGATGACCAGGCCCGTGCTCGCCCTCACTGTCGGCGACGTGGCAGGAATCGGCCCCGAGATCACCGCCCGCACCCTGCTGCACCACCCCGCGCTGCGCGAGCGGTGCGTGCCCGTGGTGGTCGGCGACGCCGACTCCCTCCGGCGGGGCTGCGAGACGATCGGCGCGGACCCGGCCGCCGTGCGCGTGCTGGACCACCCGAGCGAGGCCACCAACGACCCGGCGCTCATCGAGGTGGTGCAGGCGGGGCCGTCCCTGGCGCACGTGCCGTTCGGCGAGATCCACCCCGACGCGGGGGACGGCGCGCACCGCTACGTGGTGACCGCCGTGGAACTCGCCAAGCAGGGCGCGGTCCACGGCATCGTGACGGCCCCGCTCAACAAGGCGGCCATGCACGCCGCGGGCCACCGCTTCCCCGGCCACACCGAACTGCTCGCCCACGAGTTCGCGGTGAGGAACTTCTCACTGGTCCTGTCCGCCGGCGACCTCTACTTCTTCCACCTCACCACCCACGTCTCGCTGCGCGAGGCGATCGACGGCGTCACCCCCGAGCGCACCGACGCCGTGCTGACCCTGGCCGGGGCCTTCACCCGTGCCCTGGGCCGCCCCGGGGAGCGGATCGGCCTGGCCGGGCTCAACCCGCACGCCGGCGAGAACCGGATCTTCGGCCACGAGGACGCCGACGTGCTGGCCCCCGCCGTGGAACGGGCCCGTGCCGCCGGGCTCGACGTCCACGGCCCGCTGCCCGCCGACGCCCTCATACCCCAGGCGGTGAAGGGCCGGTGGAACCTGGTGGTGGTCTGCTACCACGACCAGGGCCACGCGCCGTTCAAGGCGGTCTACGGCGACGACGGGGTGAACATCACCGTCGGGTTGCCCGTGGTCCGGGTCTCGGTCGACCACGGGACGGCGTTCGACATCGCCGGCCAGGGCGTCGCCCGCGAGGCGAGCCTGGTGCTCGCCGCCGAGCGGGCGGCCGACCTCGCACCCGGGTGGGATCATGTGTGGCGCGCGGCGCAGGCCGCCGAGAGCACGCCGGACGCCGACTGACGACCCCCGGGCCGCCCCGCCCCGGGAGGGACGAGGAGCACACGTGGCCAGGACGCCGTTGCACGCGCGGATCTCCGAGGACCTGCGCGGACGCATCCACGACCGGGAGCTGAGCCCTGGCGACCTGCTGCCCTCGGAGAGCGCGCTCCAGGAGCAGTTCTCCGTCTCGCGGTCCGTCGTGCGCCAGGCCCTCGCCACGCTGGAGGCGGAGGGCCTGGTGCGGCGTGCGAAGGGCCGGGGCACGGTCGTCGCCCCGCGCGGTGAGCTGCACCGGAACGTCGACCTCTCCTCCGGTCTCATGGCCCAGCTCCAGCAGCGCGGCGCGCGCACCACCACCGAGGTGCTGCGGCTGGAGCAGGCCGATCCGCCGCAACACGTCACCGCGCTCGGCGAGCGGGTGACGGTGCTGGAGCGGCTGCGGCGGGTGGACGGCGAGCCTGCCGCCTTCATCCGCACCTATCTGCCGATCGCCATCGGCAGCGCGCTGGACCGGGCGGCGCTCACCGACACCTCGCTCCACCACCTGGTCGGGGAGGTGACCGGGCGCCGGGTCGCCGACGGCCGGCGTACGATCCGCGCCGTCGCCGCGGCGCCGCCGCTGCACGCGGTACTGGGCGTGGCGGCGGGCGCCCCCCTGCTGCTGCTGGAGGGAATGAGCGTCGACCAGGACGGCAGCCCGGTCGAGGAGTTCTCCACCTGGCACCGCTCGGACCGCATCGCTTTCGACCTCGCGTTGCAGCCCGGCGCGCCGCGCACCGGCGGGGCGGAGAGCGGCACCGGACGCCCCGACGGCTCTCTCGGGCCGGCGGGCGGCGTCGCCCTCGGGGGCTCGGACGAGCGGCTCGACCGGGCGATCGCTCTCGCCGAGGAGACGCTGGCGGAGCTGCGCGCGGTCCGCCGCGCGCGCTGACGGGCACACCCCCGCCCGCGGTGGGGGCCGCGGAGCCGCGCCGGGTGCGCCGCACCGCTGCGGGGAGGGGGCGGGGCGGCCGGGAAGAGACCGGGTCAGTGTCCCGATCGGTCCGGGCCGGGCCCGCCCGCCGCTGGTTCCTCCGAGCCGGGGTCGTCGGCCAGGATGCGGTTGACCTCCCGCAGCACCGCGATCTGCCCGGCGGTGTAGTGGTCCGCGACCGTCTGTGCCATCACGGCGACGGCGATGGTCCTCTCGCCGAGGGCGTACGCGCCCATGTCGGCCGACGAGGGGTAGGTCGTCCGTATCTCGCGGACGACCGGGGCGAGACGGACGGCGAGGTCGCGCACGGCGGCCTCGTCGGCGTCGTCGGGGACGGCGTCGAACTCGTCGTCGAACTGCCGGTGGGTCATCGACATCTCTCGCATCTCCCGCACGGCCACCTCGTTGAACAGTTGCGAGGAGACGGTGACCAGCGCGAGGTCTGCCGCAGTGAAACGCGGTGCGACCTCCTCGAACCCCGGCGGGACGTCGGCCGTCGCCTCGTGGCGCAGCAGCTCGGCGAGTTCGGCGCGGACGGCCTGCTGCCGCTCGATGGCGGCGGCGAGTTCGGCGTCCAGGGTCCGCACCGCGTCGCTGAACCCGTCGCCGGAGCCGCCGGTGGCGCCGATCTGCGCCACGGTCAGCCCCAGTTCCCGCAGGCGCCGTATCTGGAGCAGCCGCACGAGGTGCGGCGTGCCGTAGCGCTTGTAGCCGTTGGACCCGCGAGTGGGCTCGGCGAGCAGGCCGACGGCGTGGTAGTGGCGGATCGCCTTGACGGTCGTCCCCGCCAGTTCGGCGAGTCGGCGGGTGCTCCAGTGGGTCGTCATGGCCGGGCTGCGCTCCTCATGCGTCCATCCTGCGACAGGGAGCGGCTCAGCGGAAGCGCGGGGCGGGTGGACGACCCGCGCGCTTGACCCTGCCCCGGGGGCAGCGTTTGTGATGACCGGGGCAGGAGGTGAGCGGCGGTGCCGCGCCCCGCGGCCGGGACCGCCGGGGGTCAACGTGGCGAGCGGCGCCGCGATGTGGAGCTGTTGAGTGCGTGCCGTGTCGGACGTCGCTCTCCGGCATCATGGGCAGCCCCCGGGGGGGCACGGCCGGGGCTGCGTCACGCCTCCGCGTCCCGTCCGCGCACTCGCTGTCGGAGTGCGCGGGCATTCGTCGGAACGGACCAGGAACAGAGGAACGGGCATGCCCAAGGAGCCGTGCGACCTCGCGTACCCCTTCTCCCCGGGGGCGCGGCTCGTCATGAACACCGGGCGGATCGCCGTCGTCCGGACCCAGCGGCTGGCGCTGCTGTCGCTGCCGACCGGGCGGCTCGTCGCGGGTGAACTGGTCCGGCCCGGGGAGGTCGGCCCGGCGTTCACGGCGCGGGTGCGGCCGGGGGCCCACCCGGTGGTGCTGCACCTGGCGGATCTGCCGCCCGACGGCCCGCTGCCGGCGCTCACCCTGGTCGCCGGGGCGCGGGTGGTGGTCCGGGAGGCGCCGGTGGCCCGCTGGGAGATGGCGGTGGGCGAGGGGCAGGACCCGGCGGGGCTCGCGGCGGACGACTTCTTCGGGTACTCGGTGCGGCACGGCACCGGGGGCTTCGTCGACGCGTCCGGGGTGCCGGCGCTCGTCGGCCCGGGCGCGAACCGAACGCCGCGGGACGGGTCGCCCCCGTTGCCCCGCCCGGTCACCTTCGCCGCGGGTCACGGCAACGGGGACTACCCCACGTGGGTGGGGCGCGACCACTCCGGTGGAGTGGTCTGCTTCTTCACCGACTTCTTCGTGCTGACCGACGGCGAGGTGCTGGAGCGTCTCGACGACGGCGGTGGCTGACCCCGTCGGTGTGCCGAGCCGCCGTGGTCACTTCCCGACGGCGAACAGCAGGTAGAGGAAGCCGGCGAAGACGTGCCCGCCGATCAGGTAGAGGAAGAGGCGGATCAGGAGCCCGCGCGGCGAGCGGCCGTTCTCGCGCTCCTCGCCGTGGCCCACCTTGGCGGGGGCACGGCGGGGCGCCGCGGGCTCCACGGGGGTGCCGCTGGTGTCGGAGGTCTGGCTGGTCACGGTTTCCGCCTTCCGGTCGGGGTGGTGCCGGGGCCCGGGTCGACGCCGCCCGGCACGCCGCCGCCGAGGCAGAGGGCACCGGACTGCGCCTGGAGCAGGGTGTGGAGGAACAGCAGGTCGGTGCCGCCGGGTGACGCGGCGCCGATGCGGTGCGGCGTCATGCTGTCGAAGTGGGCGGAGTCGCCGGGCTCCAGCAGCTGGGAGGACTCCCCCAGGGTCAGCGCGAGCCGCCCTTCGAGGACGTACAGCCACTCCTCGCCCGGGTGGACCCGCACCAGGTCGGACTGGGTCCCGGGCGGGACGTGGACCCGGAGCGCCTGCATGGCGCGGTGGCTGCCGCCGGCCTGCCGGTAGGTCCAGCCGCCGGCGTCGGCCGCCTCCTGGCGGTCGCCGCGGATGACCGGGTCCTGCTCGGGCGTGGTCTCGCCGAGCAGTTCGGAGACGGTGGTGCCGTAGGCCCGGGCGAGCGCCAGCAGCAGTGGCAGGGACGGTTGACGCAGCCCGGTCTCCAGCCGCGAGAGGTGGGCCGGGGAGAGTTCCAGGCGGGCCGCGGCGGCTTCCAGGGTGTGGCCGGCGGCGCGGCGGAGTTCCCGCAGGCGGGGGGCGATGGCCGGGACGTCCGCGCCCGGCCGGACGGGCGGCGGGGGCGACCCGGGAGGGAGGGGTGCCATGACCCCATTACGCCACGTTCTTTACCCCGAAGGCAAAGCTCTTGCCTCAGAGGCAAAGCGCTCGATCCACCGCGCGGGGGCGGTGGGGCGGTGCGCGGCGTCCTCACCAGTGTCGGGCATGACGAAGGGCCCCGTCACCGGGGCCCTCGGTCTTCTTCGGGTGTCCGATCGGCCTGCCGAGCGGCGGCCGGGCGCCGGTCAGTCGCGGCGCTCGTCGTCCCTGTTCTCGGAGGTCAGGGAGTCCTTGATGCCGGCGGCGCGGTTCTTGAGGTCCTCGACGCCTTCCTTGGCGCTGCCCTTGGCCTGGTCGGCCTTGCCCTCGGACTTCATCCGTTCGTTGCCGGTGACCTTGCCGATCGCCTCCTTGGCCTTGCCCTTCAGGCGGTCGGTCGCTCCGTCGTTGCTCATGGCGGCCTCCTGGCGTCGCGTGGCGTTCGGTACGGCACCGAGCCTAGACCGGGCGGCGCTCCACCGCTCGTCAACCGCACCGCCCCGGCGTGTCGCCGCCCCGGCGGCGGCCTCCGACGGCTCAGCCCACCGGGCCGTCCCCACCGGTGCCGCCGTGCAGCAGGACCCGCCCGGCGCCCGCCTCCGCGGCCCGCCCGTCGGTCACGGCGAGCCGGCCGCCGACCAGGGTGTGGACCACCCCGGTCGCCGTCCGCCAGGGGTCGGCGAAGGTGGAGGTATCGGTCACGGCCGCCGGGTCGAAGACCGCGAGGTCGGCGACGGCGCCGGGCCGCACCACGCCGCGGTCGGTCCAGCCGAGCCGGGAGGCGGGCAGCCCGGTCATCTTGCGCACCGCCTCCGGCAGCGCGAGGACGCCCTTCTCCCGGGTGAAGTGGCCCAGCACCCGCGCGAAGGTGCCGAAGCTACGGGGGTGCGGCCGCCCGCGGCCCTCGGTGCGGAGAATCCAGCCGTCGCTGGCCACGGCGACGTCGGGGTGGCTCATCACCCGGTGGACGTCCTCCTCGGCCATGCAGTGGTGGATCGAGGCGATCTGCCCCTCGTGGGCGGCGAGCAGGTCGAGGACGGCGTCGGCGGGCGAGGTGCCGAGCACCGCGGCGGCCTCGGTGACGGTCAGCCCCACCAGCCGGCCCGGGTCCGGGACCGCGCCCTCGGGGAACTCGGCGATGGTGACGCGGTCCGGGCTGAACGAGCCGTCGGCCTCCCCCGCCGTCAGGTCGGCCACCAGCCGGGCGCGCTGCTCGGGATCGGCGATGCGCCGCAGCAGGGCGGCGACCCCGCCGTCGAGGGCGTAGCCGGGGAGGACGGTGGTGAGGGTGGTGGAGGAGGCGGTGTACGGGTACTGGTCGGCCGCCACGTCCACGCCGTCGGCGCGGGCCTCGTCGATGAGCCGCAGCGCGTCGCCCACGGTCCCCCAGTGGGGCACGCCCGCCGCCTTGAGGTGGGAGATCTGCAGCCGCACGCCGGTACTGCGGGCGATGGAGATGGCCTCCTCGACCGCGGCCGCCAGGTGGGCGCTCTCGTCCCGCATGTGCGTGCTGTGCAGCAGCCCGTGGTCGGCGGCGATCCGCGCGAGGGCGGCGAGTTCGGCGGTGGCGGCGTAGCGACCCGGCGGGTAGATCAGGCCGGTGGAGAACCCGACGACGCCGTCGGCGACGGTCTGCGCCATCAGGCGGCGCATGGCGGCGAGTTCCGCCTCGGTGGGCGTCCGGTCCTCGGTGCCGACGGCGGCGACGCGCAGCGCGCCGTGGCCGGTCTGCGGTGCGAGGTTGACGCCGAGCGGAAGCCGTTCCACGGCGGCCGCCCAGCCGGCGGCGGTGGTCCACTCCCAGGTGAGGCCGTCGTCCAGGAAGCCGCAGAGCGCGCGGAGCTCCTCGGCGTGCTCCGGGACCACGGGGAAGGGTGAGAAGCCGCAGTTGCCGGTCACCAGCGTGGTGACGCCCTGGAGGAGCTGCGTCTCGGCGCGGGGTTCGCCCATGACGGTGAAGTCGGCGTGCGAGTGGAGGTCGATGAATCCGGGGGTGACGACAGCGCCGGAGACGTCGAGGACGCGCCGGGCGGTGGCGGGGACGTCGGGGCCGACGGCGGTGATCCGGCCGTCGGTCACGGCGAGGTCCGCCGTCCGGGGGGCCGCGCCGGTTCCGTCGATGAGCGTGCCGCCGCGCAGCACCAGGTCAGGGGTCATCGTCATACTCTGCGCCGCGGGGCCGGGCAGGTTCAACACGTACGGGGTGTGCTCCGGGGCACCCGTGACGGTGCGACGGCCGGGCCCCGCGGCGGACGACCGGTCAAGTGCTGCTCACTCGCCCGGAGTTGCGGGTGGGTATCGCGGTGACGGTGTCGGTCGGCGCCGGTACTGTGACCGGATGTTCGCCGGAACCGTGGAACTCCTGGCCGAGACCGTCCGAGACCAGTCGCTGTCGTTGCTGGTCGGCGGCGGCCTGACCGCCGGCGCCGGCTGGGCGCGCTGGCTGCTGGTGAAGCGGCTGCCCGCCCGCCGCACCTGGCGGTTCGAGCGTGCGGCGGACCGGCTGATCATGGTCGTGTCCAGCTCCGCGGAGGTGGACACCGGCCAGTACACCCGTCCGACCACTGGCGTCGGCCAGGTCCGCGCCATGTCGCTGCTCGTGCCCCGGCTGGTGCGCGCCTACCGCGACGTGGACCTCCAGCAGGTCAGCCTCTCGGAGGGGCTGCCCGGCCGCGACCTGGAGGCCGACCTGCTGCTGCTCGGGGGCCCCAAGACCAACGAGGTGACCGGGCGGGCGCTGGACGCCCTGCCCGGACTGCCGCTGCGGGTCGACGGCAACGTCATCGCCTGGGGCGAGGAGCAGTTCGAGGGGCGGGTCCTCGGCGACCGCGTCGTCAGCGACTTCGGGTACGTGGTCCGCGCACCCAGCCCGTTCGCACCCGGACGGCGGATCGTGGTGGTCGCGGGTTCCCACACCTTCGGCACGGTCGCGGCGGCCCGCTGGCTCGCGGAGCGCGGCGGCGGCCGCGACGTGCCGGCCGATGTCGCGGTGCTGGTCGAGGCGCCGGTCTCCGCCGACGGGCACGTCGGCGTACCCCGTGAGCTGCGCCGCGCCCGGGTCGCGGCCTCGCCCGTGCCGGCCCAGCGGAGCTGAGCCGTCCGCCGCCCCGCCGCCCCCCCGCCCC
>NZ_JAAVJD010000158.1 GCF_012033735.1 Streptomyces lonarensis | reverse complement strand
CCGAGCCATTGCTTCCGGCCATTCCGCTGCCCACCGGATTACCGCGACGACTGCTTGCCGTTGCGGGCCGTCCGCCGCTCCGGAAGCGCGGCGACCCCGCCGGCGGGACCGGCGCTCCGCCACCCCGTCGCGCCCCGACCGTGTCGAAACGGTCGACACGGCACCGTTTGCGCCCCACCATCAATATCTGACGGGCCATCAGAAATGGCTCTCAGTAGGGTCGTTCGCAGCCAAATGCTCTGGTAATGCACGCGGGGTGGTCACTCGGATTCGAAGAGATAGGGTTCCGGCGGATGCGCCACCCATGTGGCCGATGGTGTGACCCCCGCCCCACGTCAGTACCCGAGGACACACAGCCACGCGGCCACGCGCATCCCGTGTGACCTCGCCAGCCAACCCGTGAGGAACAGATGACCCTGATACAGGTCGGTGCGCTGACACTGGCGGTTCTCCTTGCCGTCACGGCCGCCCTGGCCGTGCGGTGGCGGCGGCTCGCCCGCGTCCGCGAGGCAGAACTGCGCCAGGCCCAGGCCAAGATCACCGCACGGGACGAGGAAGCCGTGCACTTCGTCGAGACGCGACTGCGCCGCCTCGCAGACAAGGGCCGCCCGGGGCCGTCCCTGCACCCCACCCTCGCGGAGACCGACTTTGCCCGCGCCCAGGAGCGCGCGCTCCAGGCGATCAGCGTCATCGCCCGTGAGTCCGCCCGGCGTGCCGAGCGGCAGATCACCGAGAAGGCCGAGAGCGTCGCCCAGGCGTCCGTCCGCGCCGTCACGCAGTCCCTCCAGGCGCTCGTGGCCGAGCAGCAGATCGCCATCACCGCGATGCTGGAGGGCCACCACAGCGACAAGGTCCTCGCCGACCTCATCCCGATTGACCACGCCTGCTCCCAGCTCGCACGCCGCGCGCAGATCGTCTCCGTCCTCACCGGCTCCTGGCCGGGCCGGCAGCGTGACGACTCCCCGCTGCTGGAGGTCGTCCGCGGCGGCGTCTCCCGCATCCGCGACTACCGCCGGGTGCGCGTCACCGGCGAGCCCACGGAGCACGTCACCAGCCGCGTGGTGGAGCCCGTCGTCCTCGCCGTCGCCGAACTGCTCGACAACGCCGCCCGCCACTCGGCGCCCGGCACCGACGTCGAGGTCGGCTTCGTCTCCGCGCACAACGGCATCAGCATCGTCATCGACGACGCCGGTATCGGCCTGACCCCGGAGGAGCGGGACCGCGCCGGGCGGCTGCTGACCGGCCAGGAGCCGGTGCGCCTCACCGAGATGCGGAACCCGCCGCGCTTCGGCTTCGCCGGCGTCGGCATGCTCGCTTCCCGCTACGGCCTGCGCGTCCAGGTGGGCCAGGAATCGGTCCACGGAGGCGTTCGTGCCGTACTGCACATCCCCCGCGAACTCCTCGCCGCCCCGCCGGCGCCGTCCCGTCCGGTGAGCCAGATGCCGCCGCTCCCGGAGCCCGGCAGCCGGCCCGCCGCCTCCGCCGAACCGCAGCAGGCACCCCAGCCGCTCCCGCAGCGCGCCGCGCAGCCCGCCCCGGCCCCCGCTCCCGTCGCCGCCTCGCACGGTTTCCAGGAGTCCTACCAGGACCCCTACGAAGACTCCTTCGGCACGCCCCAGCCGGCGACCCACCAGGTGCCCGCCCCGCAGCAGCCGGCCGCCCACCACGCGCCCGTGCCGCAGCAGCCGGCCGCCCACCACCAGCCCGATTCGTACGCCGCCGCCGAGCCCGCGACCCCGCAGGGCGCCGGCCCCGGCGAGGGGGAGACCCACGCCCCCTACCCGGTCGCCGAGGACGGGCTCCCCGTCCGGCGGCGGCAGCGCGGCGGCTCCCACCGCCGCAGCCGGCCCACGGTGCCTTCGAGCCGTCCCCCCGCCCCCGACGCCGGACGCGCCTTCGCCGCGTTCGTGCGTGGCTCGACCTCCAACCACGATGAGGAGAACACCCTGTGAACCCCGCGCCCAACCTGAGCTGGATCCTCGACGAGCTGGTGAGCGTCCCGCACGCCCGGCACGCCGTGCTGCTCTCCGCCGACGGGCTGATGACCGCCACCTCGGAAGGCGTCGACCGCGACCTGGGCGACTCCGTCGCCGCCCTCACCTCCGGTCTGCAGTCCCTCAGCCGGGCCGCCGCGGTCTTCGCCAGCGGGGGAGAGGACCCCTGGGAGCAGACGCTCGTGCAGTTCGGCAACGGGTTCATCTTCATCGTCGCGGCGGGCGAGGGCACCTTCCTGGTCGTCTCCGCGGGCCGCGAGGTGGACATCGAGGCGATGTCGTTCCGCATGGGCAAGACCATCGACCGGGTCGGCCAGGAACTCGGGCTGGCGCCGCGTCAGGCCCCGGTTGGCGGCGCGTGAGCGGCGATCGCCCGCGTGACGGGCTGGTCCGGAGCTACGTGGTCACCGGTGGTCGTTCCACACCCAGCCGCAACCACTTCGACGCGATCACGCTGATCACCCGGCCCGACCCCGGGCCGGGGCGCGGCGGGCTCTCGCCGGAGCAGCGCCACGTCCTGGACCTGCTCGCGTCGAGCGCGCAGTCGGTCGCCGAACTCGGCGCCCGACTGCGGCTCCCGCTGTCCGTGCTGCGCGTCTTGCTCGCCGACCTCATGAGCGGGGGACACATCACCACCCAGCGGCCGATCACCCGGTCGGACCGCCTCGACCGCAAGCTACTGGAGGAAGTCCTTGCTGGACTCCAGCGCCTCTGACCAACGCACCGCGCCGGCGCTGCGCGGTGACGAGCGGACGGTGAAGATCCTGATAGCCGGTCACTTCGGCGCCGGCAAGACCACCTTCGTGCACGCGCTGTCGCAGATCGCGCCGCTGAGCACGGAGGAGGTGATGACGTCCGCCAGCATCGACACCGACCACACCAACCTGCCGAACAAGACCTCCACCACCGTGGCCATGGACTTCGGCCGGCTGTCGCTGACGGACGACCTGGTGCTGTACCTCTTCGGAGCGCCCGGCCAACCCCGCTTCTTCCCCGTTCTGCGGGACCTCGCCTTCGGCGCGCTCGGCGCCCTGGTGCTGGTCGACACCCGCCGGCTGGAGGACACCTACCCGATCCTGGAGCTCATCGAGGACCTCGACCTCCCCTACGCCATCGCGATAAACCGCTTCGACGACGCCCCCGAGCACAGCGTCGAGCGGCTGCGCGAGGTGATGGACCTCGAACCGGAGACCCCGCTGGTCATCTGCGACGCGCGGGAGCACCGCAGCTCGACGGACGCGCTCATCACGCTGACCCGACACGTGCTCACCCTCACCCCGGAGACCACCGCATGACCACCGACCCGTCCGGGGGGCAGTGCCCGGCCCACCGGTCCGTGAACGACACCGCCGGCCACGCCGCCACCGCGACGCAGGAGCCGCCCCCGGACCACCCGCTGCCGATCTTCGGCACGGAGTTCAGCGCCAACCCGCGCGCCACCTACGAACGGCTGCGCGCCCAGGGCCCCATCGCGCCGGTGGAGATCTCACCGGGCGTCTACGGCTACCTCACCACCACCTACCGCTCGGCGCTGTACCTGCTGCGCAACACCCCGAACCGGTTCGCCAAGAACCCCCGGCACTGGCAGGCGCTGCGCGAGGGACACGTCCCCGCCGACAGCCCCGCGGCGATGATGATGGGCCCGCGGGACAACGCCCTGTGGATGGACGGCCCGGCCCACGCCCGGCACCGCCGGGCGATCACCGGCAGCCTGGAGAAGGTCGACACCCACGCGCTGGCGGACACCGTCACCGCCATCGCCGACCAGCTCATCGACACCTTCTGCGCCGACGGCCGGGCCGACCTGGTGCCGCGGTACGCCGACCCGCTGCCGATGATGACCCTGATCAAGCTGTTCGGCTGCCCCGACGAACTCGGGCACCGCATCGTCCAGGCCATCGGCCAGCTCTTCGACGGCACCGACGCGGCGCAGGCCAGCGCCAACGTCCACGCCTCCAACCTGGAGCTGGTGTACCTCAAGCGCCGCGAACCGGCGGACGACGTCACCTCCTGGCTCCTGCAGCACGAGGCCGGTCTGGACGACGAGGAGATGATCCAGACCATCCTCCTGGTCATCGGGGCCGCCACCACCCCGAGCAGCAACCTCATCATGAACGGCCTGCTCCGGATGATCACGGACTCCCGTTTCGCCGGAAACGTGCACGACGGCGTGCAGCCGGTTTCCGACGCGGTCGACGAGGTGCTGTGGAACGACCCGCCGATGGCGAACTACAGCCCGCTGTACGCCCTCGGCTACCAGACCTACGAGGGCATCACCATCCACCCCGGCTACCCGGTGCTGGTGTCGTTCGCCGCCGCCAACTCCGACCCGGCGCTCGGCATGGCACCAGGCTCCCGGGCTGGCAACCGCGGGCACCTCGCGTTCTCGGCCGGGGTCCACGCCTGCCCGGCGCCGGATCTCGCGCGGATCATCACCGAGACGGCGATCGAGCGGATTCTCGACCGCCTCCAGCCGCTGACGTTCGCCGGCGACATCTCGCGGCGGCCCGGCACCTACCACTCCGGGCTGACCGAACTCCTCGTCCACTTCCAGCCCACCTCCCCGCTCGCCTCCTCCGAAAGGTGAACCGATGACCGCACAGGCGTCCCAGGGAAGCGGCCCCTACCCACTCGACGGCTCGGGCTCCGACATACACGGGGAGGCCACGGCGCTGCGGCAGCTCGGCCCCGCGGTCCGTGTCCTCCTGCCCGGCGACATCCCGGCCTGGTCGGTGACCGATCCCGGTCTGATCCGCCGGCTCCTCGCGCACAAGGAGGTGTCGAAGGACGCGCACCAGCACTGGCCCGCGTACCGGGAGGGCCGCATACCGGAGGACTGGCCGCTGCGCATCTGGGTCGACGTCCGCAACGCGCTCGCCGCGTTCGGAACGGAGCACACCCGGCTGCGCAAGCCGCTCGCCGCGGCTTTCACCGCGCGGCGGGTGCGGGCGCTGGAGCCGCAGATCCAGCAGATGACCGACGACCTCCTCGACGAACTGCGGCCCGACGTGGCGGACGGCACCGTCGACCTGCGGGACCAGTTCGCCTGGCGGCTGCCGCTGCTGGTGGTCAACGCCCTCCTCGGCGTCCCGGAGAGCCTGCACGACGAGTTCCGCGACGCCGTCGGGACGCTGTTCGCCACCGACCTCAGCCCTGAGGAGGCGGCTGCCGGCGGTGTCGAGACGTACCGGCTCCTCAACGAGCTGATCGAGATCAAGACCGCGACCCCGGGCGACGACGTCACCTCCGCGATCATCGCCGCCCACGCCGAGGGCTCGCTCGACGCCCAGGAGCTGCGGGACAGCCTGCTGCTCCTGATCGGCGCGGGCCACGAGACGACGGTCAACCTCATCGACCACGGGATCACCAACCTGCTGCTCCACCCCGAGCAGCGGGAGAAGGCGGTCAGCGGCGAGGTCTCCTGGGACGCGGTGGTCGAGGAGACGCTGCGCCACCAGGCGCCGATCGCCAGCATCATCCTGCGGTTCGCGGTCAAGGACCTGACCGACGAGGTGACGGGCATCCGCTTCGAACAGGGCGACGCGATCGTCATCAACTACGCCGCTGCCGGCCGTGACCCGGCCGTGCACGGCGAGAGCGCGGACGAGTTCGACGTCAGCCGTGCGGCCGCCCGCGAGCACCTGGCGTTCGGTCACGGCGTGCACTACTGCGTCGGGGCGCCGCTCGCGCGCATCGAGGGCCGGGTCGCGCTCAGCACGCTGTTCAGCCGCCACCCGGAGCTGGCGCTGGCCGTCGAACCGGAGGAGCTCCAGCCGCTGCCCTCGCTGATCTCCAACGGGCACCAGCGGCTCCCCGTCCACCTGGACCGCGCGGCGGCCCGGCGGACCAGCGCGGCCTGACCGGCGGGCGGCACCGGTGGTGCCGCCTCCCGGCGGAGCACGGACGGCCGTTCCCGGCAGCGCTCGGCGCCCGGGAACGGCCGTTCCGCCGCGTGGGCGGTCCGCCTCGGCGACGACCGCTACGGCGCGGGCGCCGGCAACGGCCGCGGCCGGTCGTCGGCCCCGGCGCCCCGGGGGTCAGTCGCGGCCGGTGGCGACGGCCGCGACGGCGTCGGCGACGGGGGTCTCCCCGCCGACCAGCTCCAACGTCAGCCCGGCGGTCGCGGGGTTGTCGAGCAGGGCCACCAGAACGGCCGCCACATCCGCCCGGGAGACGTCCGAGCGCCCGGTCGACGCGGAGAGCGACACCAGGCCGGTGGCGGCGTCGTCGGTGAGGCGGCCCGGACGCAGAATCGTGGTGTCCAGACCCGCCCGGGCACGGATGTCGGCGTCGGCGGCGGCCTTGGCGCGCAGGTAGTCGGCGAAGACCGGGTCCGTCCCGGCCGGCGGCTCGCTGTCGGTGCCCATGGCCGAGACGACCAGCATCCGCCGCACGCCCGCCTGTTCGGCGGCGTCGGCGAAGAGCACCGCGGCGCCGCGGTCCACCGTGTCCTTGCGCTCCGAGCCGCTGCCGGGACCGGCGCCGGCGGCGAAGACGACGGCGTCGGCACCCTCCAGATGGCGGGCGACATCGGCGACGTCCGACGACTCCAGGTCGCAGACGACGGGCTCGGCACCGAGGGCGAGAAGCGCCCCGGCCTGGGCGGGCTTGCGGATCAGGCCGGCCACCTCGTCACCGCGTTCGGCGAGCAACTGCTCCAGCAGGCGGGCGATCTGGCCGTGTCCTCCGGCGATAACGGTACGCATGCCCCGACCGTACCGCCGCGGGACGCACCGGCCCGGGAGGCCGGCACCACCGGGCGTGCTGCCCGCCCGACCGGCCGTCACTCTTTGCGCGGGGGAGCCCCGGGCCACTCCCGACCCGGACCGTCCCGCGTGCCCTCCGGGAGCGACCACCGGGCGGTCTCCGGCGCGACCGCGGCGCCCGGGGCGGTGCCCGCACACCCCGGCCCGGACCGCCGCGCCGCCGGGCAGCGACCGCGGTCCGCCTCAGCCACCCGCCTGCTTCAGCCACCCGCCTGCCGCGGCACACCCGGTGCCGCCGGTACCGCCGAGCCGCAGTACTCCCGGACCGCGCTCGTGCGGGCCACGACCCGGCCGCGGTGCACCACCACGCGGCTGTACGCCAGCGCGAGCGCCCCGCTCAGCGACTCACCGCGCACCGCGAGGAGTTCGGCCGGGTGGCCGGACTCGATGCGCACCGGCGGCAGCCCCATCGCCTCCCGCGCGCGCCCGGAGACCGCCTCGTACGCCTGCTCGGGGGCGGAGCCTCCCAGCGACGCCAGCAGGTACGCGGCCTCCAGCGGGTCGCCCCGCCCCACCGGGTTGGCGCTGTCGCGCAGCGCCCCGCTGCCCGCGGCGACCCGCACCCCGGCCGAGCGCAGCAGCCGCACCGGGGTGGCGCGGCCGGCCGGCCGCGGCCCGTCGGTGAGCGCGCAGTTGCCCTGGGGCAGGGAGACGACGGACACCCCGGCGCCGGCGAGCTGTTCCGCGGTGCGGCCGAGCACCTCCTCGGGAAGGCGTGAGAGGCCGACGCACGGCCCGACGCCGACGCCACCGCGCAGCGACCCCGCGGCGGCGGCCACCCGCGCGAGCGCGGCCGGGTCGTCGCCCTCGGCGTGCAGGTCGAGATCCAGCCCGTGCTCGGCGGCCGCCTCCACCAGGACGTCCAGGAAGCCCGCCGGGTCGGGGTCGTGCTCGGGGCTGCCGCCGAGCGCGGTGGCACCCATGGCCGCCGCGTCGCGCAGTAGCGCCCGGTCGTCCGCGCCGGCCCGGCCGGTGAGAAACCGGGGGACGGCGACCACCTGGAGGTCGACGAGGCCCCGCAGCCCGCGGCGGGCGTCCATGGCCGCCTCCAGGGCGGTGAGCCCGGTGACGCCGCCGACCCGGATGTGGGTGCGCTGCGCGGTCGCCCCGTGGCCGAGCTGGAGCAGCGCCGCCTCGGTCATGCGGCGGCGCACGGAGACCGGGTCGCCCGGCGGAGGGCCCTCGCTCTCGGCGGTGAGCGCCGAGTCGTGGTGGGCGTGCGGCTCGGCCGGGGACGGCAGCAGCAGGTAGCCGGAGAGGTCGACGCGGGTCGTGCCCTCGGGGGCGGTGGGGGCGAGGCTGCCGGGTGTCCCGACCGCCTCCACCAGCCCCGCGCTGATCCTCACGTCCACGGTGCGGCCGTCGGTCAGTCGCGGGCCGGAGAGGACGAGGACGGACGTGCCCCCGGCGTCGGCGTCGTGCGGCATCGGGCTCCTGCAAGTCGGTGCGGCTCGGGCGGTGCGGCGCGCGGGCCCGCACGCCGCCCGCGCGGGGCGGCGCGGCGGCACCGCACGGGGGAAGGCGCGCGCCGGCGGCGTCCTGGCGGTGCCGGCCGGGCGGGCTGGTGCGAGGGTACGGCGCCCGGGGAGCCGTCCGGGCGCAGCAGGCGGACGCAACCCAATAGTCGTACGAGCTGACCGCCGGGTGGTGTGGCGACCGGCGGCCGGGCCCGGGGCGGGGCACCGGGGACGTGTGGCACCGCCCCCGCGGCGGCGCGGCTCGCCTCTCGGCGCGTCGGCGGCGCGGCGGCGCGGTCGGGCAACCGGGGTCCGGGAGCCGTGTGTGGCACGGTGGGAGGGGTGGGGTGACCGGCCCCGGTTTACGGATTTCGTCTTACGGCGCGGAACGTGTAATCTCTTCCTCGCTCGCCCCAATAGCTCAGTCGGCAGAGCGTCTCCATGGTAAGGAGAAGGTCAACGGTTCGATTCCGTTTTGGGGCTCTGAGGTGCGGTCATCCGCATCCTGGCGGCGTAGCTCAGTCGGTAGAGCAAACGGCTCATAATCGTTGTGTCACCGGTTCAAGTCCGGTCGCCGCTACTCATCGGTAGCCGATGCTGGGTTTTACGCCCCGATCGGCTACTGTCCCTGTGTTGAACCGTCCCGTCCGTCAAGGAGCACTCACGTGGCTGCCACCGACGTCCGCCCGAAGATCACGCTGGCCTGCGTGGAGTGCAAGGAGCGGAACTACATCACCCGTAAGAACCGGCGGAACAATCCCGACCGGCTCGAAATGAAGAAGCACTGCCCGCGTTGCAACTCGCACACGGCGCACCGCGAGACGCGCTGACCCGCATCTCGTGACCCAGGCCGGCCGGTATCGGCGGGAACGCCTCGGCGCTCCCCGCTGCATCTCCGAGTCGGCCACGACGGGCAACCATCCCGTCAGATCATCGAACAGCCCGACGGTTCCTCGCGTTCCGTCAGGTAGCTGTTGACCGTCGAGGCCGCTCCGTTCCCGGGGCGGCCTCGCGTTCGTTCCCGGAGGTGTTCGCGCCCATGGCGCTTGATCAGTCCTACGTCGGACGCAGTTATCCGCCGAGTCGGCCGTACGAGGTCGCGCGCGAGAAGATCCGCGAGTTCGCCGAGGCGGTGGGGGACGACAACCCCGTCTACACCGACCCGGAAGCGGCCCGTGCGCTCGGTCACCCCGACGTTCCCGCGCCGCCGACCTTCGTGTTCTCCATCACCTTCGCCGCCGCCGGCGACGTGATACGGGACCCGGAGCTGGGGCTGGACTACAGCCGGGTGGTCCACGGGGACCAGAAGTTCGCTTACTCGCGGCCGGTCCGCGCGGGGGACGTGCTGACGGTCACCTCGACCATCGAGTCGATCCGGAGCATGGCCGGCAACGACATCCTCGACGTCCGCGGTGACGTGCACGCCGCCGACGGCGAGCACGTGGTGACCGCGTACACGAAGCTGGTGGCGCGGGCCACCGAGGAGGGATGAGCGCGATGGCCGCCAGAGTCGCCTATGCGGACGTCGAGGTCGGTACCGTCCTGCCGGCGCGGGAGTTCCCGGTGGACCGGGCCGCGCTGGTCCGGTACGCGGGTGCCTCCGGGGACTTCAACCCGATCCACTGGAACGAGCGCTTCGCCCGCGAGGTCGGCCTGCCCGACGTGATAGCGCATGGCATGTTCACCATGGCGGAGGCGATCCGCGTGGTGACGGACTGGACCGGGGACCCGGGTGCCGTCGTCGAGTACGGGGTGCGGTTCATCAAGCCGGTCGTCGTGCCGGACGACGACAAGGGCGCCCTCATCGAGGTGTCGGGCAAGGTCGCCGTCAAGCTCGACGACGAGGCCCGGACGGTGCGCGTCGACCTCACCGCCATGGCCGCCGGGCAGAAGGTGCTGGGTATGGCGCGCGCGGTGGTGCGCCTCGCCTGATCCGCCGGTGTACGGGCGCGCCCCACGGCTCCCGGGCCGAGGGCCGCGCCCGTCGCTGTGTCGGCGAGCCTGCCACCTTGCGGGGCGCCCGCCGGGTTGACCAGTGAGTGATTGGTCAATAACTTAGTCCGCATGGCAGAGCGAAGCCGCCGAATGTCGGCGGAGGAGCGGCGGGAAGCCGTGGTGCGCGCCGCGCTCGCGGAGTTCGCGCGCGGTGGCTACGTCGGGACCTCCACGGGGGCGATCGCGCGGCGCGTGGGCGTCTCGCAGCCGTACCTCTTCCGCCTGTTCCCCGACAAGCGGGCCATCTTCCTCGCCGCCGCCGCGCGGTGCTGCGAGCAGATCCGTGCCCGGCTGGCCGACGCCTCCGACGGGCTGCCGCCCGACGAGGCCGCCGGCGCGATGGGCGAGGCCTATGCGCAGCTCACCGCCGACCGGGAGCAACTGCTCTTCCAGATGCAGATGTACGCGGCCGCCGGGGTCGCCGAGGAGTCCGGTGACCACGACTTCGCCGAGCAGCTCCGCCGGAGCTGGGGTGAGATCTGGGATCTCGTCCATCTCCGGCTCGGGGCCGACGACGGGCGGACGGTCGGGTTCATGGGGCAGGGCATGCTGATCAACGCGTTTCTCGCTCTCAACCTGCCTCCCGGGCACCGCAGTTGGCAGGCGTGCGGGGCCGCGCCCGACGGGGGTTGACCGGGCCGCCCGCCTTTCGGGTGGCCGCGGCGCACGCGGTGCGGCCGTGTGCGCGCATGTCCCCAAAAGTTATTGACCAATCACTAACAGCTCGCGCCGTGCGGGCACCACCCGCCGACCAGGGAGACACCGTGAACACCGCGCCGCCCCCTTCACCCGCACCGCCACCGACCACCGGCCTCCCGGTGCGCGTCCTGGCTGTGACCGGCGCCGCCACCTTCATGGCGGCCCTCGACAACCTGGTGGTCACCACCGCGCTGCCGGTCATCCGCGACGACCTCGGCGGGAGCCTCACCGACCTGGAATGGATCGTCAACGCCTACACGCTCCCGTTCGCCTGCCTGCTGCTGCTGGCCGCAGCACTGGGGGACCGGTACGGCCGTCGCCGCGTCTTCACCGCCGGCCTGATCGTCTTCACCGCCGCCTCGGCCTGGGCCGCCCTCGCCGGCGGCACCGGAATGCTGATCGCGGCCCGTGCCGCGCAGGGGGCCGGCGCGGCGGTACTCCTCCCGCTCAGCCTCACCCTGCTGGCCGCCGCCGTCCCCGCCGAGCGACGCGGAGCGGCCTTTGGGGTCTGGGGAGCGGTCAACGGCGTGGCCGTCGCCGCCGGACCGCTCGTGGGCGGTGTCGTCACCGAACACCTCTCCTGGCAGTGGATCTTCTGGCTGAACGTGCCCGTCGGGCTCCTGCTGCTGCCGCTCGTCCGCGCCGGCCTGTCCGAGAGCTTCGGGCGGCGCAACCCGCTGGACCTCGGCGGCACCGTACTGGCCGGCACCGGGGTGCTGGGCGTCGTCCTCGGCATCGTCCGGGGCCACGAACACGGCTGGTCCACGCCCGGCAGCTGGGCGTCGCTCGCCACCGGCGTGGTGCTGCTGGCCGCGTTCCTACGGTGGGAGACCCGCGTCGCCCACCCCGTGCTCCCCCTGCGGCTCTTCCGCTCCCGCACCTTCAGCGCGCTGAACGGCGCGGGGCTGCTGATGTTCCTCGGCATGTTCGGCTCGATCTTCCTGCTGGCGCAGTTCTTCCAGATCGTCCAGGGGCACACCCCGACCGAGGCCGGACTCCGCGTCCTGCCGTGGACCGCCATGCCGGTGCTGGTGGCCCCGCTCGCCGGAATCCTCACCGACCGCGTCGGCGGCCGACCCGTCATCGGCGGCGGGATGCTGCTGATGGCCGCCGGGCTCGCGTTGTTCGCCCTTCAGGTCGCCCCTGGCGTCCCCTACGCGGCGCTGGTCCCGGCCCTCGTCCTCAGCGGCCTCGGTATGACGCTCTTCTTCGCCCCCTCGGGCGCGGTGATCATGGGCTCGGTGCCCGCGCCGGACCAGGGCGTCGCCTCCGGCGTCGCCAACTCGCTGCGCGAGGTGGGCGGCGCACTCGGGATCGCCCTGCTCGCCTCGGTGTTCGCCGTTCGCGGCGGCTACGCCGACGGGCAGCAGTTCGTCGACGGCCTGGTACCGGCGCTCTGGCTGGCCGCGGTCGCCCTGCTGGTGGCGGCGGCGCTGGTGCTCTGCCTGGCCGACCGCGGCCCCGGCAGCGGAACCGGCACCGGCCCCGGGACCGGGACCGGGACCGCCGGGACCGGGACGGCCGACACCGCCGGGGCGGGCCGGAGCACCGCCCCGGCCGCCGTCGAGTCGCCCGCCGCCGGACCGTCCGCGTCCTCCAGCTCCATCCTAACCCGCAGCACGACGTGCCGGTCGGGCTCGGCCTTGAACCGGCTGTGCCGGTAGGAGAAGCCGCACTCGCCCGCGGGCAGCACCACGGTCC
>NZ_JAAVJD010000157.1 GCF_012033735.1 Streptomyces lonarensis | reverse complement strand
GGCCCGCCCCGGGGCGGGGCGGGCCGGGGCCCGGTCTGCGGCTGCGGCTGCGGCTGCGGCTGCGGCTGCGGCTGGAGTGTCAGCCGGTGGCGCGCTTGTACTTGCGCACCGCCAGCGTCCGGAACACCGCGATGATCACGACGCAGAAGAGGACGGTGGCCAGCACCGGGTTCTGCAACGGCCAGGCGTCCGGCGCCTGGTAGCCCTCCGGGAGGTTGCCGAACAGCTCGCGGACCGCGAGGACCGCAGCGGAGAAGGGGTTCCACTCCGCGACGGGCTGGAGCCATCCCGGCATGTTCTCCGAGGGGACGAACGCCACGGAGATGAACGTCAGCGGGAAGAGCCAGATGAGCCCGCCGGAGGTCGCCGCCTCCGGGGACCGCACCGACAGGCCGATCAGGGCGCCGATCCAGGTGAAGGAGTACCCCAGCAGGAGCAGCAGCACGAAGGCGGCGAACGCCTTGACCACGCCGTCGTGGAAGCGCCAGCCGACGAGGAAGGCGACGATGGCGAGGACGACCAGGGTCAGCGCCGTCTGCGCGAGGTCGGCGAAGGTACGGCCGGTGAGGACCGCGCCGCGGGCCATCGGCAACGACCGGAACCGGTCGATGATCCCCTTCTGCATGTCCTCGGCGATGCCGGCGCTGGCGCCGGCGGTGGCGAAGGTGACGGTCTGGGCGAAGATGCCGCCCATCAGCCATTCGCGGTAGGAGGAGGCGTCCAGCCCCGCACCGGGGATGTTGATGGAGCCGCCGAAGACGTAGCTGAACAGCACCACGAACATGATGGGCTGGACGAGGCCGAAGACGACGACCTCGGGGATGCGCATCATCCGCAGCAGGTTGCGGCGGGCGACGACGAAGGAGTCGCGGACGGCCTGGCCCACGCCGATGGAGAGGTCCCCTCCGGTGCGGGGGGCCGGCTGGGGCGCCGGGCTCTTCTCTGTGACGGTCACGTGCCTGCCTCCTTGTCGGCGCGGGGCGCGGGGCGGTCCCCGGCGGTCCCCTCGGGCCCGGCGCTGTCGCCGTCGCCGGCCTCGCCGGTCTGCTTCGCACCGTTCTCGCGGGCGAGCGGGGCGTCCTCGGCGCTGTGGCCGGTGAGGGAGATGAAGACGTCGTCCAGGGTGGGCCGCCGCAGCCCGATGTCGTTGATCTCGATGCCGTCGGCGTCGAGTTCGCGGATGACCTCGGCGAGCAGCTTGGCGCCGCCCTCCACGGGGACGGTGAGCCGGCGGGTGTGGTCGTCGACCGTGACCTCGCCCTGGCCGAGCCGGGCGAGGACGGCGCGGGCGGTCGGGAGGCGGTCGCGGCTCTGGACGACGACCTCGACGACGTCGCCGCCGGTGGCGTCCTTGAGCTCGTCGGAGGTGCCGCGGGCGATGATGCGGCCGAGGTCGACCACGGCGATGCTGTGCGCGAGGTGGTCGGCCTCCTCCAGGTACTGGGTGGTCAGCAGCAGCGTGGTGCCGCCGGCGACGAGGTCCTGGATGACGTCCCACAGCGCCTGCCGGTTGCGGGGGTCGAGCCCGGTGGTCGGCTCGTCCATGAACATGACCGGCGGCCGGACCACGAGGGCGGCGGCGAGGTCGAGACGGCGGCGCATCCCACCGGAGTAGGTCTTGGCGGTGCGGTCGGCGGCTTCGGCGAGGTTGAAGCGCTCCAGCAGCTCACCCGCCCGCTTCTTCGCGTCGCGCGCCGACAGCTGGTAGAGCTGCCCGACCATCTGGAGGTTCTCGCGGCCGGTCAGGTACTCGTCCACGGCGGCGAACTGCCCGGAGAGGCCGATCGAGGCGCGCACCCGGTTGGGGTGGCGCAGCACGTCGATGCCGGCCACCTCCGCGTGCCCGCTGTCCGGCTGGATGAGCGTGGTCAGCACGCGCACCGCGGTGGTCTTGCCGGCGCCGTTCGGCCCGAGCAGGCCGAGGACGGTGCCCTCTGGGACGTCGATGTCGACGCCGTCCAGTGCCCTGACATCGCCGAAGGTCTTGACCAGACCTTCCGCGTAGATGGCCCCTGGCATGGTCTCTCCCCATCTGGGTCTCGTCCGGCGACCGCCCGTGGACCGGGCGGTCGCCACTGGTGGCGGGCGGTTCGGGCCGGTACGCCCGGGAGGGCTGCCGCCGCCCCGCCCGGCCGGGGCGGCGCGAGCGCCCCGGTCGGGACGGTGGGCGGACCGGAGTCCCGAGCACACGCGCGGGCTCCGCTGCCTTTCAGGCTCACCCCGATGGGCCCGGGCCGCCACCCTAGAGCATCGCGATGTATCGCGATATGCCGAGCCGGGTTCAGGCCGCGAACCGACCGTTTCCGGTCGAACAGCGACGCTCGCCGCGAACAGCGCCCGGAAGGGCCGCCCCCGGTCAGTCCAGGACGGTGTAACCGGCGGACCGCAGGCCGCCCGCCACCTCGGCGCAGTGCTGCGGCCCCTGCGTCTCCAGCTGGAGCTCCACCTCGGCCTCCTCGATCCCGAGCCCGGGATCGATGCGGACGTGGTTGACGGCCAGCACGTTGGCGTCGGCCCGCGACAGCTCGCCGAGCAGCGCCGCGAGGACGCCCGGTCGGTCCGGGAGCCGCATCCGCAGCGACAGGTAGCGGCCGGCGGCCGCCATGCCGTGCCGCAGCGTGCGCTGCAGGACGAGCGGGTCCACGTTGCCGCCGGAGAGCAGCGCCACGACCGGCCCCCGGAAGGCGGCCGGTTCGCTGAGCAGCGCCGCGACGGAGGCGGCCCCGGCGGGTTCGACCACCATCTTGGCCCGCTCCAGGCAGAGCAGCAGGGCACTGGAGAGCGCGTCCTCGGAGACGGTGCGGACCTCGTCCACCAGCTCACCGATGATCTGGAACGGCACGTCACCGGGGCGGCCCACCTTCATGCCGTCGGCCATGGTCGCCACCCGTTCCAGGGAGACGGGCCGCCCGGCGGCGAGCGAGGGCGGGTACGCCGCCGCGCCCTCCGCCTGCACGCCGACCACCCGCACGTCCGGCCGCAGCGACTTGATCGCCAGCGCCACCCCGGCCGCGAGGCCGCCGCCGCCGATGCCGACCACGACCGTCCGCACCTCGGGGCACTGCTCCAGGATCTCCAGCCCCACCGTCCCCTGGCCCGCGACGACGTCGGGGTGGTCGAAGGGGTGGATGAGCACCGCGCCGGTCTCCTCCGCGTACGCCTGCGCCGCCGCCAGCGTCTCGTCCACCACCTGGCCGTGGGTCCGCACCGTCGCGCCGTACTCGCGGGTCGCGGCGACCTTGGGCAGCGGCGCGCCCACCGGCATGAAGACGGTCGACGCCACCCCGAGCAGCGAGGCGGCGAGCGCGACGCCCTGCGCGTGGTTGCCCGCGCTGGCCGCCACCACGCCCCGGGAGCGCTCCTCGGTGGAGAGCCCCGCGATCCGGGTGTACGCGCCCCGCAGTTTGAAGGAGCCGGTGCGCTGGAGGTTCTCGCACTTCATCTGCACCGGACCGCCGACCAGCCGGCTCAGGAACCGGCTGCCCTCCATCGCGGTGACGCGGGCGACGCCCGACAGGGTCTTCTGGGCTTCCCGGACGTCTTCGAGCGTGGGGAGCGGGAGCACGGGAGGGTTGCCCCCGGGGAGGTTCGCAGCCATGGGCACAGTTTCGCAGCAGGCCACGGCGGCGCGCCGGGCGCCGGGCCCGGCACGCCCCGCGGCGGTGGGGCGATGCGTTCGGGCCCCGTACGGGCGGCGGCTCCGCCCGCAGGCGCCGCCACCGGCCGCCGGTCCGAACCCCGGACCGGGTCACCCGTTGCGGGTGCGGGGCAAATACCGTTGCATCACGGTGACTTCGCACTGCGGGGACGCCTGTGCCCTCCACGGCACGCGCCGCGTACTCTGTGGCGCATCTCGCGCCACCCCCCACGCCTGACCCTTCACTCCATCAATGCCAGGTACCCCTCATATGACACCTGAAGTCGCAGAAGACACCGCTTCGCCGAACACGGTCGACCAACTGCTGGACGCGCTCCAGCACGAGGTCGCGGTGTTCGCCCGTCGCGCCGAGCAGACCCGGCTCGGTGGCCTGGGTCCCGCCCGCAACTCCATGGACCGGGCGGCCTACCTCCTCCTCAGCAGGCTCGACCAGGCCGGACCCACCGGCGTCAAGTCCCTCGCCTCCGGCATGGGCATCGACTCCTCCACGGTCACCCGCCAGGTGGCGCCGCTGGTGGACTCCGGGCTCGTCGACCGTGCCGCCGACCCCGACGACGGCCGGGCCGTCGTCCTCCGCCTCTCCGCCCGGGGCAGCGCCCGGCTGGAGGAGGTGCGCGCCTCGCGGCGCAAGCTCATAACGGCTCTCACCGACGGCTGGACCGATGAGGAGAGGGAGGTCTTCCACGGACAGCTGATCCGCTTCAACGACGCCGTGGCGCGCTGGCAGAGCACACCCGGCACGCCACGCTGACGGCTTGACGGCCGCGGTCGCACTAGCCACGCGACCGCACGGGCCGGGACCGCCCGAGTGCCATCGCCCCGCCGGCGCGGGAGGGGCGGCACCACGGCGGTACGGGGGACCGCAGGACACGACCACAGGCCGAGGGGCCGCCGGGAAGATCCCGGCGGCCCCTCGCCGCGTCCGCGGGCGGCGGTGCCGCTGCCGCGGGCCGGGCGTCAGCCGAGCGCGTCGGTGAGGTCGGCGAGCAGGTCGTCGGCGGCCTCGATGCCGACCGAGAGGCGGACCAGGTCGCCGGGGACCTCCAGGGCCGAACCGGCGGCGGAGGCGTGCGTCATCCGGCCGGGGTGCTCGATCAGCGACTCCACGCCGCCGAGCGACTCACCGAGGGTGAAGACCTTGGCCCGGTCGCACACCGCGACCGCCGCCTCCTCGCCGGCGGCGACCCGGAAGGAGACCATGCCGCCGAAGTCCCGCATCTGCTTGGCGGCGACCTCGTGGCCCGGATGGGACGGAAGCCCCGGGTAGTGGACGGCGCTGACCTTGGGGTGCGCGACCAGCATCTCCGCGATCCGCGCGGCGTTGGCGCAGTGCCGGCCCATCCGCACCGCGAGGGTCTTGATGCCGCGCATCACCAGCCAGGCGTCGAACGGGCCGGCGATGGCACCCATCGCGTTCTGGTGGTAGGCGAGTTCCTCGCCGAGCGCCGAGTCGGCGACCACGAGGGCGCCCCCCACCACGTCCGAGTGCCCGCCCATGTACTTGGTGGTGGAGTGCACCACCACGTCCGCGCCGAGCGCCAGCGGCTGCTGGAGGTAGGAGCTGGCGAAGGTGTTGTCCACGACCAGGCGCACCCCCGCGGAGCGGGTGATGTCGGCCAGTGCCGCGATGTCGCTGATGCCCAGCAGCGGGTTGGACGGCGTCTCCACCCACACCATGCGGGTCTCGGGCCGCAGCGCGGCGCGCACCGCCGCGGGGTCGGAGGTGTCCGCCACCGACCAGGTCACGCCCCAGCGCTCCACGACCTTCGCGATCAGCCGGAAGGTGCCGCCGTAGGCGTCGTTGGGGATGACCAGGTGGTCGCCGGGGCTCAGCACGGTGCGCAGCAGGCAGTCCTCGGCGGCCAGCCCGGAGGCGAAGGCGAGGCCGCGGCGGCCGCCCTCCAGGGCCGCGAGGTTCTCCTCCAGCGCGGTCCGCGTCGGGTTGGCGGACCGGCTGTACTCGTAGCCGCCGCGCAGGCCGCCCACCCCGTCCTGCTTGTAGGTGGACACCTGGTGGATCGGGGGGACCACGGCCCCGGTCGCCGCGTCGGGCTCCTGCCCCGCGTGGATGGCCAGGGTCTCGAAGTGCTGGCTGCGCTCGTTCATGGGGACACCGTAATGCCGTCGGGGGCCCCGGTGTTCCGTACCGGCACACACGCGCCGGGACGGGTCGGGGTGCACCGGCACGCACCGGTCCTCGCGGGTGGCGGACACGGGGCGGGGGCCTGCCTTTAGGGTTGAAAGGCCCCGGGGAGGGACGCGGACGAGCGGCGCGACCCGGGCGACACCGAACCTGTGAGCGAGGAGCTGCGCGCCATGGAAGCCTTGTGGCTGTTGATCGCACTGACCGCCATCTTCGGGGTGGCCGTCCTGCCCGCGATCCGCCGGAGGCAGGAGCGGCGGGCGCTCGAACAGGCTGCCGAGACCGCGCACGGCATGACCCGCCCGGCCGGCTCCGACCGGCCCCGGCAGAAGTCGGGCGGTGTCTCCCTGTCGAAGGAGGGCGACGCCGACGCGGGCAGCGCCGGGGGCTCGGTCTCCGCCGGCGGGCTGGTCGCCGTCGACGACCTCGACCTGCGACTCCCCGGGCCCGACCAGGAGCTGGTCGACGCGCTGGAGGAGACGCAGCGCAACCAGGACTGGCGGCCCGTGGGCCGGCTGCTGGCGCTGACCGACGACCACGAGCAGCGCTGGCAGCGGGTGCAGTCGGTGGCGGGTGCCGCCGCGATGGAGCTGGCGCACTGGCGCGGGGAGCACGGCACACCGCCCGGGGAGAACGACCACCCGGACACCCCGGTGGGCCCCGGCGCCCGCCGGGACGCGGGCTGGCTGCAGGCGTGGCGCGCGGAGGAGCCGTCCGACGTGGGCGGGGCGCAGGTGTACGCGCAGTTCCTCGTCTGGCAGGCGATGTCGAACACCGGCTCCGCCGACAGCCGGATCATCCTGGAGGAGGCGCGGACCGCGGCGGCCGATGCCGCGCTGCTCGCCCCCGACGACCCCACCCCGCACATCACCGAGCTGTTCGTGGCGCGGGGACTGAGCTACCGCAAGCCGGACTTCGAGCAGGTCTGGTCGCAGGTCACCCGCCGCAGCCGCGACCACATGGGCGCGCACCTGGCGGCGCTCAGCTACTGGTCGGAGGCGTGGCACGGCTCCAAGGAGGAGGCGTACGGCTTCGCGCAGAGCGCCGCCGGGAGCGCCCCGCCCCGGTCGCTGCTGCCCGCGCTGCCCCTCTTCGCCGTCTACGACCACCTCCCCGACGTGCAGCTCTCCCCCTCCATGTACAGCGGGGCGACCATCGGGGACGCGCTGGAGGCGGCCCGGTTCGCCCTGTCCCACACCCGGCCCGACCACCCGGTGGTGCCGCACGTCCGGCACCTGCTGCTGTGGTTCCTGGTCCGGGCGGAGCGGTACCCCGAGGCCGCGGAACAGGTGTGGGCCGTCGATGGTTATGTAGGGGCACTGCCCTGGGTCAACAGCGGGAACCCGGCGCAGGAGTACGCGGCCTTCCGGGCCGTGGCCATCGGACGCCGCTGAGCCGACACACGCCAGGAGATCGTCATGCTGTTCGGTTTGAAGGACCGGCTCCCCACCGCCGAGGAGGCCCTGCCCGGCCGCCCCGAGCCGATGTTCCGGGTGCCGGAGCGCCATACCGTCCTGGGCAACCCGCTCCAGGGCCCGTACCCGGAGGGGCTGGAGGTCGCCGACTTCGGCCTCGGCTGCTTCTGGGGGGCGGAGCGGAAGTTCTGGCAGACGGACGGCGTCTGGACGACGCTCGTCGGCTACCAGGGCGGCACCACCCCGCACCCGACGTACGAGGAGAGCTGCACCGGCCGCACCGGGCACGCCGAGGTGGTCCGGGTCGTCTTCGACCCGGCGGTGGTGAGCTACGAGGAGCTGCTGCGGGTCTTCTGGGAGTCCCACGACCCGACGCAGGGCTACCGGCAGGGCAACGACATCGGCACCGCCTACCGGTCGGCGCTGTTCACCCACTCCCCCGAGCAGGACGCGACCGCCCGCGCCTCCCGGGAGACGTACCAGGCGGTGCTGGAACGGGCGGGCCACGGCCGGATCACCACGGAGATCGGCGCCGCGGCGGAGCACGTCTTCTACCCGGCCGAGGACTACCACCAGCAGTACCTGGACAAGAACCCCGGCGGCTACTGCGGCATCGGCGGCACGGGCGTCTCCTGCCCGATCGGGGTGGCCCGGGCCGACGGCTGACGCCGCCCCCGGCCCGGCACTCCGGCCCCTTTCCCTCCGGCCCGCTCCCGGACGACGTGCTCGTCCCGGGGGCGGGCCGTCGGCGTCGCGGCGCCGGCCGCGGCGACCCGACGGCCCGTGGCCTGTCGGTGGCGCGCGGTAGTGTCCCGGGCATGGACTGGGGGCAGCGGGTGGGGGCGATCCGGCAGTGGGCGCGGGGTGGGCGGCGGGCGCCGCACAAACCCCTGCTGCTGCTCTACGCGCTGGCGCGGTGGCAGCGGGAGCCCGACGCCGCGCTCCGCTACTCGGAGGTGGAGCAGGACCTCGCGCTGCTGCTGCTCCGCTACGGCCCGCCGGGCCGCACCACGCCGGTGTATCCGTTCCACCACCTGCAGAGCGACGGGGTGTGGGAGGTGCGGACCATCGACGGGTCCGGCAGCCCGGGCGCGGCTGCCGGGGCGCTGCGGGCGTCGGGCGCTGCGGGCCGGCTCGCGCCCGGTCTGCGGGAGGCGCTGGCGGCCGATCCGTCGCTGGCGCCGCAGCTCGCGCGGCAGCTGCTCGCCGCCCACTTCCCGCCCTCGCTGCACGCGGACATCGCGGCGGACACCGGCCTGGCTCCCGGGTGGGAGGCGCCGGTGCTCCCCTCGCCCGCGGCCGGGTCACCGGCGGGCGGCGGGGCGCGGCGCTCAGCCGAGCTGCGGCGAGAGGTGCTGACGGCGTACGAGTACCGCTGCGCGTTCTGCGGCTTCGACGGCGCGCTGGCGGGCCGCCCGGTGGCGCTGGAGGCGGCGCACGTGCGGTGGGTCGCGTTCGAGGGGCCGGACACCCCGGAGAACGCCCTCTGCCTCTGCTCGCTGCACCACAAGCTGCTGGACCTCGGCGTCCTGGGGCTCGACGACGGGCGCACCATCACCGTCTCCCGCGAGTTCGTCGCCCGCAGCGACACGGGTCGGGAACAAGTGGTGGCACTGGCCGGGCGGGAGGTGGCGGCGCCGCAGGCGGGCACTCCGGGGGTGGCGTCGGGTTACGCGCGGTGGCACGCGGAGCAGGTCTTCCACGGCAGCCCCCGCACGCCGCAACCGGTGTGACCGCCGACGGTACGGGCCGGGCGCGGACGGGCGGCGGGGCGGGCCGCAGGCCGGTCGTAGGGTCGTGGGGCGGGCCGCCCGGCCCGCGGAGCGGCGTGGCGGTGTCGACCGCCGGAAGGACCGGTGCGGGGTGGCGGGGCTGACGGGGTGGCTCGACCGGTTCCAGGTGGCGCTGTACGCCGCCGCGGTGGCGGCCGGCGCGGTGTGGGGGCTGCTCGCGCCCGGCGCGGGCGCCGCGGCGGAGCCGGCTGTCGTCCCCGTCCTGGTGGGCCTGCTGTACGTGACGTTCCTCCAGGTCCCGGCGGGTGAGCTGCTGCGCTCGCTGCGGGCGGGCCGGTTCCTCGGTGCGGCCCTGGTGGTCAACTTCGCCGTGGTGCCGCTGGTGGTGCTGGCGATGTTCCCGCTGCTGCCCGGCGATCCGGCGATCCGGCTGGGCGTCCTGCTCGTCCTGCTCTGCCCCTGCGTGGACTACGTGATCGCCTTCTGCCGGCTCGCCGGCGGCGGCGCCCGGCGGCTGCTGGCGGCGACGCCGCTGCTGCTGGTCGCGCAGCTGGTGCTGCTCCCCGGTTTCCTGGTGCTCTTCCTCGGCTCGGAGCTGGCCGAGGTGGTCGAGGCCGGTCCGTTCGTCGAGGCGTTCGTGACCTTCATCGTGGTGCCGCTGGCGCTGGCGTGGCTGACGCAGCTCTCCGCGCGGGTGACGGCCCGGGTGGCGCCGGTGGCCGAGGCGCTGATGGTGCCGCTGATGATCGGGACGCTGCTGCTGGTGGTGGCCTCGCAGCTGCCGAAGCTGGACGGCGGCCCGGGCGTGGTGCTGGGGACGGTGCCGTTCTTCGCGGCGTTCCTGGTGGTGATGGCGGTGGCGGGGCGGCTGGTCGCCCGCGGGTTCGGGCTGGGAGCGCCGGACGGGCGCGCGGTGGTCTTCACCGGCGCGACCCGCAACGGGCTGGTCCTCCTCCCGCTGGCGCTGGCGCTCCCCGACGAGCTGGCCGTGGTGGCGGTGGTGATGGTGACCCAGACGCTGGTGGAGGTCGTCGGCATGGTGGTGTACGTGCACGCGGTGCCCCGGCTGCTGCCGGACCGGCCCGCCGGCACGGGCGGCAGCGACAGCGGCGGCGCCGACCACGCGGGGTGACACCCCGTCGCCCCTGTCCCTCGCCGTAGGTCACCGGATGTCACGGCCGCGGGCTCAGCCGTACCAGTCCGCGTCGGGGTCGGCCGGCGGCTCCCCGGCTGCGTCGGTGGGTTCGCTGCTCCACGAGGCATGAACCAGTTCGACCCCGGGTAGGTCCCCGACCAACGCGACCGGTTCCACGAGATAGGCGACCGCCTCCGCCGGTTCCCCGGCCACCGCCTCCCGCGCGGCCAGACGCTCGGCGTCCGGCATCAACTCGTCGGCGTCGACGCGCTGTCGGGCGACGGAGGTCAGCCGCTCCGCGTCGGCCACCTCCAGTACGAGCTCGACATGCAGCCGGACATATCGCGATTCATCTGCACTCATGGACCGGAGCCTAGGTCCCAGCCCACGGGCCCCTTTCGTGCGACCCGCGGCGGGTCGTAACATCGCTGCGCACGCCGCCGGTTCGCACCATTTCCAGGAGTACTCCCGTGGCAGAACAACACCCGGCCGTCAGCCGTCGCCCCCTGGTCATGGGGGTGGTGGCGGGTTGCGTGCTCTGCGGGGTCTGGCTGCTGCCGTCGCCGCCCTCGGGTGACGAGGCGCAGCATCCGGCTTCCGACGCGGAGCTGAGTCAGCAGGACGAGATACGCCCCGTCTCGACCATCGAGGGCACCCGCTGAACGTCCGCCGGCGGCGCCGCGGGTCCGGCGCCGTCGGTAGGACTCCCCCGGTCGGCCGTCACCGGGTGTGACCGGACGGCCGTCACCGAACGTCAGCTCCGTGCAGCTGCCACCGTTCCCGGCGCACCTCCACGGCGCGCGGCACCGGAGCGCCGACCCCCTGGGGCGCGCAGCGCCGGAGCCGGCCGCAGCCCGCACCGACCGCAGCCCGCGCCGACCGCTTCAGTGCAGCGGACCCGTCACCGTCTCCGCCGCGCGGACGAGCGAGCCGTCCCGGACGAACGCCTCCGCCGCGTCGAGGTCCGGCGTCAGGTAGCGGTCGGGCCCCGCCCCCTCGACGCCGGCGGCCCTCGCCGCGGCCGTGACGGCCTGCCCGGCCGGTCCCGGCGCCAGCTCCCGCGTGGCGGGCAGCGCGCCCCGCAGCTCCAGTGCGCGGGTCGCCGTGTAGAGCTCCACCGCGACGACCCGGGTGAGGTTGTCCAGGGCGGTGCGCAGCTTCCGGGCCGCGGACCAGCCCATGGAGACGTGGTCCTCCTGCATCGCGGAGGAGGGGATGGAGTCGACCGAGGCGGGCGCGGCGAGGCGCTTCATCTCGCTGACCAGCGCGGCCTGCGTGTACTGGGCGATCATCAGCCCGGAGTCGACGCCGGGGTCGTCGGCGAGGAACGGCGGCAGGCCATGGGAGCGATGGCGGTCGAGCAGCCGGTCGGTGCGCCGTTCGGCGATCGAGGCGAGATCGGCGGCGGCGATGGCGAGGAAGTCCAGCACGTAGGCGACGGGCGCCCCGTGGAAGTTGCCGTTGGACTCGACGCGGCCGCCGCCGCGGCCGTCGGGGAGCACGACGGGGTTGTCCACCGCCGAGGCCAGTTCCCGCTCGGCGACGGTGCGGGCGTGGTCGAGGGTGTCCCGTCCCGCCCCGGCGACCTGCGGCGCGCACCGCACCGAGTAGGCGTCCTGCACCCGCGGGGCTGCGTCCTGGTGGTGGCCGGTGAGGGCGGAGCCGGCGAGAACGCGGCGCATGTTGTCGGCGCTGGCGGCCTGGCCGGGGTGCGGGCGGACGGCGTGGAGGTCGGCGGCGAGCACGGCGTCGGCGCCGAGCAGCGCTTCCAGGGTCAGTGCGGCGGTGATGTCGGCGGCGGTGAGCAGGCGGCCGAAGTCCGCCAGCGCCAGGGCGAGCATCCCCAGCATGCCGTCGGTGCCGTTGAGGAGGGCGAGTCCTTCCTTCTCGCGCAGCTCCACCGGGGCCAGGCCGTGCTCGGCGAGCAGCTCGGCGGCGGGCCGGAGCCGGCCGTCGGGGCCTTCGGCCTCGCCCTCGCCCATGAGGGTGAGGGCGCAGTGGGACAGCGGGGCGAGGTCGCCGGAGCAGCCGAGGGAGCCGTACTCCCGCACGGCCGGGGTGATCCCGGCGTTGAGCAGGTCGGCCATGGCGGTGGCGACCTCGGGGCGGACCCCGGTGTGCCCGGAGGCGAGCGTCTTCAGCCGCAGGAACAGCAGACCGCGGACGACCTCGCGTTCGACGCGCGGCCCCATGCCGGCAGCGTGCGAGCGGACGATGTTGCGCTGGAGGCGCGCACGCAGGTCGGGGCCGATGTGGCGGACGGCCAGCGCGCCGAAGCCGGTGGAGACGCCGTACACGGGTTCGGGCTTGGCGGCGAGGTCGTCGATGACGCGCCGGGCGGCGGCGAGGGCGGCCAGCGCGTCGGCGCCGACCTCGACCCGGGCGTCGCCGCGGGCGACGCGGGTGATGTCGTCGAGGGAGGTGCCGGACGTGCCGACGACCACGGTATGCATAGCCATATTCAGCAGCGTACGTTCTGAATCAAAGTTCGTCACGGGGGTGCCCAGGGCCACCGCGCGGGCGCGCAGCCGTCCCGGGGCGCGGCGCCGCCGCACGACGCCGGACGGGTGCCGTCGTACAGCTCGGGCACCCATGCCGGCGAGTCCGCCGCCCCCGGCACCACCACCCCCGTCACCGGCACACCCGCTCCGGTGACACCGGGCACGGCCACCCACCACGATCCCGACCCGGCCGCCGCCGGACCCCGCACCACCACGCCCCGCGCGGCCCACGCCCCGGCGTCGAGCTGTCCGTCGCCTCCCAGGAGGAGTTCGGGGTGGAACTCGACGACAGCGAGGTCGACCTCGGCTCCACCATCGCGCACGCGGCCGGGG
>NZ_JAAVJD010000156.1 GCF_012033735.1 Streptomyces lonarensis | reverse complement strand
GCCGTGGCCTGCGGCACCCCGGCCGCCGCAGACGCCGCTGCCGCCGCCGTCACGCCGGACGCGGAGCCGGACGCCTGTCCGCCGCCGCCGCTCGCGGTGCTCGGGGACGACGTCCGGGCGCCGTTGACCGGCGGCGGGGAGGCCCCGTACGCCGCGCTCGACCTGGCGGCCAGCGCGCCGGCGGCGCGCGCCGTCCAGGAGGCGGTCGTCGCCTACCTGCCGCAGTACGGCAGCGTGCACCGGGGCGCGGGCCACCTCTCCCGGCTCTCCACCGAGCTGTTCGAGCGGGACCGCCGGGATGTGGCGGCGTTCCTCGGCTGCCGCCCGGACGACCAGGTGGTCTTCACCCGGTCCACGACCGACTCGCTCAACCTGCTGGCGGCCGCGCTGCCGGCCGACTGCACGGTGCTGGTCTTCGAGACCGAGCACCACGCGGCGCTGCTGCCGTGGGAGCACCGCGGCCACCGCGTCGTGACACTGCCCGCCCCCGCCTCGCCGGGCGACGCGGTGGCGGTCGCCGCCGCGGCGCTGCGGGAGCTGCCCGCCGGGCGGCCCGCGCTGCTGTGCGTGACCGGCGCCTCCAACGTGACCGGCGAGCTGTGGCCGGTGGCCGAACTCGCCGAGGTGGCGCGGGAGTACGGCGCCCGTACGGTGCTGGACGCCGCGCAGCTGGTGCCGCACCGTGCGGTGGATGTCGCGGAACTCGGCGTCGACTGGGTGGCGTTCTCCGGCCACAAGGTCTACGCGCCGTTCGGTGCCGGGGTGCTGGCGGGGCGCGCCGACTGGTTGGACGCCGCCGAGCCGTACCTGGCGGGCGGCGGCGCCTCGCTGCGGGTGGACGGCGGCGCGGTCGACGGGCTGGTGCCGGTGTGGCAGCAGGGCCCGGCGCGGCACGAGGCCGGTTCGCCCAATGTCGTCGGGGTGCACGCGCTGGCGGCGGCGTGCCGCGCGCTGTCCGAGGTCGGGTACGCGGCGGTGACCGCGCACGAGCAGGCGCTGCTGCGGCGGCTGCGGCAGGGGCTGGCGTCGGTGCCGGCCATCCGTGAACTGTCGCTGTTCGGGCCCGGGGCGGAACGGGTCGCGGTGGTGTCGTTCGTGGTGGAGGGCCACGACAGCGCGGAGTTCGCGCGGCGGCTGTCGGACGAGTTCGGCATCGGTGTGCGGGCCGGGTTGTTCTGCGCGCACCCGCTGCTGCGGAGTCTGCTGGCCGAGGGCGACGCGGCGGTGCCGGGCCCGGAGGCGGGGGGCTGCGACGACGCGCCGGTGCAGGCCGTCCGGGTCAGCTTCGGTGCGGGGACGCCGGTGGAGCACGTGGACCGGCTGGTGTCGGCGGTGCGGCGGCTGACCGACGGCGGCTGACCCGGCACGGCGCCGGGGGCCGGGACAGCTCCGGGGGCGGGACGGCTCAGGGGCGGGACAGCGCCCCGGCCCCGGGGCGCGCGGACACCGGCGCACGCTCCGGGGGCACGCCCGGGGCTCCCCGGGCTCAGCTGCGGCGGGAGCCCGCCTCGGCCGCCGGGGCGTGCGCCGGCTGGCAGGTGGGGCACCAGAACAGGTTGCGCCCGAACATCTCCGCGGTGCGCACCGGCGTGCCGCAGATCAGGCACGTGCGGTGCGCGCGCCGGTAGACGTAGACCTCACCCCCGTGGCCGTCGACCCGCGGCTCGCGGTTCATCGCCTCGGGGGTGTGCTCGGGCCGCACGGTGTCGATGCGCTTGGCGGCGACCCCGGCGGCCATCAGCTCGGTGAGGTCCCGCCACATCTCGTCCCAGGTCCGCCGGGGCAGCAGCTTGGCCGGCAGGTAGGGGTCCACCCCGTGGCGGAACAGCACCTCCGCGCGGTAGATGTTGCCCACCCCGGCGATGATCTTCTGGTCCAGGAGCAGCGCGCCGACCGCCACCGAGCTGCGGGCGAGTCGCTCGTAGGCGACGGCGGGGTCGCCGTCCTCGCGCAGCGGGTCGGGGCCCAGCCGCTGGTGGAGCTGCTGCTTCTCGCCGCGGGTGATGAGCTCACAGGTGTTGGGGCCGCGGAGGTCCGCGTAGTGCCCCTCGTCGGTGAGGCGCAGCCGTATCTGGCCGCGCGGCGGCGGTGCCTCGCCGTCACGGACGGTGAACTTGCCGTAGAGACCCAGGTGAATGTGGACCCACCGGGTGCCGGCGGGGCCCGCACCGGCGCCGCCGGGCCTGGCCGCGTCGAAACCGAGGAAGAGGTGCTTGCCGTGCGCCTCGGTCCCCGTCATGCGGTGCCCGTCCACCAGGGCCGCGCTGTCGGCGAAGCGGCCCTGCGGACTCGACGCCGACACCACCGCACCGGTGAACCGGGCGTGCAGGTCGGCGGCGAGCCGGTGGATCGTGTGTCCCTCGGGCATCAGCCCTGCGGGTGGTGGGCGGGAACGGGCGGCAGCACGCCGTCGTTCTCGTAGGCGGTCAGCATGTCGATGCGGCGGGTGTGCCGGTCCTCGTCGGAGTAGGGGGTGGCGAGGAAGGCCGCGACGAGGGCGGTGGCCTCGTCCAGGCTGTGCATCCGGGCGCCGACGGCGACGACGTTGGCGTTGTTGTGCTGGCGGCCCAGCCGGGCGGTCTCCTCGCTCCAGGCGAGGGCGCAGCGCACGCCGCGGACCTTGTTGGCGGCGATGGCCTCGCCGTTGCCGGAGCCGCCGATGACGACACCGAGCGCCTCGGGGTCGGCGGCGGTGCGCTCAGCGGCGCGCAGGCAGAACGGCGGGTAGTCGTCGAGTGCGTCGTAGATGTGCGGGCCGCAGTCGACGGGCTCGTGACCGTTTCGGGTCAGCCAGTCCGCCAGGTGGTTCTTGAGTTCGTAGCCGGCGTGGTCGGAGCCGAGGTAGACGCGCATGGCAACGAGTCTGACACGACCGCCCGCCCGGTCCTGCCCCGGGCGGGCGCCGGGACGGACGGGGCGGGCGGTCGTGGTAGGGCCGGTCGGGCCGCTCGGGCGCGGCCGGCCGGCTTCCGGTCAGCTGTCGCGGCGGCCCAGCAGCTTCCAGACGGCGGGCACGGCGCCCATCGCCAGCGCGGCCTTGAGGGCGTCGCCGATGAGGAAGGGGACGAGGCCGGCGGCCATCGCCTCGGTGGCGGACATGCCGGTCGACAGGGCCAGGTAGGGCACGCCGACGGCGTAGATGGAGAGGCTGCCGGCGGCCATGGTGCCGGCGGTGCGCAGCGGGGTGCGGTCCCCACCGCGGCGGGCGAGGTTCCCGACGACCAGCGCGGCGAGCAGGAAGCCGAGGACGTAGCCGAGGCTGGGGAAGGCGTAGCCGGCGGTGCCGTCGGTGAACCACGGCATGCCGGCCATGCCGACGGCCAGGTAGAGCAGCATGGACAGCAGGGCCCGCATGGGGCCGAACGCGAGGGCGACCAGCAGGACCGCGAAGGTCTGGCCGGTGACGGGGACGGGCGAACCGGGCACGGGCAGCGCGACCTGCGCGGCGACGCCGGTGAGAACGGCACCGCCCACGACGAGGGCGACGTCGCGGACACGGGTGCTCGGGACGGAACGCGCCGGCAGCAGGTCCGCGAGGACCGCGCCCGGCCGGGTGGCGACAGCGGCTGTACTCATACGAGTCTCCTGGCTCGGTAGGACGGGAATACCCACTAAAGCAGGCAGTCGTACGAGTGGTCTTCGGCGAGCGGCGACAACAGACCGGGCCGGGATTCATAGGGTCGGCTGTTGCCCTGACACGGTGTTCACCCCCCGGTCGGCCGCCGTGGGGTCGCGCGGTCGGTGGAGATCATTACTGTTAGCCTTCCGGGGCAAGCGATACGCATAAAAGGCACGCTGCGCATGAACGCCGTCGAAGGGTTACCGACATGGCTGTCTACTCTCTCCCTGAGCTCCCCTATGACTACGTGGCTCTCGAGCCCGTCATCAGCGGCGAGATCATCGAGCTGCACCACGACAAGCACCACGCCGCTTATGTGAAGGGCGCCAACGACACCCTTGAGCAGCTCGAGGAGGCGCGCGCCACCGACAGCTGGGGCAACATCAACGGCCTGGAGAAGAACCTCGCGTTCCACCTCTCCGGCCATATCCTGCACTCCATTTACTGGCAGAACATGACCGGTGACGGCGGCGGCGAGCCGCTGGAGAAGGACGGCACCGGGGAGCTGGCCGACGCGATCGCCGAGTCCTTCGGTTCGTTCGCGCGTTTCAAGGCGCAGCTGTCCAAGGCCTCCGCCACCACCCAGGGCTCCGGCTGGGGCGTGCTGGCGTTCGAGCCGGTCAGCGGTCGCCTCGTCGTCGAGCAGGTCTACGACCACCAGGGCAACGTCGGCCAGGGCTCGGTCCCGATCCTGGTCTTCGACGCCTGGGAGCACGCCTTCTACCTGCAGTACCGCAACCAGAAGGTCGACTTCGTCGAGGCGATGTGGCGCGTGGTGAACTGGCAGGACGTCGCTGCCCGCTACACCGCCGCCAAGCAGCGCGCGAACACCCTGCTGCTGGCGCCGTGACCGCCGCCGGCCCGCCCCCGTGAGGGGAGAACGGGCCGGTGCAGCGGTACAGCGGTACGAAAGGGGCCCGGTGGGCCGCCCGTGAGGGCGCGCCACCGGGCCCCTTCGCGGCTGCGCCGCGGCCCGGGGTGCGTCAGTCGAAGACGGGGCCCTGGGTCCGGGTGCGCTTCAGCTCGTAGAAGCCGGGGGTGGAGGCGACGAGCAGGGTGCCGTCCCACAGCCGTGCGGCGGCCTCCCCGCGCGGCGCGGGGGTGACGACGGGTCCGAAGAAGGCGACCTGGTCGCCGTCGGGGCCGGGGACGGCGATGACCGGGGTGCCGACGTCCTGGCCGACGAGGTCGATGCCGGCGCTGTGGGAGGCGCGCAGCGCCTCGTCGTACTCCTCGCTGTCGGCGGCGGCGGCGAGCTCGGCGGGCAGCTCGGCGTCGGCGAGGGCGCCGGTGATCGCGGCGGTGAAGTCCTTCTCGCCGCCGGGGTGGATGCGGGTACCGATGGCGGTGTAGTAGCGGGCGAGCGCCTCCTGGCCGTGGGCCTGGTCGACGGCGATCGCGACCCGGACCGGGCCCCAGCCCTCGGCCATCAGGGTGCGGTACTTCTCGGGCAGTTCCTCGCGGTTCTCGTTGAGGACCGACAGGCTCATGACGTTCCAGCGGACCTTCACCGGACGGACCTTCTCCACCTCCAGCATCCAGCGGGAGGTCATCCACGCCCACGGGCACATGGGGTCGAACCAGAAGTCGGCGGTCACGGGGGTGGTGCGCTCGGACATGCGGGGCCCTCCTCGGGCGGACGGTGACGTCGGGTGGACAACGTACGGGCCAACGTGCCGGGGCGCGCGGGCATTCCGTCCCACGGGGGCGCGCCTGCGCCCCCGGAGCCGCGCGGGGCGGCCCGCGGGCCGTACCGTGTGTCCTGATCCGGCCGCTGCCGAGCCGGTCCCGCCCCGTGACCGAGCGCCCGCGCGCGGGGCCGGGGCGGCGGCCACCGCCTAGACGAGGGAGCCGAGCCGTGCCAGGAGAGAACCTGACCCGCGAGGAGGCGCGTGAGCGTGCCCGCCTGCTGACCGTTCACGGGTACCAGGTCTCGCTGGACCTGCGCTCGGCGACGGAGCCGCCGCCGGCGTCCGGTCCGCGCACCTTCCGCTCCACGACGACCATCCGGTTCTCGTGCGCCGAGCCGGGCGCGGACAGCTTCGCCGACCTGGTGGCGCCGCACGTCCACTCCGTCACCCTCAACGGGGAACCGCTCAACGCGGACCGCGTCTTCGACGGGACGCGGGTGCGGCTGCCGTCGCTCGCCGAGGAGAACGAGCTGGTGGTGGACGCCCGGTGCGCCTTCAGCCGGACCGGCGAGGGGATGCACCACTTCACCGACCCGGAGGACGGCGAGGTGTACCTGTACACGCAGTACGAGCCGGCCGACGCCCGCCGGGTCTTCGCCACCTTCGAGCAGCCGGACCTGAAGGCGCCGTTCGACTTCTCGGTGACCGCGCCCTCGCACTGGACGGTGCTGTCGAACGGCGCCGAGACCGGTCGGCGGGAGCTGGCCGACGGCTCGGGCGCCACGCGAACCTTCGCGACGACGCGGCCGATCTCCACCTACATCACGACGGTGCTGGCCGGCCCGTACCACCACGAGACGGACCACTGGTCCCGGCAGCTGCCCGACGGTTCGACGCTGGAGGTGCCGCTGGGCGCGCTGTGCCGCAAGGGTCTGGCACCGCACTTCGACGCGGCGGAGATCTTCGACACCACCAAGCGCGGCCTGGACTTCTTCCACGACCACTTCGGCTTCCCGTACCCGTTCGGCAAGTACGACCAGGCGTTCGTGCCGGAGTACAACCTGGGCGCCATGGAGAACCCGGGGTGCGTCACCTTCACGGAGGAGTACGTCTTCCGGGGGCGCACCACCGACGCGGCGTACCAGGGCCGGGCCAACACGCTGCTCCACGAGATGGCGCACATGTGGTTCGGCGACCTGGTCACCATGGAGTGGTGGGACGACCTGTGGCTGAAGGAGTCGTTCGCCGACTTCATGGGGGCGTTCTCGCTGGTGGAGTCGACCCGGTTCAGCAGCGGGTGGATCACCTTCGCCAACCGCCGCAAGGCGTGGGCGTACCGCGCGGACCAGCTGCCGTCGACCCACCCGGTCACCGCGGACATCCGCGACCTGGAGGACGCCAAGCTCAACTTCGACGGCATCACCTACGCCAAGGGCGCCTCGGTGCTCAAGCAGCTGGTGGCGTACGTGGGGCGGGACGCCTTCCTGGAGGGGGCGCGCCGGTACTTCCAGCGCCACGCCTGGGGCAACACCACCCTGGCGGACCTGCTGTCGGTGCTGGAGGAGGTCTCGGGGCGCGACATGGCGGGCTGGGCGAAATCCTGGCTGCAGACCTCCGGCGTCAACACCCTCACCCCGCAGGTGGTGTGCGACGCCGAGGGCCGGGTGACGGAGCTGTCGGTGCTCCAGGAGCCGCCAGTCCCGGCGGAGCGTGCGCTGCCCGCGGCCCGCGGCGAGGAGCTGCGTCCGCACCGGGTCGCCGTCGGCCTGTACCGGCGCGACCCGGCCGACGGGGCGCTGCGCCGGTACGCGCAGTGCGAGACGGACGTCTCCGGGGTGCGCAGCGCGGTGCCGGAGCTGGTGGGCGCGGAACGGCCCGACCTGGTGCTGGTCAACGACGAGGACCTGACGTTCTGCAAGACGCGGTTCGACGAGCGGTCGCTGGCGACGCTGCGCGACCACCTCGGCGACGTCGAGGACCCGCTGGCGCGGGCGCTGTGCTGGTCGGCGGTGTGGAACCTCACGCGCGACGGGCTGATGCCGGCGACGGACTTCCTCACGCTGGTCCGCCGGTTCGCCGGGCGCGAGTCGGAGATCGGGGTGCTCCAGATGGTGCACGCCTGGGCCGAGTCGGCGCTGCACCACTACAGCGCGCCGGAGCGGCAGGGGTCGGCCGCCGCGGAGCTGGCGCAGTCGGCGCTCACGGAGCTGCGGCGGGCGGAGCCGGGCAGTGACCAGCAGTTGGCCTGGGCGCGGTTCCTCGCCCGAGTGGCCTCGGCCCCGGCCGAGCTCCAGCTGCTGGCGTCGCTGCTCGACGGCTCGGGCGAGGTCCCCGGGCTGGCGGTGGACCAGGAGCTGCGCTGGCGGTTCCTGCTGACGCTCGCGTCGGCGGGCCGGGCCGACGCGGCCCGCCTCGACGAGGAGCTGGCCCGGGACAGCACCGCCTCGGGCGCACGGCACCACACGCGCGCGCTCACCGCGCGGCCCGACGCGGAGGTGAAGGCGCGTGCGTGGCAGGTGGCGGTGGAGGGTGACACGCTCTCCAACGCGCTGCTGGAGGCGACGATCGAGGGGTTCGCCCGGCCGGGCCAGGCCGCGTTGCAGGCGCCGTACGCGCAGCGGTACTTCGAGGTGATCGGCCGGGTGTGGGCCGAGCGGTCGATCGAGACGGGGATGTCGGTGGTGCGCGGGCTGTTCCCGGACGCGCAGGGCCGTCCGGCACTGGACGCGGCCGACGCCTGGCTCGACGGCAACCCGGAGGCGCCGCCGGCGCTGCGTCGCCTGGTGCTGGAGGCGCGGGACGACCTGGCGCGCGGGTTGCGGGGCCGGGAGCGGGACGCCGCGGGGCGCTGAGCCGCTGCCCGGCGCGGGCCGGTCGTCGCACGGGGTGCGGTGGCCGGCCCGCGGCGAGTCCGACCCGCCGCGGCGCGCTGGGCGAGGCACCCGGCGCCGGGCCGGGAGCGGCCCCGTGACCGGTGTGTCCTCGGCGCACCGGCCTCGCCACTTGAGACCCGTTGTGTCCCGGTTCTTCGACAGGCGTGTAACGGAGGTGACGGACCGTGCAGCAATGGGCATCACCGAGCCATGACTCACGACGCTTCGCTCTCGCACCGTCCGCACCGGCTGCCCGCCGACGCCTGGCACCGGGTCATGACGCTGCGGGATCTGCACGCGCACGGGGTGAGCGCCGCCGAGGCCCGGCGGCGCAGCGCGCCGGGCGGCGACTGGCAGCAGCCCGCGCCGGGGGTGTTCCTGCTGCACGACGCGGCGCCGCGCGGGGAGGAACTCCTGCTGGCCGCGCGGCGCTACGCGGAGGCCGAGGGCGGCGCCGAGGCCGGGGAGCAGCCGGCGCTGCTGACGGGGATGTCGGCGCTGGCGCTGTACGGCTTCCGGTCGGCGCCGCGGCCCGCGCTGCTGGACCGGGCGGACCTGCTGGTGCCGCACGCGTCGCCGTTGGCGGCGACGGGCCGGGTCGGGGTCACCCGCTGCGGTCGGCTGCCGCGGCCGGTGGCGGTCGACGGTTTCGCGCTGGCACCGCCGACCTGGGCGGTCGCCGACGCGGTGGCCCCGCCGACGGACCCGGCTGTGGTGCGGGAGGTGCTGGTGGAGGCGGTGACCAGCGGGCGGTGCGACGCCGCCGCGGTGGTGCGGGAGTTGGGCCGGGCGCGGTTGCGCGCGCTGCCCCACGTGGACGCGGCGATCGGTGCGATGGTGGCGGCGGGCCGCCGGGTGGCGGAGGACCGGCTGCTGGCCCTGGTCCGCGACGGCGGGCTGCCCGATCCGCTGTGGAACGTGCGGCTGCGGCTGCCCGGTGGCCCGCAGTTGGGGTCGGTGGACGCCTACTGGCCGGATCACGCGGTCGCGGTGCGGCTGGACACGCGGACCGCCCGGCGTGACGCGGCGGTGGAGCGGGTGGCGCGGGAGCGGCGGGAGGCGCTGGAGCGCCTGGGGGTGGCGGTGGTGTCGATGACGCCGCGGCAGGTCGCGGAGGAGCCGGGGCTGCGTGCGTCGATGGTGCGGACGGCGCTGCTGGCGGCGACCACCCGGCCGCCGGCCGCCTACGTGACGGTGCTGCCCCGCTGACCGGCACGTCCGCGGGGCCCTGAGCGCGGCGCCGGGACCCGACCGGGGCGGGGGCCCTGCGGGGAGCCGCCGGCGGACGAGCGCCCCGGCGGCTCCGGCGTCGGCGGCGGACGGGGGGGCGGCGCATCGGGGGGGCGCACAGGGCACGCCGGGCGCACACCCCGCTTTTCAAGATCAACAATTGCGCCGAGGGGAGTCCCTATCGCCCGAGTTAGGGCGGGAAAAGCGCGCGCGTCGTCATCTCATTCTTACAACATTCCCTCAACCGGCCCCACTCGTGGACCATTTCCGTATGCTTACCGGCCATCCCCACCCGGATAGCGAACAAGGATGGCCATGACCCGAACAGCCCCGTTCATATCCTCTACACCACCGGGCGTGAGACGCATATCCCGAGCAGCCCTGGCGGTCGGCGTCGTCGCCGCCGTCGCAGCGGGCGGCGTCAGCCCTGCCTTCGCGGCCGAGGAGACCAGCCCCCTCGCCGTGCCGGACAAGCCGTTCGAGCAGCTCGACGACAAGTTCGGCGCCGAGGACGCCACGCGTCTCGCGGAGGCGAAGACCGCCGGCGAGGAGCACGTGACCGTGCTGATCGCCACGGAGCCCGGTGAGACCGCCGGTGTCGTCGCGGAACTGGAGGCCGTCGCAGGCGCCTCCGTCGGGTACCACGAGGACAGCATCGGCTATGTGCGGGCGACACTCCCCACCGGATCGGCCGAGTCCGCCATCGCATCGGCCACCAAGAACTCCGCGGTCCACGCGGTCGACCTCAACGAGGAGATCGAACTCCCCGACCCCAAGGTCGACACCGCCGGTTCGCAGACCGCGCGCACCAACTCCACCTATCCGGGCCCCGACGCCTCCACGCCGGCGAAGAACCCGTACAACCCCTCCCACGAGATCGGCGCCGTCGACTTCGTGAAGAAGAACCCGCGCGCCGACGGCCGCGGGATCACCATCGGTGTCATCGACACCGGCGTCGACCTGATGCACCCCGCGCTCCAGGAGACCACCACCGGCGAGCGCAAGATCGTGGACTCGGTCACCGCGACCGACCCGATCGTCGACAACGACCGCACCTGGCGGCCGATGGTCACCGAGGTCTCCGGCCCGTCCTTCCAGTTCGACGGCCGCACCTACACCGCCCCCGAGGGCGACTACCTGGTCGCGCTGTTCGAGGAGTCCGCCACCCGCGGCGGCGAGATGAACGGCGACCTCGACCGGGACGGCCGCACCGACGGCAGCTGGGCGCTGCTGTACGACGCGGAGGCGGGCACCGTCATCGTCGACCTCGACGACGACGGCGACTTCACCAACGACAAGGTGATGAAGCCCTACAAGGAGAACTTCGACTTCGGGCTGTTCGGTGAGGACAACCCCGACACCCCGGTGGCCGAGGCCATCCCGTTCGTGGTGGAGATCCGCGAGGACGTCCCCATGGACCCCTACGGCGGTGACTGGATCGGCGAGACCGCCGACTTCGTCAACATCGGCATCGTCTCCGGTGCCCACGGCACCCACGTCGCCGGCATCACCGCGGCCAACGGCCTGTTCGGCGGCGCGATGGACGGCGCCGCCCCCGGCGCCAAGGTCGTCTCCTCCCGCGCCTGCGTCTTCGGCGGCGGCTGCACCGCGACCGCGCTGACCGAGGGCATGATCGACCTCGTCGTCAACCGCGGCGTCGACATCGTCAACATGTCGATCGGAGGCCTGCCCGCGCTCAACGACGGCAACAACGCCCGCGCGCGGCTGTACGCCGAGCTGATCGACACCTACGGCGTCCAGCTCATCATCTCCGCCGGCAACAGCGGCCCCGGCGCCAACACCGTCGGCGACCCCTCCGTCGCCGACAAGGTCATCAGCGTCGGCGCCGCGGTCTCCAAGGAGACCTGGGCCGCCAACTACGGCTCCTCGGTGGAGAACCCCTACGCGCTCTTCCCGTTCTCCTCGCGCGGCCCGCGCTCCGACGGCGGGTTCAAGCCCGACATCGTCGGCCCCGGCGCCGCCGTGAACACCATCCCGACCTGGCAGGCCGGCTCCGGCGTGCCCGAGGCCGGCTGGACCCTGCCCGCCGGGTACGGCATGCTCAACGGCACCTCGATGTCCGCCCCGCAGGTCGCCGGCGCCTCCGCGCTGCTGCTCTCCGCGGGCAAGCAGTGGGGCATCAAGGTCACCCCCTCCAAGCTGCGCGCCGCCCTCCTCGGCAGCGCCAAGCCGGTCAAGGGCCTGCAGGCCTACCAGCAGGGCTCCGGTCTGATGGACACCGTCGCCGCCTGGCGCCACATCGTCCTGCCGACCGAGCCGTACCAGTACGACGTGAAGGCGCCCGTCAGCCACGCGCTGTCGGAGTTCCTCGCCACCCCGCACACAGGCACCGGCATCTACGACCGTGAGACCGGCCCCGCGGTGGGCAAGAGCAAGACCTACGACGTCACCTTCACCCGCACCTCCGGCCCCAAGCACCCGGTACTGCACCAGGTGAAGCTGGAGCAGAACGTCGACAAGACGTTCCGCCTCCGCGGCCTGGGCGTCGTGCTGATGCCGCTGAACAAGCCGGTGACCGTCAAGGTCGAGGCCAAGCCCGGTGCCACCGGCATCCACAGCGCCATCGTCTCGGTGCACGACTTCCGCACCCTGGGCTCCAGCCACCGCGCGCTGGCCACCGTCGTCGTCCCGGAGGAGCTGTCCTCCCCCGAGTACGCGCACACCGCCCAGGGCACCGTCCCCCGCAACAACCCCGAGTCGCACTTCGTGCGGGTCCCCGAGGGCGCCGAGTCCTTCGAGATCCGCATCGGCGACCTCGCCGAGAACAGCCAGACCCGCTGGCTGACCATCAGCCCGTGGGGCATGCCCATGGACGAGCAGGCGGTGTTCTCCTGCTACAACAACTTCTCCGACCCGCGGAACACCTGCCGTCCCGACCTGCGCTCGTACGCCGACCCGATGCCGGGCGTCTACGAGCTGGCCGTGGACGCGCGCCGCACCTCCCCGACGGCGGCCAACCCCTACACGCTGACCGCCACCGCGCTCGGCGCCTCCTTCGACCCGGCGGTGCAGACCGTCGAGGAGGCCACCGCGGGTGAGCCCGTGGCCGTGGAGTGGGACGTCACCAACGGCTTCGCCGACATCACCGGCACCCTCGCCGGCGGCGAGCTGGGCTCCGCCAAGTCCGACCGCCCGTCCATCGCGGACAACGAGCGGGTGACGCTCAGCACCGTCGAGATCGGTGCCGGCGTCTCCTCGTTCGAGGCGGTCATCGGCTCGCCGTCCGACGCCGCCGCCGACCTGGACCTGTACGTCTACCGCAACGGGACGCTGGTGGGCTCCGGCGCCACCGGCGGCTCGGAGGAGCGGGTGCGGCTCGCCGCCCCCGCGCCCGGCACGTACACCGTCGAGGTGCACGCCTACGCGACGCCGGCCGGCACCACCGAGTACGACTACCGGGACGTGTTCTACAGCCCGGAGCTCGGCACCGTCACCGTCGACGAGGACGCCGTCGTCGAGCTCGCCGGCGGCGACACCGCGACCGTGGGTGCCGAGGTCACCCCCGGTTCCGGCGCTCCCGAGGGACGTGAGTTCTTCGGCGAGGTCCGGCTGCTGAACGAGCGCGGCACCGCCACCGGTACCGGCAACGTCCGCATCCTGTCGGTCGTCGGCTGACACCCGCACCACCCGCCGCGACAGCGG
>NZ_JAAVJD010000155.1 GCF_012033735.1 Streptomyces lonarensis | reverse complement strand
GACCGGCTCGGCGCCGCCCGCCGCCGCGTCCCGTGGTCAGCCCGCGACGGCGGGGGCCGCCGCGGGGGCGCTGCTGCCACTGCCGCCGTCGCGGCCCGGGTCCGCGAACTGGGTGCGGTACAGCTCGCCGTACCGGCCGCCGGCGGCGAGGAGCTGCTCGTGCGTCCCGCGTTCCACGACCCGCCCCGCCTCCAGTACCAGGATCTGGTCGGCCGCGCGCACCGTGGAGAGCCGGTGCGCGATGACCAGCGAGGTCCTGCCGCGCAGCGCTTCGGTCAGCGCCTCCTGCACGGCCGCCTCGGAGGTCGCGTCGAGGTGGGCGGTGGCCTCGTCCAGGATGACGACGCGCGGCCGGGCGAGCAGCAGTCGGGCGATGGTCAGCCGCTGGCGCTCCCCGCCGGAGAGCCGGTAGCCGCGTTCGCCGACCACGGTGTCCAGCCCGTCCGGGAGGGCCGCGACCAGGTCGGTCAGCCGGGCGCGGCGCAGCGCGTCCCGGACCTCCTCCTCGGTGGCGTCGGGGCGCGGCAGCAGCAGGTTGGCGCGGATGGTGTCGTGGAAGAGGTGGCCGTCCTGGGTGACCAGCCCGACGGCCTCGCGCAGCGAGCGCGCGGTGAGGTCGCGGACGTCGGTGCCGCCGAGCCGGACCGTGCCGCGGTCCGGGTCGTAGAGCCGGGGCGCGAGCTGGGCGATGGTGGACTTGCCGGCGCCGGAGGAGCCGACGAGGGCGATCAGCTGCCCGGGTTCGGCGCGGAGGTCGATCCGGTGCAGCACCTGCTCGCCGCCGCGGCCGTCGAGGGTGGCCACCTCCTCCAGCGAGGCGAGGGAGACCTTGTCGGCCGAGGGGTAGGCGAACTCCACGGCCTCGAACTCCAGGGAGAGCGGCCCGTCCGGTGCCTGCCGGGCGTCGGGTGCCTCGGCGACCAGCGGTTCCAGGTCGAGGACCTCGAAGACCCGCTGGAAGCTGACGAGGGCGGTCATGACCTCGACGCGGGCGCCTGCCAGCGCGGTCAGCGGCGCGTACAGCCGGGTGAGCAGCATGGCGAGGGCGACGACCGAGCCGGTCTCCAGCGAGCCCGCCAGCGCGAACCAGCCGCCGACTCCGTAGACCAGCGCGAGCGCGAGGGCGGAGACGAGGGTGAGCGCGGTGACGAAGGCCATCTGCAGCATGGCCGTCCGCACCCCGATGTCGCGGACGCGGCGGGCGCGGGCGGCGAACTCCGCCGACTCCTGCTCGGGGTGGCCGTAGAGCTTGACGAGGGTCGCCCCGGGGGCGGAGAAGCGCTCCGTCATCTGGGTGGTCATCACGGCGTCGTGGTTGGCGGCCTCGCGGGAGAGCTGCGCCAGCCGGGTGCCGAGGCGCCGCGCGGGGAGGACGAAGACCGGGAGCAGTGCCAGGGCGAGCAGGGTGATCTGCCAGGAGAGGGTGACCATCGCGACCAGGGCGAGCAGCAGCATCACGATGTTGCCGAGCACGCCGGAGAGGGTGTCGCTGAACGCCCGCTGCGCGCCGATGACGTCGTTGTTCAACCGGGAGACGAGGGCGCCGGTCCGGGTGCGGGTGAAGAAGGCGACGGGCATCCGCTGGACGTGGTCGTAGACGGCTCGGCGCAGGTCCAGGATGAGCCCCTCGCCGATGGTGGCGGAGAGCCTGCGGGAGAGCAGGCCGAACCCGGCCTCGGCGACGGCGATGGCGGCGATCAGTCCGGCGAGCGCGGTGAGGGTGCCGGTGCTGCCGCCGGTGGTGATGACGTCGATGACCCGGCCGGCGAGCAGCGGGGTCGCGACGGCGAGGGCGGCGGTCGTCACGCTCAGCACCAGGAAGGCGGCCAGCCCGCGGCGGTGGGGGCGGGCGAAGGCACCGATGCGGCGGAGCGTCGCCCGGGTGAAGGGGTGTCGGTCGTGCTCGGCGTGGTGCTCGTTGTAGAGCGCGTTCCACGCGGTCATCTCCATGCTCACGGCGGCTCCCGGGCGCGTCGGGCGGGCGGTCGGCCGGTGGACCGGCCGTGCGGTGCGGCGGACGGGAACGAGAGTAGAAGTTCACGTGAGCTTGAGGTCAAGCGCGCCGGCCGCGCCCGGTGGCCGGCGGACCGGAAGGGGCGGTTGCGGGGGAGGGGGCCCGGGTGCCGGAGTGGATCAGCCCGGGGCGGGGGCGAGCACGACCCAGACGGGGCCGGTCGCGAAGTTCAGCCGCTCGCCGTTCTCCCCGGTGAACCGCGTGCCGTCGGCGGTCGAGTTGCGCGCCCACCGCGCGTCGTGGGCCCGGCCGTCCCGCAGGACGGTCGCGTCGCCCGAGCCGACCGTCTCGGTGAACGGGGTGCCGGGGAACTGCGAGTCGTGGACGTCCACGTACTGCACCACCACGGTGGCGGCGGTGACCTGCCCCGACCCGGTGTCCTCGGCCGGGCTGCCGTCCATCGACACCCGCCACGCGCCGTCCTCGTCCGACCAGGCGAAGGAGAAGGAGGCGCTGGGGAAGCGGACCGTCTCCTCGTCGGTCTCCCGCCCGCCCTCCGGCGCCTCGCCGAAGCGGAAGCCGATGTCGGACGCGTCGGAGGCCCCCGGTGCGTCGTCCAGCCCCTCGGCCGGGCGCAGGAAGAGGTTGTGCGGCGCCTCGCGGCCGTCGGCACGGAAGAACGCGCCCGGTGCGCTGTCCGGGGTGACGGCCTCGACCGGGGACTGCGCGATCAGCGGCAGCACCGCCGTCCGCGCGCCGGAGAAGGCGAAGGCCGGGTCGCCGAAGGTCCGCAGCAGCTGCAGGTCCGACTCGCGGGCGCTGCGCACCGGCCCGGTCTCCGCCGGGACGTCACCCGAATAGATCGCGGTCAGACGGCTGAGTCCGCCCTCGACCTGGGAGGCGTAGACGATGTCGGCGGCGGCCAGGCCGGTGTGCGGGCGGGCGTCGGGGGCGTTGTCCAGCTTCACCGCGAGCACCGGGCCGGGCTCCACCGACTCACCGGTGAACGGCGAGCGGACCTCGTCCTCGTCGCCGTCGTCGACGGTGACGGAGCAGCCGGCCGCGAGCAGGCCGACCGCCAGCACCGCGAGGGCGGCGCGGGTCCGGGCCCCGGTCGTCCGGTGGCGCCGGGCCGCGGCGGCGGGGCCGCGGAGGGCGGTCGCCGAGGGCTGGTGTGCGTCCGGGCGGCGGTGGCTGTGCGGTGTGCGCATGTGGTCCGTCCTTGATCCCGTTCGTCCCCGTCCCAGAGTAGCCACGGGAGCCCCCCGCGCCAGGGGGCGTGTTGCCGCGGCGTGCGTCGGGTTGCGGACGGGCGCGGCGGCTGCGCGGCGGGTGTGTGACGGCGGGGGCGGGGTGGTGCGCGCCGGGTGCCGGGGCCGCCGTCGGCGTGCCGGGGAGCGGCGGGGGCGGGGGAGGCGGACGGGACGGGACCGGGCGGGAGTCACGCAGGGTGACCGAGTGTTGTGCCCTATTTCGTACCGAGTGTGACGGTGCCACGACCCGGGGTCGTGCACGTGCAGACGACCGTGCATCTGCACCTGAACGGGGTTATGATCCCGAGAAGTTGAGCCCCCGGAACGGTTCCGAGGGCCCGTGGACCTTCCGCCTGACCAGGGGAGTGACCCGTGGCCGAGACGTATGACGCCCCGCTCGCGCACCAGGTGCGCGACGCCGCCTGGATCAAGAGCAGCTACAGCAACGGACAGGGCAACTGTGCCGAGTTCGCCCGCCTGCCGGGCGGCGACATCGCGATGCGCAACTCCCGTTTCCCGGACGGGCCGCAGATCGTCTACACCCGCGCCGAGGTCGAGGCCATGCTGCTCGGCGCCAAGGACGGGGAGTTCGACCACCTGCTCGTCTGACGGCGAGTGGGGTCACCCTACGGCGCCGTGACGCCCCGCCCTGTGTGGCGGAGGTCACCCCCGGGGTGGTAGGGCCCTGACCAGGAGGAACCGGGTGTGCGGGCGTCGGTCGTCCGTGTGTCGCGGCGGGCCGCCGCGCATGCCGCCCGGGGCTCCGCGCACCACTGTGGTCCGCGCCCGGCGCACGCCCCCGATGGGGGTGGCGCGACATGTTCGAACCGTTTCGGCCGGGTTCAGGAGCCGCCGGGCTCGGGGCCCGGCCCTCATCGTGTCCGGGGCCCGCCCGCACCCGAGCTCGGTACGGGCTGCCGGGGCCGGGCGGCGCGGCGAGGTCGGCGGGCAGCCGGTCACCGTGCGACCGGCGACCGTGCAGTCGACCACCGGCGACCGGCCGTGGCGCGCGCCGGTCCCGGCGGGGCCGCGGGTCGTCAGCTGAGCCGGAAGCTCGCCCAGACGACCTTCCCGAGCAGCCCGCTGCCGCGGGTGCGCCAGCCCCAGCCGTCGCTGAAGCACTCCACCAACTGGAGGCCGCGGCCTCCCTCGTCGGAGAAGCCGGCCTCGTTGACCCGCGGCTCACCGGCGCTCCGGTCGTGGACCGCGCAGATCAACCGCCGCGAGCTGCACAGCAGTTCCAGCTCGACCGGGGAGTCCCCGGGCTGGAGGGTGTGGGGTTCCGCGCCGTGGCGCAGCGCGTTGGTGACCAACTCGGAGACGACGAGTCCCACCGAGTCGAACTGCTCGGTCAGCCGCCAGAAGGCGAGGGTGTCGCGGGTGAACGTGCGGGCCGAGCGGACCGATTCGAGGCGGCCCGGCAGTCGCAGGGAGGCGGCACCGGCGAGGCTCCCGGGGTCGATGAGCGGGGCGCGCCGCTCTAACTGAGCGAGAACGGAGACTCCTTCGGTACCCATGGCGCGGCACTCCTGGCGTTCACGTGGCGATATCCACCGGACTGGGCCGGAGCGCGTGCCCCCGGCCACCCCCGTGAATCCGGCAAGGTCGTACAGGCGCACCGCAGCGCAGTGCGTATCAGTCATGCTTCCCAACGTCCCGCGCAAATGCAAGGGCAGATGCACGTGCACGGACAAAAATCGATCCTGTGTAACCGAGCAAGCACACAACGAAGCTCGGAGATGGCACACTTCGGCTTGTCGGAACGTGGAAGGACCTGAGCACATGAGTACGCAGCCGTCGTCGGTGTCCGGTGAACCACCGAGCGGTGCCGAGGCCGGTGGCCCCATGGTCCGCCGCATCCTCCTCGGCGCGCAGCTGCGACGGCTGCGGGAGTCGCGGGGCGTCACCCGGGAGGCGGCGGGCTACTCGATCCGTGCCTCCGAGTCCAAGATCAGCCGCATGGAGCTCGGCCGTGTCAGCTTCAAGCCGCGCGACGTCGCCGACCTCCTCACCCTCTACGGCGTCACCGACGACTCCGAGCGCGAGCCGCTGCTGTCGATGGCCCGCACCTCGGGCCTGGCTGGCTGGTGGCACAGCTACCACGACGTACTGCCCGGCTGGTTCCCCACCTTCGTCGGCCTGGAGGAGGCCGCCAACGACATACGCACCTACGAGGTGCAGTTCATTCCCGGGCTGCTCCAGTCCGAGGAGTACGCCCACGCCGTCGTCACCAGCAACTTCCCGGAGCTGACGCGCGCCGAGGTCGACCGCCGCGTCGGACTGCGCATGGGCCGGCAGAAACTGCTGCTCTCGGAGAACGCCCCGCGGCTGCACTGCGTCCTCGACGAGGCCGCGCTCCGCCGCGCCTACGGCGGCCCCGAGGTCATGCGCGCCCAACTCTCGCTGCTGGTGCAGCTGTCGGAGCGCGACAACGTCACCCTCGGTGTCATCCCCTTCTCCCACGGCGGTCACGCCGGGGTCGCCGGCGCCTTCGTCCTGCTCTCCTTCGCCGAGCAGGAGATCGCGGACGTCGCCTACGTCGAGGAACTCACCAGCGCCCTCTACCTCGACAAGGCCGAGGACACCACCGCCTACCGCAAGGCGTTCGACGGACTCAGCGGAGCCGCCCTCGACCCGGCCGCCACACGCCGCCTGCTCCACGAGATCGCCCAACAGCTCTAGTATCGGCGGCAGATGGCGTCCCGCCATCTGTGAGCCGTAGCTGTGCTGGGGGCATCATGTCGCCGTTTCCCGCGTGGGTGGAGCCGTACGCCGGGCAGCAGTTCATCGCGGGTGCCTGGCGGCCGGGCACCGGTGAGTGGGACGTCGTCGACTTCGACCCCTGGACGGGCGAGAAGCTGACCGCCATCACCGTCGCCACCGCCGCCGAGGTCGACAGCGCCTACCGGGCGGCCGAGCAGGCGCAGCGCGACTGGGCCGTCACCGGCCCCCACGAGCGGCGGAGCGTGCTGCTCCGTGCCGCGAAGGTGCTCGCCGACCGCGAGGCCGAGGTCATCGACGCGATGACCGCCGAACTCGGCGCCACCCGCTGGCGCGCCGCCCACGAGGTGGCGCTGGCCCGGGACTTCCTCGACGAGGTCGCCCAACTCCCGCTGCGCTCCGAGGGGCGGGTGGTGCCCTCCAGCGTCGACGGCAAGGAGAACCACGTGACGCGGGTGCCGTGCGGCACCGTCTGCGTCATCGGCCCCGCGACCTTCCCGCTGCTGCTCGCGCTGAAGCCCGTCGCCGCCGCGCTGGCGCTCGGCAATGCGGTGGTCCTCAAGCCGCACCAGGCCGCGCCGGTCTGCGGCGGCGCCGTCATCGCGCGGCTGTTCCAGGAGGCGGGACTGCCGGACGGGCTGCTGAGCGTCCTCACCACCGACGTCGCCGAGGTCGGCGACGCGCTGATCGAGCACCGCGTGCCGCAGGTGGTCTGCTTCACCGGCTCCGAGGAGAGCGGCCGCCATGTCGCCGCGGTGGCCGGGCGCAACCTCAAGCGCGCCGTCCTGGAGACGGGCGGCACCACCTCGCTCCTCGTCCTCGACGACGCCGACCTCGACCAGGCCGCCGACGCCGCCGTCTTCAGCCGGTTCCTCGACGCCGGGCGGCTCTGCATGTCCGCCTCCCGCATCCTTGTCGACGCGGCGGTGCTGGAGCCGTTCACCGAGAAGTTCCTGGCCCGGGTGACGGCGCTGCGCGCCGGGGACCCGCGCGACCCGGGTGTCCAGGTCGGCCCGCTGATGGCGGCGCGGGACGCCGAGCGGCTCGACGCGGACGTCCGCGCGGCCGTCGCCGCCGGGGCGCGGCTGCTGGTCGGCGGCGCGCGCGCCGGGAACCTGGTGCCGCCCACCGTGCTGACCGACGTCCCCGCCGACGCGGCGCTGCTGCGGCGGGAGATCTTCGGCCCGGTGGTGGTGGTGCGCGGCGTCGCCGGCGAGGACGAGGCGGTCCGCGTCGCCAACGCCACGCCCTCCGGGCTGAGCGGCGCCGTCTTCACGCGCGACATCCGCCGCGGGCTGCGCGTCGCGCAGCGCATCGAGTCGGGCGTCGTGCACGTCAACGACGCCACCCTCGCCGACGAGCCGCTGGTGCCGTTCGGCAGCGAGAAGCGGTCGGGGCTCGGCCGGCTCAACGGTGAGGCGATGGTGGACGCGTTCACCACCGCCAAGTGGATCTCCGTCCGCCACGGGCACGGCACCTACCCGCTCTGATCCGCGCCTTCGCGGACCGCTCGCCCGCGCAGCGCGGGTGGGGCGGGTGGGGCGGTGGCCGGGCGCGGCTGAGGCGCCGGGTGCTTGCGGCCCGCTGCGGCCTGCGCGCGGCCCCGGACGGCAGCGGTGGCGGTAGCGGCTCGCGCTGCCTTCACCGCGCCGGGCCGTTCCGCGCCGGGCCGTTCCGCGTCGTGCCGCGCCGTATCGTGCCGCGCCGCGCGATGTGACGCGGTCGTGCTCCGAGGCCGCGGGCCTACCCTGCCGACGCTGCCGACTCCACAACTCCGGTGCTCGACACCTTGGTTGAGGAGTGACGACTGCCCGGTGGTGGGGCTGTACGGGCGGCGGTGACGCCGGTGGCCGCTGTGGCGGAGGTGTGGAGACGTTGACCCGAAAGTATGGTTAGCCTAACCTAAGTTTGCGCCGAGCGGCGCTACTTCTTGTCTCTGATTGGTTGGGTATGTCTCGTTTCGTGCTGGGTAGGTCGAAGGTCGCCGTCACGTCCGGAGCGGTCGCCGCCGCCCTGCTGCTCGCCGCCTGCGGCAGCGACGACTCCGGCTCGGACCAAGGCGGGGGCGACGACACCGCCGGCGAGTCCACCACCATCACCGTCGAGGCGACCAACGGCTCCGTCGAGGTCCCCGTCGAGCCCCAGCGGGTCGTCGCCCTCGACAACACCTCGATGCAGACGCTCAAGGCGTTCGGCGTCGAACCCGTCGCCGTCCCCAAGCCGTTGATCGCCAACATCCCCGAGGTGCAGGACTGGCACGGCGACGACTCGATCCTCGACGCCGGCCTCCACCACGAACCGCAGCTGGAGGCCGTCAGCGAGGCCGAGCCGGACCTCATCATCGGCGGCTATCGCTTCTCCCAGTACACCGACGACCTGGAGAAGATCGCCACCACCATCGAGATCACCCCGGGGCAGGAATCCCCCGGGGAGTGGGTCGAGGGGCTGAAGAACCAGACCGAGATCCTCGGCGAGATCTTCAACAAGCAGGACGAAGCCGCCGCCATCATCGAGGAGTTCGACGCCGCGGTCGCGGCCGCCACCGAAGCCACCTCGGGCGAGACCGTCTTCCTCGGCGCGGCGGGCGGCGGCAGCGTCGACAACGGCGCCGGCCGCATCGGCCGCATCATCGCCCCGCTCGACCTCAGCGACGTCTTCGCCGACGAGGACCTCGACTCCGGCGCCCACCACAACGACTCCGGCCTCGCCCCCGAGACCGTCGCCCAGTACAACCCCGACTGGATGATCGCGTTCGACTTCGACGCCGCCACCGGCACCGAGGGCGCCAGCCCCGCCCGGGAGATCATCGACAGCCAGGAGGCGTGGGCCGACACCACGTTCGTGCAGGAGGACCAGATCATCATCCTCCCCACGCCGTTCTACGTCACCGAGGGCATCCACGCCTACACCGAGGTCTACCGCCAGATCGCGGACGCCTTCACCGGAGCAGCCTGACCGGCCCGACGCGGCGCGCGACGCCACCCGTCGCGCGCCGTCACCGCACCCGTCGGCCGGGCGGGGGGCAGCACGCCCCGCCCGGCCGACGGCTGTGCGACGGCCGGGCCACGGCCCACGAAAGGAGACGGGCGTGAAGACCGCCCGGCCGGTCCTGCTGCGGACCGGCATCGTCGGTGTGCTCCTCGCACTCCTCGCCGCCTCGCTGATGACCGGCGGCTACGACATCACCCTCAGCCGACTGCTGGAGGACCCCGACGCCCGCGAGATGTTCCTCATCTCCCGCGTGCCGCGCACCCTCGCACTGGTCCTCGCCGGCATCGCGATGAGCGTCTCGGGACTCATCATGCAGATGGTGACCCAGAACCGGTTCGTGGAGCCCACCACCACCGGCACCGCGCAGTGGGCCGGACTCGGCATCCTCGTCACGCTCATCGTCACCCCCGGCGCCACCCCGCTGACCCGCATGATCGTCGCGAGTTTCTTCGCGATGATCGGCTCCCTGGTCTTCCTGGCCGTGCTGCGCCGCGTCGCGCTCCGCTCCTCGCTGATCGTGCCGCTCATCGGCATCATGCTCGGCGCGGTCGTATCCGCCGTGACGGTCTACCTCGCCGCCACCTTCAACCTGCTGCAGTCGATGTCGGCCTGGCGCTCCGGCGGGTTCAGCGGCATCGTCCGCGGCCACTACGAACCCCTCTGGGTCGTCGGCATCATCACCGTCGTCGTCTTCCTGCTGGCGGACCGGCTGACCGTCGCCGGGCTCGGCGCCGACGTCGCCAGGAACATCGGCGTCAACTACGAGCGGGTGGTGCTGCTGGCCACCGTGCTGGTCGCGGTCGCCACCGGCGTCACGTCGGTCGTCGTCGGCTTCCTGCCGTTCCTCGGGCTGATCGTCCCCAACATCGTCTCGATGCTGCGCGGCGACAACGTCCGCGGGAACCTGCCGTGGGTCGCCGCCCTGGGCGCCGCGCTCATCCTCGCCTGCGACCTCGTCGGCCGGACCGTCGTCGCCCCCATGGAGATCCCCGTCTCCGTCGTCCTCGGCGCGATCGGCGCCGCCATCTTCATCGCACTCGTCCTGAGGCAGCGCCGCCATGCCCGTGTCTGAACAACCGACGCCCGCCGAGCCGCAGACGGCCACCGTGCCGCAGGCGCCGACCGACGAGCGCGGCCGCGGTCGTTCCCGTCGCCGCCTCCGCCCGGCCGCGCCGCCGCCCGGTGCCCGCGTGGCGATCGTCGGCGTCCTCGTCGTGGTCGCCGCCGTCTGCTACCTGCTGCTCTTCATCCGCGGCAGCTTCCAGTTCGCCTTCGACCGCCGCCTGACGACCCTCGGCACGATGGTCGTGGTCGCCTTCGCCCACGCCGTCGCCACCGTCGTCTTCCAGACCGTCACCAGCAACCGCATCCTCACCCCGTCGATCATGGGGTTCGACTCGCTGTACGTGATGATGCAGACCGCGATGGTCTTCGTCTTCGGCGGCTCGGCCCTGGCCAGGACCGACGGGTTGCCCAAACTCGTCGTCCAGACCGTGCTGATGGTGCTGTTCGCGGTGCTGCTCTACCGGTGGCTGTTCGCCGGCCGGTTCGCCAACCTGCACCTGCTGCTGCTGGTCGGAGTCGTGCTGGGGCTCGCCTTCGGCAGCCTCTCCTCGTTCCTGCAACGGCTGCTCTCGCCCACCGACTACGACATGCTGTCGGTCCGGCTCTTCGGCCGGATGAGCAACAGCGACGGCAGCTACCTCCCGCTCGCCTTCACCGTCTGCCTGGTGGTCGGCGCGGTCGTCTGGCACCGCCGCCACCGGCTCGACACCCTGCTGCTCGGCCGTGACACCGCGGTGGGCCTGGGCGTGGACCACAAACGCGAACTCACCGTGCTGCTGGTGCTGGTGGCTGTGCTCGTCGCCTTCGCCACCGCGCTCGCCGGACCGATGACCTTCTTCGGGTTCCTCGTCGCGACCCTGGCCTACCAGCTCACGGGCACCCATGAACACCGCTTCGTGCTGCCGATGGCCTTCCTGCTGGGGCTGTTCACGCTCGTCGCGGGTCAGTTCCTGATGCAGCACGTCTTCTACGCCGCCGGATTCCTCACCGTGATCATCGAGTTCGTCGGCGGCATCGTCTTCCTCGTCCTGCTCCTGCGGAAGGGCACCCTGTGATCCAGTTCAGCGACCTCCACAAGGCGTACCAGGGCGACACCGTGCTCGGCCCGGTCACCGGCGCCATCGAGAAGGGCGGCATCACCTCGATCGTCGGCCCCAACGGCGCCGGCAAGTCCACGCTGCTGACGATGATGGGCCGACTCCTCGACCCCACCGGCGGCCGCGTCACCATCGAGGGCCGGGACGTCTTCACCACCAAGTCGCGCGAGATGGCACAGCAGTTGTCGATCCTGCGACAGGAGAACCAGTTCACCGCCCGGCTCCGCGTCCGTGAACTCGTCGCCTTCGGCAGGTTCCCGCACTCCCAGGGGCGGCTGACCGAGGACGACCACCGCCACGTCGCCGAGGCGCTGGAGTTCCTCAGCCTCACGCAGCTCGCCGACCGCTACCTCGACCAGCTCTCCGGCGGTCAGCGGCAGCGCGCCTACGTCGCCATGGTCCTCGCCCAGGACACCGACTACGTGCTGCTCGACGAGCCGCTCAACAACCTCGACATGAAGCACTCCGTGCTCATGATGCGCCAACTCCGGCGCGCGGCCGACGAACTCGGCAGGACCATCGTGCTGATCATCCACGACATCAACTTCGCCGCCGCCCACTCCGACCGCATCATGGCGCTGCGCGACGGCGAGATCGTCACCACCGGCACCATCCCGGAGATCATGCGCCCCGAGGTGCTGACGGACGTCTTCGACACCCCCGTCTCCGTCCTGGAGGTGGACGGCCGGCCCGTCGCCGTCTACTACAGCTGACCGCCCGCCGGCTGTGGGGAGCCGGTCGTCGGCCGCCGGCCGCCGGCCGCGGTGACCGGCCGGTCGTCAGTCCTCGGGTACCGGCGTGCCCTGGTGGTAGTACATCCGCCAGTCGGGGGCCCCCGGCCGCCTGCGCCAGAGCGAGCTGCGGCGGGCACGCCGCCCCGCGTGGACGGTCTCGTAGGTCAGGTGCACCAGGCCGGGAGCCAGCTCCACACCCGTCATCCCCCGCGGCCCGTCCTCGTCCCCGTCCCCGTTCTCGGCCTCGGCCTCGGCCTCGGGAGGTGCGCCGTCCGTCCCGCCGGTCGCCGGGCGTTCCGCAGCGCGGCCGAGCAGCTCGGGCATCCGGGGGAGCGCGTCGAGCATGGCCGCTCGATCGTAGTGGCGCCCGGACGCGCCGACCTCCGTGAACTCGGGATCGAGCAGCGCGGCGATCCGCTCGCGCGACCGCCGCACCTCCGGCCGCAACAGCGCCAGCTCACCGGCCATCGCAGCGGCGACCGGGTCGCCCTCACGGCCGGCACCCGGAAGCTTGTCTCCCTCATACGTCACCCGGTCATCCTGCGCCGCACCCGCCCGGGCAGCAAACAGGGGCGCGGGGAGACCCCACGCCCCGTGCGACCCGCCGCGCCGACACCTGCGACCGGCAGCCGCGCGCCACCACGGCCGCGCCCGCCGCGCCCGTCCGGACGCCGGCGCGGCCTGCGGCGCCCGCTGGGGCGTGTCCGCTGGGGTCAGCTGCGGCCGGTGGACGTGCCGAGGAGCGTGATCCGCCGGCGGCCGAGGTAGCGCGCGATGCCGTAGGCGAGGGCGGCGGCGAGCAGCACCGCGCCCGCCGCGTAGTAGAGGGTGCCCGCCGGGGGAGCGGTCGCGGCGGCCGAGACCTCCTCGCCGACGCCGCGGCCGGTGCCGGTGAACAGTGCTCCCGCCGCGCCGAGGGTCAGCAGGACCGCCAGGAGCGTCACCGTCAGGGAACGCAGTGCCGCTCGACTGTCGATACGCCGCCGTCGCCGGGCGGCGGGGGTGGTGTCGCTGGCCACAGGAACACTCCTCACCGTATCCATCACTCTTTCTCGCCGTCCGAGCGCGCGGGGAAGGGCGGTCCGGACGTCACCACGGGTGCTGCTACCCGGTGGGCGCCGCGCCACTCTGGGTACCCCGCAGATCACGCCGCCGGAAGGAACTTCTCCGGCCACTTCCGGACGGGCCACGCCCGGGGCGCGCACGCCGGGCGCGGAGCAGCGCTCGACCGGGGTGGACGCCCGCCGCGCCGGCTCACGGCGCCCGACGGGGCGCGTGGCCACCGGTCGCCCGGCGCGGCACGGGCAGGTCGGCGGCCCGGCGGATGTCGTTCATGCGCTGCACGTCGCGGTGCACCTCCCGCAGCGGCCGGGGTGCCGTCTGCGGCTCCAGCGCCACGTCCCAGTTCTCCAGCG
>NZ_JAAVJD010000154.1 GCF_012033735.1 Streptomyces lonarensis | reverse complement strand
GACCGGCGGCGGCGCCCGCCGGTCGCGCTCCCGGGGCGTGCGCCCCGCCGGGGCGACAGGCGCGGCGCGGCCCCGGGAACGCTACGGTCGTGGCATGACAACTGCATTGATCACGGGAGCAACGGCCGGGCTCGGGGCCGCGTTCGCTCGGCGGTTGGCCCTGGACGGGCACAACCTCGTGCTGGTCGCGCGGGACACCGAACGCCTGGAGCGGCAGGCGGCCGAACTGCACGACCGGCACGGGGTCGAGGTGGCGGTGCTCACCGCCGACCTCGCGGAGGAGGACGGGCTGGTCGCCGTCGAGGAGCGGCTGGGCGACACCCGCCACCCGGTGGACCTGCTGGTCAACAACGCCGGGTTCGCGCTCAAGGGCGGCTACCTGGAGGTGCCGGTCGCCGACGAGCTGCGGATGCTGCGGGTGCACTGCGAGGCCGTGCTGCGGCTGACCTCGGCGGCGGCGGAGCCGATGCGGCGCCGGCGGCGCGGCGGGGTGGTCAACGTGGCGTCGGTCGCCGCGTTCGTGCCGCGCGGCACCTACGGGGCGACCAAGGCGTGGGTCGTGCAGTTCACCCAGGGCGCCGCGCACGACCTGGCCGGGAGCGGGGTGCGGCTGATGGCGTTGTGCCCGGGATTCGTGCGGACCGAGTTCCACCAGCGGGCGGGGATCGGCACCTCGTCGATCCCCGGGTGGATGTGGCTGGACGCGGACCGGGTGGTGGACGCGGGGCTGCGCGACCTGGCGCGGGGGCGGTCGCTGTCGGTGCCCGACCCGCGGTACAAGGTGCTGCTGGGCGCCTCGAAGCTGGTCCCCCGGTCGGCGCTGGGCGGTGTCTCCTCACGGGCGGGCCGCAAGTACGGCCCCAAGCGCGGTGGTTCGGACTCCGCGCAGCTGCCCTGACGCGGCGCGCACGGTCCGCCGGGGCGCCGGACGCCCCACGGCGGACCGCCGGACGACGACCGCCGGACGACGGACGCGCCGGTGCCCCCGGACCTGTCGGTCCGGGGGCACCGTGGTGCGCGGGGCGGTCCGCCCGGGGGCGGACCGCTGTACGGCGGTGGGTCAGTGGGCGTGACCGTGACCGCCGGCCTCCGGCTCCTCTTCCTTCTTCTCCACCACGAGGGTCTCGGTGGTGAGCAGCAGGGAGGCGATGGAGGCGGCGTTCTCCAGGGCGGAGCGGGTGACCTTGACCGGGTCGATGACGCCGGCCTTCACCAGGTCGCCGTACTCGCCGGTGGCGGCGTTGAAGCCCTGGCCCTTGTCGAGCTCGGCGACCTTGGAGGTGATGACGTAACCCTCCAGGCCGGCGTTCTCGGCGATCCAGCGCAGCGGCTCGACGGCGGCGCGGCGGACCACGGCGGCACCGGTGGCCTCGTCGCCCGCGAGGTCGAGGGAGCCCTCCAGCACCTTGGCGGCGTGCACCAGGGCGGAGCCACCGCCGGAGACGATGCCCTCCTCGACCGCGGCGCGGGTGGCGGAGATGGCGTCCTCGAGGCGGTGCTTCTTCTCCTTGAGCTCCACCTCGGTGGCGGCACCGACGCGGATGACGCAGACGCCGCCGGCGAGCTTGGCCAGGCGCTCCTGGAGCTTCTCGCGGTCCCAGTCCGAGTCGGTGGACTCGATCTCGGCCTTGATCTGCGCGACGCGACCGGCGACGTCCTCGGAGCTGCCGGCACCGTCGACGATGGTGGTGTCGTCCTTGGTGACGGTGACGCGGCGGGCGGTGCCGAGGGTGTCGAGACCGGCCTGGTCGAGCTTGAGGCCGACCTCCTCGGAGATCACGGTGGCACCGGTGAGGGTGGCCATGTCCGCGAGCATCGACTTGCGGCGGTCACCGAAGCCGGGGGCCTTGACGGCGACCGCGTTGAAGGTGCCGCGGATCTTGTTCACGACGAGGGTGGACAGGGCCTCGCCCTCGACGTCCTCGGCGATGATCAGCAGGGGCTTGGAGCCGCCGGCCTGCATGACCTTCTCCAGCAGCGGCAGGAGGTCCTGGATGGAGGAGATCTTGCCCTGGTGGATCAGGATGTACGGGTCGTCGAGGACGGCCTCCATACGCTCCTGGTCGGAGACCATGTAGGGCGAGAGGTAGCCCTTGTCGAAGGCCATGCCCTCGGTGAAGTCCAGCTCCAGACCGAAGGTCTGGGACTCCTCGACGGTGATGACGCCGTCCTTGCCGACCTTGTCCATGGCCTCGGCGATCAGCTCGCCGACCTGGGGGTCCTGGGCGGACAGCGCGGCGACGGCGGCGATGTCCTCCTTGGAGTCGATCGGCCGGGCGGCGGCCAGGAGGTCCTCGGTGACGGCCTTGACGGCGGCGTCGATGCCCTTCTTCAGGGCGGCCGGGGAGGCACCCGCAGCCACGTTGCGCAGGCCCTCGCGGACGAGCGCCTGGGCCAGCACGGTCGCGGTGGTGGTGCCGTCGCCGGCGATGTCGTTGGTCTTGGTCGCGACTTCCTTGACCAGCTGCGCGCCGAGGTTCTCGTACGCGTCCTCGACCTCGACCTCACGGGCGATGGTGACGCCGTCGTTGGTGATGGTCGGCGCACCGAACTTCTTGTCGATGACGACGTTGCGGCCCCGGGGGCCGATGGTCACCTTCACCGCGTCCGCGAGCTGGTTGACGCCGCGCTCCAGCGCGCGACGGGCGTCCTCGTCGAACTTCAGGATCTTCGCCATGGCTTGCGTGTCCCTATTCCTTGAAACGTCTGTTCGTACGCGAACGGCACCGCGCCCCTACTCCCGGCATTCCTGCGGGGAGCCGGGGCGCGGGCCTCACAGCGTGGAGAATTACTTCTCGATGATGGCGAGAACGTCGCGCGCCGAGAGGACGAGGTACTCCTCGCCGTTGTACTTCACCTCGGTGCCGCCGTACTTGCTGTAGAGCACGATGTCGCCGACCTTCACGTCGAGCGGCAGGCGGTTGCCGTCCTCGAAGCGACCCGGACCGACGGCAAGGACGGTGCCCTCCTGGGGCTTCTCCTTGGCGGTGTCCGGAATGACCAGGCCGGAGGCCGTGGTCTGCTCGGCGTCGAGCGGCTGGACCACGATGCGGTCCTCGAGCGGCTTGATGGCAACCTTGGAGCTGGCGGTCGTCACGATCCGACCTCCCCCTTCGGAGATCTCACGGGGTCAATGTCTGTAGGTGGCGCGACCTGCCGATCCGTCGTCGCGGGTGCCGGACCTGCGCGTCGCGCGCTGTTGGCACTCCCACGGGGAGAGTGCCAACAGCGAGACTATGCCCCGGTTAGCACTCAGTCAACCAGAGTGCCAATACACGTCGGCCCGGTCGTCGTGACGACGACCGGGCCGAGGCTTCCGCTCCTGCTCCCACCTGCGGTGACACCACCGCGCCACCTCACGGGCGGTCAGACGTAGTCCTCCAGACGCCCGATGGCGTACCCCTGTTCGGTGGCGGTGCGCACCACGAGCCGGACCATGTCGGTCATGCTGCCGCCCCACTGCCCCTTGCCGCGGAAGTGGGTGAGGATGATGTCGCCCGGGTGGAGCTTGCCGTCGCCGCGCCCCCACTCCATGCGGTCGGCGAACGCCTCCGCGGTCCACAGCGGCACCACGTCCACCCCGCACTCCGCGGCGGCCTTCAACGTGTCCCGGTTGTAGGCGCCGTAGGGCGGCCGGAACATCGTGGGCCGCTCCCCGATCTCCTTCTCCAGGATGTCCTGCTGGTCGCAGATCTCCTTGCGCTGCTCCGCCAGGGACAGCCTGGGCATCTCCTTGTGGGTGACCGAGTGGTTCTGGATGCGGGCGCCCTCCTTCCGCATGGTCCGGAAGTAGCCGTAGTCGTCCCGGGAGACGTAGTCGGTGAGGAAGCTGCTGTAGGGGATGTCGAGTTCGCGCATCATGCGCAGCAGCTCGGGGTCCTTCTCCGCGCCGTCGTCGATGGTGAGGAAGACGACCTTGTCCTCGGTCGGCACCTGGGTGATGACCGGCGGCAGCCCCTTGCCGGTGATGTGCCCGCGCTCGGTGGCCAGCTCCGGCTTCTTCCGGGGCGGCGCGGGGGCGCGCAGCGGTGCCTTGGGCAGCTTCCAGCTGCCGACGGCGCGGGTGCGCAGCTGCTCGGCGCGTTCCAGCCGGTCGGCATAGGCGGAGACCAGGCCGGAGACCGTCCGGGCCTGCGGCGCGCCGAGGGCGAGCGCGCCGCTGGGGGAGAACGGCCAGCCGATCAGCGGGGGCGCCTGGGGGCCGGGGGCGGCCTCGGCGGCCGGGCCGTCGCCGTCCGCTCGGTCGTCGCCGGCGGCGGAGAACCGATCCGGGACCAGCGGGGCGGGGAGGCCGGGCGGCGCGACGCCGGGGAGGCCGGGCAGCGGTCCGCCGCCGACCACGGGCAGCACGCCGGCCCCGGCGCCGCCGGGCAGTGCCCCCGGCGCCAGCACGGGCGTCTCGGCCGGGGCCCGGGCGGCGCCGGCGGCGCCCGGGCCGACCGCTCCGGCGGTGACCCCGGCGAGTGCGAGGAGTGCGACACCCCCGAGCAGGAACCGTCGATGGGTTCGGCCTCCGCGACCCGCCGCGGTGGGGGCGGACGTCGGGGCGGTGCGCGCACCATCTGGTACTACTTGTCGCATTTTCATGACTTCGGATCGTGGCATTGCGACCCGGCCGCCCCGTGCAGGCGTTTCCGAGCGGGCGGGGACAATGACCCGTGTGGCCTCATCGCACTCCCCCGACCCAGCGCCCGAGCCCGCCGACCGGCGGCAGGGCGAAGCCGCCGACGCCGCCGCCTTCCGGGAACTGCTGACCGGACCGGGCCGGGCACTCCTCGACCGGCTCGCCGACGGCCACCGCCCGGAGGACGAGATCGCGCTGGTCACGCGGTTGCGGCGCGAGCACCCCGCGGAGCTGGTCTCCGCCGCGCTGAGCCAGGCGGCGCTGCGCCGCCGCGCCGCCGCCAAGTTCGCGCCCGCCGACGCCGCCCGCATGTTCTTCACCCCCGACGGGGTCGAGCAGGCGACCCGAGCCGAGGTCGCCCGGCACCGCGCCCGGCGCTTCGCCGACCTCGGCGTCCGCCGCGTCGCCGACCTGTGCTGCGGCAACGGCGGGGACGCCGTGGAGCTGGCCCGCGCCGGCATCCGGGTGCTCGCCGTGGACCGCTCCCCGCTCGCCTGTGCCGCCGCCCGCGCCAACGCCGACGCGCTGGGCGTGGGCGAGCGGGTCGAGGTCCGGCAGGACGACGTCACCTCCACCGAGCTCGGCGACTGCGACGCGCTGTTCGTCGACCCCGCCCGCCGCGCCGGCGGCAGCCGCCGGTTCGACCCGGAGGCCTACTCACCCGCGCTCTCCTGGTCGGTGGCGGCCGCGCGGCGCGTGCCCGTCGCCGCGTTGAAGACCGGACCCGGCATCGACCACACCGACCTCCCGGCCGACGCAGAGACGGAGTGGGTCTCCGACGGCGGCGCCGTCAAGGAGGCCGTGATCTGGTTCGGGACCGGGCAGCCCGGCCGCTACCGCGCCACCCTGCTCCCCGCCGGCGACAGCTTCCTCACCGCTGAGACCGCCGAACCACCGGTCGGGGGCGCCGGCCGGTACCTCTACGAACCGGACGGCGCCGTCATCCGCGCGCGCGGCGTCGCCGACGTCGTGGCGGAGGTCGGCGGCCGGCTGCTCGACCCGGCCATCGCCTACGTCACCGCCGACGCGCTGCTGCCCACCCGCCGGGCGACCGCCTACGAGCTGACCGACGTGCTGCCCTTCGGGCTGAAGCGGCTCAAGGCGCTGCTCCGCGAACGCGGCATCGGCTCACTCACCGTCAAGAAGCGCGGCTTCGCCATGACACCGGAGGAGTTGCGCGCCAAGCTCCGCCTCGAACCCCGCCGGCACCGCGCCACCGCCACGCTCTTCCTGACCCGTTCCGCCGACGGGCCGCTCATGATGCTCGGCCACCCCGCCGCCGGGCCGGCCTGACAGCCGCCGGGGCCGAACGCTGCCGAGCCGACCGGCGGCGGGCGCCGCGCACCCGCCCCGGGGGCGTGTGCGCCGGTTGACCCCCCGTCGGATACGTCCCCGGTCGGTGCGACCATGGCGGCGACGATGCGGCGGGCCGCGGCCCGCCGTACGCGACCGTCCGCCCGGGCGCGGCCCGCGCCGCCCCCGTCACGTAAGGATTCGCATGAGCTGGGACGTTCTGCTGACTCCGCCCGCCGACGGCACCACCTCCGCCGGGGAGGAACCCGAGGGCCGCACTCCCCACGCCGTCCCCGCCCCCGGCGCCGCCGTGCTCGGCACCGTCACGCTCGGCACCGTCGCCGAGGTGGGCGCCGCGATCCGGGCCGCCGTCCCCGCGGTGGACCTCACCGACCCCGCCTGGGGCTCCCTGGTGGGCCCGCAGTGGTCGATGGAGCTCGCGATCGGGGAGACGGAGCCGGTCCCCGCCGTTCTGCTCCACCTCCGCGGCACCGGCGACGACGCGGTCGCCTACGTCCACCGGCTCGCCGCAGCCCTCGGCTGCCTGCCCGTCGAGGCCGGGCAGGAGAGCCCGGTGCCCCCGGGCGAGGCGGGCGTGGCGCGCTGGCAGGCCTACCAGCGCGAGCGTGACAACGCCCGACCGCGCCGCCGCGTCGGCGTCTGACCGCGCCCGACGCCGACCGCATCGGGGGGGCGCGAGCGGCGTCGCGGCGGGTTCAGCGTCCCCTCGTCCGGGTGAAATCTCCCCGGCGTACGCGCTCGGTCAGCGAGCCCCCGCCGAACGCCCCGTAGCCGGACGCGGCCCACACGCTGCGCTCGGCGGGCTCGTCGAAGTACGGCACGTCCCGGCCGTCCCGGCGCACCGTCAGCACCTCCGGCGGGCGGTGCGCCCGGACCGCGTCCGCGCAGTGTCCGCAGGCGGGCACCTTGAGCGCGGTCGTCCGCCCGACCTGCCGCCACCGCACGCGCGGCCCCGCCGGCCCGTGGAGCGGCTGGAAGAAGCACAGCCGCCCGGGCTCGACGCCCGGTGCCGGTGCCGAGGTCCCGTCCAGCGCCGCCGTGCCCTCCGCGACCAGCGCGACGACCCCGACCAGGTCGGGTACGTCCCGGGCGCCGTCCAGCACGGTGCCGGCCGCCGCGTAGGCGTCGAGCGCCTGGTGCAGCGCCTGGCCCGGGTCGGCCGAGGGGCGCAGCACCCGCAGGGTGCGCCGCCCCCGGCGCCCGGGGCGGGAGGGCTCGGCGGCCGCCTCTTCCGCGCCGGGGAGGGGCACGTCGTGGTCGCTCAGCCGCTCGCCGAACTCCACCAGTTCCTGCCGGGCGCGGCGGCGCAGCTCGTCCTCGCCGGCGGTGCGGGCCACCTCGAACACCGTCGCGGGCACCTGGTACCGCTGCCCGCGGCGGGCCCGCGCCACCAGCACCACGACGCCCGCCGTCACCGCCAGGAGCGGCGCGACGACCAGCGCCACCGCGGTGAGCGAGACCCCACCGGTCCCGCCGTCACCGGCGGCGCCGTCCCCCTCCTCCGTCTGCTCGGGCATCCCCTCGGTGAGCTCCTCGTGGACGCGGTCGTACTCGGCGCGACCCTCGCCCGCGTCGGTCAGCTCCACGATGCGGGAGAGCCGGGAGTACAGCGAGGCGTTGTAGGAGGAGCGGTCGAGGTTGACGGCGCGCACCGCGGCCTCGCCCTCGCTCTCCGGCGTCCACGGCCACTCGAAGCCCCGCAGGTGGCGGACGCCGCCGTCGCTGTTGGTGACGGCCACCATCGGCTCGTTCTCCGCCATGCCCATCCGGTCGCGCACCACCTCCAGCATCGTCTCGGTGGAGCCGTCCCAGTCGTCGCCCTGCACCACCGGCACCAGCACGACGTAGAAGGGCAGGCCGGTCTCCTCGATCTCGGCCGCCAGCTCCCGCTGCCGGTCCTCGGGCAGCGCCGGCTCGAAGAACGGGTCGACGTGGACGGGCGACTCGCGCAGGCTGTCGGCGATGCGCTCGGCGGCGGTCCGGTCGTCCTCGTCCTGCTGGGCGAGGGCGGGGGCGGCGGCCGTCGCGAGCAGCAGTACGGCGGCGAGCCCGCGGGCGGCGCCGCGCAGCAGCGCGCCGGGGGCGGTCGTCCGGCGCGGCGCCGGAGCGCGGCGGATGCGGTCAGTGGACACCTCGGGCCTCCCGGGCGGCGGTGATGAGCTTCTCCACGTCGACGCCGCGCGGCCGGTCCTGGCGCAGCGGGCCGGCGAGCAGGTGGTACGGGGTCCAGCGGTTGCCCCACGGCCCGTGGGCGGCGCCGGCGGCGACGACGCCGGGGTCGGGCTTCGCGTCGCGCTCCCGCGGCAGGCAGAGCGTGAACCCGGCGACGACGGGCGCCCGGCGGGCGGCGGCGCGGTCGCCGAAGTAGGAGCCGCACGGCCCGCAGAGCGCCCGGCGGGCGGGCTTGCGGTTCGGCATGCTCCACAGCGTCTCGGCGGTGGTGGCCGGTCCGTGCAGCGGGTTGACCGAGCACAGCCGCGCGGAGAGCGCCGCGGGATCGGCGAGCACCGCGCTGCCGGCGCGCAGCAGCACCAGGGCGGCCAGTACCTCGGCCGGCGGGGTGTCCGGGTCGGTGCGGCCCGAGCCGTCGCTGTCGAGCAGCAGCGTCGCCGCGTCCAGCGCGTGGACGGCACGGTCGCGGACCGCGGCGTCGTGGCTGCCGTCGCGGTCCGCCGCGGCGCAGGCAGCGACCAGGCCGCGCAGTTCGGTGGCGGCGGTGTTCCGCAGCCACCGGACGCTCGGCCGGGAGGGCGCCGACGCCTGCACCTCCTTGCGGAGTTCGGCCTCCAGCGCCCGGTCCTTGGCACGGGCGCGCTGGGCGGGGGTCGTCACGGCGCCGGGGCCGTGGCGGCGGTGGCCGAGGACGGCGCCGGTCCCGAGGAAGGCGCCGCCCAGCAGCAGCGCCCCCATCACCCCGGCGGCGATGCCCCCGCCGAAGTCCTCGTCGTAGAGGGAGCCCAGCGTGCGGTCGGCCGCCAGGTCGGGCGCCTCGTACCAGTCCTGGTCGAGGGTGCGTTCCCAGCTGTCGGGGTCGGGCACCGCGGTCTCCAGCTCGTCGAGGAGGAGGTCGAGCACCTCCCCGTCGGTGAGCCGCTCCTCGGCGTCGAGGGCGGCGTCCCCCGCCTCCCGGATCTCGTCGCGGATCTCCCGCAGCGGCAGGGCGGAGCCGTAGCCGACGAGCCGGACGTCCTGGCGTCCCGGCTCCAGCAGGACGTAGGTGCCGTCCTCGCCGGTCTCGGCGCGCAGCAGGTGGGCGAGGTCGTCGACCCGGTAGCCGACCTCGGCGTCCCGGTCGGAGGCGACGGTCAGGACGAAGGCCGGCTCGGGCAGTGCTGCGAGCCGTTCGGTGATCTCCGCCCGGTCCTCGGGGGTGAACGAGGACGGCAGCTCGGGGTCGACGTGGAACGGGCCGTCGTCCAGCGCCGCGGCGAGGCGTTCCACGCGCAGCGAGAGGTCCTCGTCGGTCGGCAGGGCGTGGTCGTGGGTCACCGTCTGGTCGAAGACCTGCGGTGCGACCACCGGGACCACCGCCCCGGCGGCCACCGCGAGCGGTACGCCCACCAGGAACGGCCAGCGGCCGCGGCGGCGGGCGAGCCGGATCGCCCCGGCGACGCTCAGCACCAGCAGCGGCAGTCCCGCGAGGGCGAGCCCGGTGAGGAAAGCCTGGTTGCGGCGGTCGCTGTGGGAGATGAACATCTCGCCGGGCCGGTCCTCGTAGTCGCGGGCGCGCACCTCGGCCAGTCGGCTCGCGGTGTCGCCCTCGATCAGGACGTCGACGAACTCGGTGACGACCCGCAGCGCTCCGGCGTCGCGCGGCAGGTCCTGCGCCGCGATCTCGGCGGCGGCGTCGGCGGGGAGGTCGGTCCCGAACGCGGAGGCGTAGGGCCGGCCGCCGCTCAGCAGCAGGTAGACGCCGTCCTCACCGAGCCGGTCGTGGATCCGCGCCAGCATGGTGCGGGTGTCGCCCCCGCGGACCGTGCCGTACGGCAGCACCAGCAGGTAGGCGGGGACGTCGAGCCGGTCGAGCTGCTCGGCGTAGAGCGGGGCCGTGGAGCGCGGCACGCTGCGCGGCACGGCGTCGCTGATGTGGACGGGGTTCTCCGCCAGCAGCTCCGCGAAGTGGGCGGCCTGCCCCGGGGCGGCGCCCGGTTCCTCGTCGATGTCCGGCTCCGCCCCCGGCGCGGGGTCGGCGGGTGCGGGTTCGTCACCCGGGTCGGTGCCGTCCTGGGCGGGCAGCGCCGCCGGCTGCCCGGCGGGGACGGCGGGCAGGGCCCGGGCGGCGGCGCCCGGCGCCGTCACCAGCACGGCCAGCACCGCGGCCAGTACCGCGGCCACCACCGTGACGGGGCGGACCCGTATCGGCCCGTCTCCGCTCGCCCTCATCGGGCCTCCCCCTCGGCTCGCCCACGGCGCGCCCGGTCGGTCCGGCGCGACGACGCGGGCCGGTCGGTCGCGGCTCCGCCGCCCGGCCGGTCGGAGCCGGGGTGGTCGGGAGCCCGGCCCGCCCGGGCATCGTATGCGCGCCCGCGCGCGCTCCGGAGGGCCGTGACGGAGTTGTTGCGTGCCTGGTACACGTGATCGACCGCAGGTCGGGGCCGGTGGGAACAGGTGCGACCAGGGGGCGCGCACCAGGTGGTCCGGCAGCCGGGGCGGCTGCCGCGCGGGCGGGGGCGGGAGGACGGGAGCGGGCGCGGTGCGGGTGCGTCAGACCTGGCGGAAGCGCCAGCGGTGCACCGGCCGGGCGGCCACGCCGGGCTCGGGCGCCGGCAGCTCCGGAAGCTCCGCCGCCAGGTCGTCCTCCCCGTCCCACCAGGTGATCACCAGGACACGCTCGCCGGGCGCCGCGAAGGTCTCGCGGCGCGACGGCTCCGGGTCGAGCCGTCGGGCGCGCGCCCAGGTCAGCAACTCCTCGCCGCGGCCCTCGACCGCCTTGGCCTCCCACATCAGGGCGATGGTCACAGCCGCTGTCCTCTCCTCGGGTTCGGCCGCCGGGGCGCGGGGCGCTCCGTCGGCAGGTGGTCGGTGCCCGGTCGGACCGCCGTCACCGGGCGGTACGGGGCGCCACAGGGGTCACCGGGTGCTGCCGGGTGTCACCGGGTGGCGGCACCGCCGGCGCCGGTCCCCGTCGGCCGGGAGTGGTCCCGGCGCATGACCAGGGCGTCCATGCCGGCCGCCTGGTAGTAGTTCTTGCGCACCCCGAGCGGTTCGAAGCCGTACCGGCGGTAGAGCCGCTGCGCCGGCTCGTTGTCGGTCCGCACCTCCAGGAAGACCTCCCGGCTGCCGAACGCGGTGGCGGCGTCGAGCAGGTCGCGCAGCAGCCGGGAGCCGAGTCCGGTGCCCTGGAACGCGGGCGCGGCGGCGATGGTCTGGACGTCGGCGGAGTCCCCGGCGGCGGCGAGACCGGCGTAGCCGGCGAGGGCGCCGTCCGCCGCGAGCGCCACCACGTAGTGGCGGCTGCGCGCGGCGCCGCGGGCGTACGCCAGCTCCGACCAGAACATCCCCGCCGACCAGGCGTCCTCGGGGAAGAGGCGCTCCTCCAGCTCCAGCACGTGGCCGATGTGCCACCAGCGCATGGCGACGATCCGCACCCCGCCCCCGTCTCCCCCGTGGGCGCCGGGCCCGCCACCGGTGAGCGGGGCGTCGGTCACGAGTCCCGGGCCGGCGGCGCCGGCGGGGTGACGACCTTGTACCCGGCGGGCACCTGGGCGTCGGGGCGCCGCAGGTACAGCGGGCTGGGCGCTGCCAACTCCTCGCCCGCGGCGAGGAGTTCCGCGGCCAGCGACGCGAGCGCGGCGGCGGAGGCGTGCAGCGGCGCGTCCGGGAGGAAGCGGGGGAAGTCGTCGGCGTACTGGGCGACCCCCGCGCCGAGTGCGGGTAGCGCGCGCACCTCCTCGGCCAGCTCCGCCGGCCTCCCGACCTCCGGCTCGCCGGTGCGGTGCCGGGCGTCCTCGTAGCGGGCCCAGTACACCTCCCGGCGGCGGGCGTCGGTCGCGACGAGGAACGGCTCGGTGAGACCGGAGGCGTACGCCAGGGAGTCGAGGCTGCACAGGCCGTGGACGGGCACCGACCGGGCCGCGGCCAGCGCCGTGCCGGTGACCAGGCCCACCCGGAGCCCGGTGTACGGCCCGGGACCGACGCCGACGACGACGCCGGTGAGTTCGGCGAGGGTGCGGCCGGCCTCGGTCATCACCCGGTCGACGGTGGGCAGCAGCAGTTCGCCGTGGCGGCGGGCGTCCACGGTGTCGCCCGCGGCCAGGACGCGGGTCCCGTCGTGGAGGGCCACGGTGACGGCGGGGGTGGCGGTGTCGAGCGCGAGCAGTAGCACCCACCCAGTTTATGGCTGCGGCGGCGTCGGCCCGGCCCCGACCGCCACCGGGCGGGCGGGTGGGCGGGTGGGCCACCCGCCGGGCGGGCGGGCCACCGCCGGGCGGCCGGTTCCGGGCGTCGGCGGGCGGTGGGACTGCTACCGTCGTCCCCGGCCCTCTCCGGGCCCCTTCATCTGATGTTCCGAAGAGAACAGGCGACAGCGCATCGTGGCACGCGGCAGCTCCGAAACCCACGCCTCTCCCGGAGCCTTCGTCTCCGTACTGACCGTCGTCGCGCTGGCGGTCGTCGGCTTCTTCGCCTACCAGGCGTCGGCCGCGCAGGACAGCGACCCGAGCGCCGCGCCGCCCGGCGTCGAGCAGCCCGCGGGCGGCCAGGAGGGTGAGCACTCCCCGGGCGAGGAGCCCGGCGGCGACGCCACCGAGGGCGCGGAGGACGAGCCGGAGCCGAACGGGGAGGCCGGCGGCGAGGAGCACCCGCTCCCGCCGGAGTCCGGCGAGGGCAAGCGGGTCGTCTACGGCCTGTCCGAGCAGCGGGTGTGGCTGGTGGACCCGGCGGACGACGGCCTCGGCGACGAGGTCACCACCACCTATCCCGTCCACCGCAGTTCGGTCGACCCGGACCCGGGCAGCTACCTCGTCAGCGCCCGCACCGAGCGGATCACCGGATCGGACGGTGTCCCGATCGAGAACGTCATCGGGTTCGACGCCCCAGGCGCCGTGGTCTTCGGCTTCTCCACCGCGACCGACGGCTCCACCCCCGACCCCGACTCCACCACCCCGACCGGCGGCATCCGCCAGTTCGCCACCGACGGCGAGGCGATGTGGGAGTTCACCGAGGTCGGCACCCCGGTCGTCGTCGTTCCCTGACCTCGCGGCCGCGCCGGGTGGGCGGAACGCCCGGCCCGGTTTCGCGCCACCACGCTCGTCGGCACGCGCTCGTCAGCACGCGGTCGACGGCGCGGCCGCTCGGCCGGGCCGCCCGGCGCCGCTGCGC
>NZ_JAAVJD010000153.1 GCF_012033735.1 Streptomyces lonarensis | reverse complement strand
CCCCGGCCTGTCGTCCCGGTTCTCGCGGTACGTCGAGTTCGAGAACTACTCCACCGACGAACTCGTCACCATCCTCGGCAAGCAGGCCGAGGACTCCGGCTACACCTGCGCGTCCTGCTCCGCAGGAACGACGCACGGCCCTACGGGCCGTCACCCGAATTGCTCCGCAATTCGGGACGCAATTCGCTCCGCGAATTGCTGGTATTTCGCTCCGCGAAATACCGTGAATTGCTCCGCAATTCACCACCCAGTTTGGGGGTGGCCGAAGTTGATGCGTGGTCACCACTTGGGGACTACGGGGTTCAAGCCCGGCGGGCTACGGGCGGAGAAGCACGCATGGCTCGCTCTACACGGGGCGGCTCACTGGAGCGTCTTGGGCGAGGCGGGTAGCGGACCCGCTTCAAACGGCGGGAACAGTCGTGCGAGGCGGTAGAAGCCTTGACCGTCAGTGGTCACCTGATAGCCTGTCACTGCCGCAACGACTCGCACCACTAGATGTGATGCATCACTGTTTATGTTCCTTGGATTCTGGGACTACCTACCCGAGGGATTGGGCGTCCCATCCGCCCCCTGGCCATCGAACTAGAGTGGGGACTTCTCGTGAATTCCATTTCATCCCTTGAGGAATACGAAGAGACGGAGGCATTTCGGCTCCGTCCGCATCAACGGGAATGCGTGGATGCGATCGTCCGCGCTCTCTCCGATGCGTCGTCGGGAGATGTGCGGGCGAACGTCGTGATGGCGACGGGCACAGGCAAGACGGTCATGGCGGCCGTGGCCGCGCAGCGCCTCGCGCCAACGGGCCGGGTGCTGGTGCTGGTGCCGACGGTGCTGCTGCTGTCCCAGACCGTGGCGGCGTGGCGGCGGGCCGGGTACGGCGGGCGGATGGTCGCGGTGTGCTCGGAGACGGACACGGGGCTGCTGGACGCACTGGGTGACTCGATCGGGGACGCGGCTCGCTGCACCACCGAACCGGGGCTCCTGGCCCGGTGGATGGGCGAGGCGGGCCCGGTGGCGGCGGTGGCGACCTACGCCTCCCTGGTGGACCAGACCGGCCGGGAGGGCGCCGACGAGCCCCGGCGGGGTGTGCTGGAGCGGGCCTTCGGTGCGGGGATGCCGGCGCTGGACCTGCTGGTCGTCGACGAGGCGCACCGGACATCCGGGGACCTGGGGAAGGCGTGGGCGGCGGCGCTGGACAACGACCGGTTGCCGGCGGCCCGGCGGTTGGCGATGACGGCTACGCCTCGGCTCTGGGTGGCGCCGGAGAGCGGTGACGGGAGCGAACCGCAGCAGGTGGCGTCCATGGATTCGGTGGAGCTGTACGGGCCCCGGGTCTTCGAGCTGGAGCTGATGGAGGCCGTGGAGAAGGGGTTGCTGGCGCGGTGGGAGGTCGACGTCCTGGAGATCACCGACCCCGCCGCCGCGGCCGACGAGGAGTCGAGCTCGGAAGAGGTGCGGGGCCGGCGCCTGGCGGCGTTGCAGGCCGCTCTCCTCTCCCACTACGACAGCACGGGGGTCCGGTCCCTGCTGACTTTCCACAACACCACCTTGTCGGCGATGAGCTTCGCGCGGGCGCTGCCGGAGACCGCGTTGCGGCTGCACGAGGAGGACCCGGTGCGGTTCCCGGAGCGGGTCAGCTCGGAATGGCTCTCCGGCGAGCACGCGCCGAACGTCCGGCGGGAGGTCCTGGGGCGGTTCGCGGACGGCGTCGACCGCAACGGCTACGTCGCGGACGTCCAGGTGCTGGCGTCCTGTCAGGTCCTCGCGGAAGGAACGGACATCCGCGGCCGCGCCGGTGTCGACGGCGTGGTCTTCGCCGACCCACGGGGGTCGGCGGTGCAGGTGGTGCAGATCATCGGGCGGGCGCTGCGGCAGGAGCCCGGGGAGGGGAAGGTCGCGCGGATCATCGTGCCCGTCTGGCTCGCGCCCGGGGAGCAGCCCGACGCGATGATGACCTCCCCCGCGTACCGGGGCCTGGTGCAGCTCCTCCAGGGGCTGCGTGCGCACGACGACCGCATCCTCCAGCACCTCATCGCCGCTGCGACGGCTGCGGGTGGGGAGTCGTCGCAGGTGGTTCGCCTCGACCCGCAGGGGTCGGCCACCACGCGCCCCGCTGGCGACGAGATCAGCGACCCAGAGGCGGCCGGGGAGGAGAACGTCGACCAGGAGGAGAGCGAGGACCAGGAGCACGACGAGGACGGGGGCGGCGGCGGTACGGGGCTGCCCGACCCGGCGGCGGTGCCGCTGCTGCGCTTCAGCCGGCCGCGTGACCCGGCGGCGATCGCCCGCTTCCTCCGTACCCGCGTCCTCCAGCCCGACAGCCAGGTCTGGCTGACCGGCTACGACCACCTGCGGCAGTGGACCGAGACGCACGGCGACGCCGCCGTGCCCGTCGCCGCGACCGTCAACCTCCCCGACGGCGACACCTACGCCCTGGGGCGCTGGGTCGACAACCAGCGGCAGCTCCTCGCCGATGGGACGATGCGGCCCCATCGTGCCGAGCTGCTGGACGAGATCGGCATGGTCTGGTCGGTCGATGACGCCCGCTTCCGCGCGGGCCTCATCGCCGCCCGCGCCTACGCCGACGAACACGGCTCGCTCGCCGCCCCGCGCGACGCCAGCGTCGACGGCTTCGGCCTCGGGACCTGGCTGCACAACATGCGGAACTCAACGCGCCTGACCGACGCCCGGCGCGAGGAGCTGGAGGCCATCGACCCGTGGTGGAACCCGCCGTGGCCGCTGGCCTGGCAGCGGTCCTACGCCGCTCTCGCCCTCCTCCTGGGCGGCGACGAGGCCCGGGTGCCCGACGTCCTGCCCGGCGTCACCGTCGACGGAGTCAACGTCGGCGCCTGGCTCCGCCGGCAGCGCGCCACCTGGGCGCAGCTGAGCGACGGTCAGCGCGACCTCCTGGCTGCGCTCGGGATCGACGCGCCGGACGAGGAGCCCGCGATCGCGGCCGACGGGGAAAGTCAGGGTGCGGGCGGCGTGCCCGGCCTCGCCGGGCTGGATGCCTTCGGGCGGGGCGTGGCGGCCTGCCGCCAGTACCTGGAGCGGGAGGGCCACCTCAGCCCGTCGCGCGCCCACGAGGAACTGCTCCACCCCGCGCACGGCGAGGCCGGCGGACCGGTCGGCGTCCGGCCCGGGGTCTTCCTCTCCAACCAGCGCGCCCGCCGGGCAAAGCTCACCCCCGAACGGCTCGCAGCTCTCGCCGCCCTCGGTCTGGAGTGGGCGCAGCCGTAGAACGGCGCTGCGGAACGGCCGGTGGCCGCCCCGCCCCCTGCACGGGGTGGCGGCCTGCGGGTCGATTGGAACCGCCCGCAAAGATTGCCGTGAGTAGGCTGCGTCTGGGGTTGAGAGTGCGCTACCGAGGAGGAACGCCATGGCCTTCAAGTTGATCGGGGCTCAAGGGCCGGAAGGCACTTACGAGGTTCTGGAAACCGCCACGGGAGCAGCAGAAGCGGAGTACTGCGACGGGACGCACTTTCAGTGGGACAGTCCTGAGCCGGGCCGACACGTCCTGTGGGTCGTGCACAGCGACGAAGGGCTCAGGGTGAGGACGTCACATCGCGTTGTCGAGGAACCGTAGAGTCGGAAGAGGCGGGGGCCGGAGCCACTTCGGATGGCTCCGGCCGCCGCTGCTGTGTGGTGCGGTGTCAGGTCAGGCGGCCCACCCGACGGAGGAGACGTGGGTGTAGGCGTCCCAGCCGGAGTCGAGGTCCATGATGATCTCCTCCCAGACGTGGGTCATGGCCTCCAGGTCGTTGTCGAGCCAGGCGTCGACGGCGGCTTCCCAGACGCGGGGGCGGACGGTGGTGGAGCGGACGGACACGTCCCGGCGGCGCGGGAGCGGCACGCCTCGCTGGTCGACGGGGTCGATCTCGATCCGGGTCCCCCGGCCGCCGTTGGTGAGGCGCTGCTTGAGGTGGGAGACGACGCGCTCGCGTCGCAGCGACCAATAGGCGGCGTCCAGGCGGGCGCGGTTCTTCGCGGACGGGGACCGCTTCCCCGCGGTCCACGCGGCGAGGGCCCGCTTGGAGATCCCGGCGTCCGCGAGCGCGGCGCGGCCGGCCGGGCTCTTGGTGAGGTAGTTGAGGCGGGCGCTGATGCCTCGCTTGGAGTCCGGGGAGGACGCGATGCCGGTGACCATGCGCTCGATCCCGGCTCCGAGGGCGCGGGCGCCGTGGACGCCTGAGGCGCCGTACGCGCCGAGGTTGACCCATCTGCTGTCGTCGGCCATCAGCGGGCCTCTTCGGTGAGGGTGGCGGTGTAGGTGGTGGGCTCGCCGGTGCGGGAGTCCGTCTTGACCTTCATCTCGGAGAGGCCGGTGCCCTCGGTGAAGACCTGGCGCCAGTCTCCCGCGACGTGGAGCTCGTCCGTACCCGCGACCGCCACGACGGTCAGGCCCGCCGTGGCGGCCTTGTAGGCGCGGCCCCAGAGGTTGGCGAACGCCTGACTCCGGATGAGGTGGACCCAGTCCGGGCGGACCAGCTCGCGGTTGTGGGCGGACTCGCCGATCGTGGACACGAACTTCGCGTACATCTGCTTGACGTACGTCAGCGTGACGTCGTCCCCGGCGGCGATCGCGTCCGCCCGCGCGTCAGCGAGGAGCTGCCGCAGGGAGTCGAGCATCGTCTCCGTGGAACCCGACGTCCACGACTCGTGGATCACCGGCGGCCCGTCCAGCAGCTGGTACTTCGGCCCGGCGAGGCGCAGCAGCAACCGCATGGTCGGCTCCGTGATCCACAACGGCCCGCCTTCCTCCCGGTCGCCCAAGGGGTTGGGGCCCGTGGGATGCCGCCACGTCGGGGGGTCGATCAGGTAGACCCCCGCCCGTTTCCGGTCGTGCTCCCCACCCCTGGCGTGTTCCAACTTCCCGATCGGCAGGTGGGTCTTCAACGCCGACAGATAGGCCGCGTTCACGTCCAGCACTGTCACGGCCAGGGCGCCGTCGGGGGTGCGGCGCAGGCCGGGGCGGCGCCAGGACGGGCGGGCTTCCCAGATCAGGTCCGCCTCCCGCTTCGACGGCTTCGAGAAGATCGGTGGGAGGGCGGGGTAGGAGGTGTGCTCGTACCGGGCGCCCTTCCGGGTCTGGTGGAAGAGCTGCATGACGTCGGGAATCGCGCGCTTCACCAGCGCGGCGGTCGCGGCGTCCGCGTCCCCGCCGGCGGCCTCCAACTCGGTCTCGACGGCGGCTGTGATCTGGCCGCGCAGTCCGGTGCGGGTCTCCTCCGCGGTGGTGGTGCGGGTGCGGCGCTGCTCCTGGTGGCGGCGGTGCGCGGTGCGGGCCTGACGGGCTTTCGGGGACTCCGCTTCGGGGGCGGGCGCGGCGGCCGGAGCGGCCTGCGCAGGGGCGGGGGTCTGCGGAGCGGCAGGGGCCGGGTAGCGGTCCGCGAGGCCCCGCAGCAGCCGGGTGTAGGTGGCGCGGTGCTGGCCGGCCGGGGTGGTCTCCCCCGCCTCCCACTTGGCGAGCGTGCCGGGGGTGACGCCGACCGCGGCGGCGACCTGGGCACGGGAGAGGCCGCCGGCCTCCCGCAGCCGAACACGTTCGCCGGGCGGGGGCAGGGGGTCGGCCTGCCGGAGCAGGTCCTCGATCGGGTCGGTCATCACTTGCCCTCCACGGTCGTCTGCGTGCCGCCGACGGTCTCTGTGCGGCGGTGCTCCGGCAGGCTGGCGAGAGCGTGGTCGACGCCCCGCAGAAGATCCGCCGGACCCATTTCGTAATGCGCGGCGAGGTAATGGAGATCGCGGATACTCCACCCCGCGCCGCCCTGTTTCCGCGTGACCTGCGTGCGGTCCCGGCCGATTCCCCGGGCGAGATCGGCCTGCGTTTCCCCCGTCGCGCGCAACAGGGCCGCGACGACATCCCGCAGCCCTCTTTCGGTACTGGTCGTCGCGGCGCGACCACTCGAAGCATTAGCCATGTGCACATAATACACCCTAGGTGCGTTCCGAGCACTTCTCGCAGGTGGTGGCGGTGCGCCCCGAGCTCGGGCCGAGCAGGGAGTCGGAGCAACCCCCCGCCGAGCCGCCCACCGAGCGGGTCCGGGTCGCTCGGGTGGGGTGGTGCCGCACAGGCGATAATCGAGCACACGAGCTATGAAGCAATGACGGGGCCGATGCCGACGCCGCCTCCCCCGACCGGTGCCGCCGACGGGGGGCCGCTGTCCGCGCTGCTGCCGGGCGGGCGGCTCCGGCCGGGAACGGCTGCGGCGGCAGGGCGGGCGGGGACGGGCCGCTGCTCCTGGCCCTCGCCGCCGACGCGGTGGCGGCCGCCGGGCGGGCCGGTCACGGTTCGGTGGGGTGGACGGCGGTCGGCCTGCCGGAGTTGGGGGTGCTGGCAGCGGCCGATGCCGGGTTGGACCTGGACGCGGGGTCGGGGGTGGACGCGCCCCGGCGGGCGGTGGCCCGCGGTGCTGTCCGCGCTCCTGGAGGCCGCCCCGGTGGTCCTGGTCGGGGCGGGGCTGCCCGCGATGCCGCCACGGGTCCACCGGCGCCTCACCGCCCGCCAACGCCGCCACGGCAGCGTCCTGCCGGCTGCTGGGGCGTGGCCGGGGGCGGTGCGCCTGTCGGTCGTGCGGGCCGCGTGGGAAGGCGTCCAGGACGGGCACGGGCTGCTGCGGGGCCGCCGGGTCACCGTGGCCGCGACGGGCCGCGGCGCGGCCGGTGGCGGCACTGCTGCGGAATTGTGGTTGCCGGGGCCGGACGGACGGGCCGCACCGGTCGAACCCGCGCTCGCGGCGGCGCCGGCACCCGGCCCGCAGACGCTCCCGCGGCCGGTAAGGCCGGGGCCGTTCGGCCAGCCGGTGAAGTGGCGGGTGTGGCGACCGTGCGGCCACCGTCGGGGCGCCGGGGGCGTTCAGGGGTCAGCTGGGGCAGCAGGGGGTGGGGTCGGGGGTGTTGGTGGTGCCGCTCTTGCCGAGGGTGTCGGCGTCGGCCTTGACGACATAGACCTCCCAGGGCTCCTTGCCGGGGCCGTGGACCCAGACCTTGTCCTGGAGGGCGTAGCAGCAGGTGGTGTCATTCTCTTCGAAGGTGGCGAGACCGGCTTGGGTGAGTCGGGTGGTGGTGGCGGTGACGGTGTCGGTGGTGTCGACTTCGATGCCGAGGTGGTCGAGGTGGGTGTCGGTGGTGGGTTCGCCTTCGAGGAGGACGAGTTTGAGTGGGGGTTCGGTGAGGGCGAAGTTGGCGTAGCCGGGGCGGCGTTTGGCGGGTTGGGTGCCGAGGAGTTTGGTGTAGAAGGTGATGGAGGCTTCGAGGTCGGGGACGCGGAGTGCGAGTTGGATGCGGGACATGGTGGGGTTTCCGGGCTGCTTGTATTGGTGTTTGTCGATGCAAGCTTGCGCCTTGTTTCGATGAACGTCAAGATAGAAGCATGTCGAAACAAGAGCTTCCGGTGGTGGGTCAGGACGTCGCGGAGTGCTGCCCCGCGCTGCTGACCGCACCGCTGGACGAGGAGCAGGCCGAGGCCGTGGCGAAGGTGTTCAAGGCGCTGGGCGACCCGGTCCGCCTGCGGCTGCTGTCGATGATCGCCTCACGGTCGGGCGGCGAGGTGTGCGTGTGCGACCTGACGCCCGCCTTCGACCTCTCCCAGCCGACCATCTCCCACCACCTGAAACTGCTGCGGCAGGCCGGACTCATCGACTGCGAGCGCCGCGGGACCTGGGTCTACTACTGGCTGCTGCCGGAGGCGACCGACCGCCTGGCCCGCGTCCTGACCCGCCCGGCCGGCGCGCCGCCCGCCGACACCGCCGACACCGCCGCGACCGCCCGGTGAGCGCGACCGGAACCGGCGTACCGGGGCCGCGCGGCGCACTGTCGTTCACCGACCGGTGGCTGGCGGTGTGGATCCTGGCGGCCATGGCCGCCGGCCTCGCCCTGGGCCACGCTGTCCCGGGCCTGGGCGAGGCACTGGCCCGGGTGACCGTCGCGGAGGTGTCCCTGCCGATCGCGCTCGGCCTGCTGGTGATGATGTACCCGCCGCTGGCCAAGGTCCGCTACGACCGCCTGGGCGCGGTCACCGGCGACCGCCGGCTGCTGGCGCTGTCCCTGGCGCTGAACTGGCTGCTGGGCCCGGCGTTGATGTTCGCGCTGGCGTGGCTGTTCCTGCCCGACCTTCCCGAGTACCGCACCGGCCTGATCATCGTCGGGCTCGCCCGCTGCATCGCCATGGTCATCATCTGGAACGACCTCGCCTGCGGGGACCGGGAGGCCGCCGCGGTCCTGGTCGCCCTCAACAGCCTCTTCCAGATCGCCGCCTTCGCCGCGCTGGGCTGGTTCTACCTCACCGTCCTGCCCGGCTGGCTCGGGCTGGAGCAGACCACCCTGGACGTCTCCATGTGGGAGATCGCCCGCAGCGTCCTGATCTTCCTCGGCATCCCCCTGGCCGCCGGCTGGGCCAGCCGCCGACTGGGCGAGAGAACCCGGGGCCGCACCTGGTACGAGGACCGGTTCCTCCCCCGCATCAGCCCCTTCGCCCTGTACGGGCTGCTGTTCACCATCGTGCTGCTCTTCGCCCTCCAGGGCGAGGCCATCACCTCCCGCCCCCTCGACGTCGCCCGGATCGCGCTGCCGCTCCTGGTCTACTTCGTCCTCATGTGGGCCGGAGCAATGGCCGCAGGGCGCGCCGCCGGCCTGGACTACCCCCGGGCCACCACCCTCGCCTTCACCGCCGCCGGCAACAACTTCGAACTCGCCATCGCCATCACCATCGCGACCTTCGGCGCCACCAGCGGCCAGGCCCTCGCCGGCGTCGTCGGCCCCCTCATCGAGGTCCCCGTCCTCATCGCCCTGGTCTACCTCGCCCTCGCGCTGCGCCACCGCTTCCCACCCGCTGACGGCGCCGGCCCCGCGCCGACCGCACCCACCGCGGAGAACGCCCGTGTCTGAGACCTCCACCGCCGCCCCGGCGTCCGTGCTGTTCGTCTGCGTCCACAACGCCGGCCGCTCCCAGATGGCCGCTGCCTGGCTAACCCACCTGGCAGGCGACCGCGTCGAGGTCCGCTCCGCCGGCTCGAACCCCGGCGACAGCGTCAACCCCGCCGCCGTCGAGGCGATGGCAGAGGTCGGCATCGACATCTCCGCCGAAACCCCGAAGGTCCTCACGGTCGACGCCGTACGCGGATCCGACATCTGCATCACGACGGGCTGCGGCGACGCCTGCCCCGTCTTCCCCGGCAAGCGGTACCTCGACTGGGACCTCGCCGACCCGGCCGGAGCCGACACCGACACCGTCCGCGCCATCCGCGACCAGATCGAACACCGCGTCCGCGACCTCCTGGCCGAACTGTCCATCCCCACAACCGGCTGACGCCACAGCCCCGCCGCCCCCGGTCGCGGGCCGCTCTCGCCAGGGCGGCCCGCGACCGCGTCCGGAGCTGCGCGGCCCTCTCAGGACGCCCGGCGTATCTCGCAGCAGTCCAGCAGTCGGGCGAGGTAGCTGTAGGCCGCAAGCCGCTCCATCGCCTCCTGCTCGGTCAACTCGTCACGGGTGTGGGTGGTCACGTTCCGCACCGTCGCGTTCAACCCGGCCGCCAGGCCGGCCAGCGCCTTCGCCAACGGCTCAAGCCCGCTGCGCACACTCTTGACCGTCAACGCGGCATCCTCCCCCGGCCACACCAGCTTCGGCCGCCCCGGGACGGGATCGCCCGGAGACAGCGTCTGCTGCCAGAACACCGTGTCGCCGACCTCGTGCCGCCCCAACTGCTCCTTCCAGTGCAGCGTCAGCGCCTATGCCGCCTCCCGCACCGCGACCCGGTGGTTCCTCGTGGTCCACTGGGCCGCCGCCGCGTTCCAGACCACCTCGTGGAACCACGAGGGGGCGAACGCCGGCGTCTCCGTGTCGCCGCTCGCCCTGGCGTCATCGATCATCGCGCTGAGCCGACCCCTGACGTTGGCCGCGGTGGTCCGCACGTCATGCGGCGCGAACAGCGCCTTCGGGGACGACATCAACGACCAGTTCGAGATCGCGTCCAGCACGCCGACGCCCTCCACCCCGATCTTCGCGCCGGTGACCGCGACCGCGCGCCCCGCAGCGCCGGCGGCCTCCGCCACATCCAGCTCCAGCCGCCGCACCACCGCCGCCTCCTGCCCCGGCTTCACCGACACCGTCGGCATAAGCCCCCGCGAGACGAGAAACGTGGACTCGACCTGCGTGTCCATCCACCGCTCGAACGCCACCTCGAACCGCTCCACCGCATCCGACAACCGCTGCAAGTAGTCCACGCTGTACTTCGCCACACGCTCCCCCGTTCACCCGCCGATCGACCGGACCGCGAAGCGTAGTTGCCCACCACCGCGAACCGAACCCCCACGACACAACCCACGACCACGGAGCACAACCGAGAGCACCGGCCAGAAAAGCCCGCAAAGGCGGCCCGGAACATCCGTTGCGTTCAGCCTCTGCCAGACCGGGGCGTGATGAGAAGGGCGTGGAGGGGCTGCCGAGGCGTTGCCGGCAGGACTTCGAACCACGACTGCCCGTCGTCGAAGTAGCGCTGCATTCGGCTCCAGTAGTGCCAGCGCAGGTCGATGAAGCAGCTCTGTTCGCTGTCCGAGGTGCCGGGGGCGAGCGGTTTGCCGTGGACGATCGTCCGGCCCAGAGGCCGACCGGTGTTCTCCAGGTGGGCGAGGGCTGCGGCCGCGGCGCCTCGTAGGGGGCTGTGGCCGATCCAGCGGCGTTTCAGGTGCTCGGTGGCGGTGACCGATCGGGGTTCTTCGGACGGGAGTGGGATCGCGGTGACGTGTGCCCGTTCCTCGGTGCACAGCCGATGGAGGTCGATACGGACAGGCCGCGGCAGGGAAGACGCCAGCTGCTCGTAGGCCGGCAGGACGAAGTCCCGTTCGACCGGCCCGGCGTCGGCATCAGGCACCAGGGCGGCGAGGCGTTCCCGGGCGAGGGAGACCGGCTCACCCGCCCGCCACAGCAGCAACAGCTCGAAGCCCTCGGCTTCGAGGGAGTCGCGCTGCTGGAACTGGAAGCTGAAACCCCGACGGCGGCCGCGCAGCGCCTGCCGCAGGAGCACGTAGCCGTCACTGCCACTGGTCATGGCGGAAAGGACGTGCCGCAACCACTCGGTGTCGGTGATGTGCTGCACGACCACATCAATGTCCCCGACGTCCAAGGCGCCTCGGAGGTACGAGCCGAACAGATGGACCTCGGTGACAAGGCCCACCGGCCACTGCTGCTCCTCCAACCGGTCAAGCATCTCCCCGATGAGCAACGTCGCATGCTCTCGCTTCACAGCACCCGTTATGTTTTTGGTGGTTCCGCAATGGGGCTGCTGGCCTCTGGGCCCGGTATGACTGTGTCCCCCTGTCGTTGGTATGGCCTGGGGGGTGGTGTCGCCGGGTCCGGGGGTGTTCGTCGGAGTCGCTGATCAGAGGTCTGGCCGCTGCCCGGCCCGGCGCAATGCCGGGCGGTTCGCGGGTGGTAGGTCTGCATAACGTGGATGCGCGAGTACGACACCCGAGGGGCCGGCGCCGTCAACACTCGGGAGGGTGCGGTGTTCGAGATCGACGATGTGGGTGTGTTCCTGGGCCTGGATGTCGGGAAGAGCGCGCACCACGGTCACGGGCTCACGCGGGCGGGGAAGAAGGTCTTCGACAAGCCGCTGCCGAACAGCGAGCCGAGGCTGCGGGCGGTCTTCGACAAGCTGACCGCGAAGTTCGGCACCGTTTTGGTGGTGGTGGACCAGCCCGGGTCGATCGGCGCGCTGCCGTTGACGGTCGCCCGGGATGCGGGCTGTCGGGTCGCCTACCTGCCGGGGCTGGCGATGCGTCGGATCGCCGATCTCTACCCGGGTGAGGCCAAGACCGACGCGCGGGAAGCCGCGGTCATCGCGGACGCCGCGCGGACGATGCCCCACACCCTGCGCGCGCTGGAACTCACCGATGAGATCACGGCCGAGCTGACCGTTCTGGTCGGGTTCGATCAGGACCTTGCTGCCGAGGCCACCCGCACCTCCAACCGGATACGCGGCCTGCTCACCCAGTTCCATCCCGGTCTGGAACGCGTCCTGGGTCCGCGGCTGGACCACCAGGCTGTGACCTGGCTGCTGGAGCGCTACGGCTCTCCGGCCGCTCTGCGTTCGGCGGGCCGCCGCAGACTGGTGGAGCTGATCCGCCCGAAGGCTCCGCGCATGGCTCAGCGGCTGATCGATGACGTCTTCGACGCCCTGGAGGAGCAGACCGTCGTCGTTCCCGGGACCGGGACCCTCGACATCGTCATCCCCTCCCTGGCCGCCTCGCTCGCCGCCGTCCACACCCAACGCCGGGCGATGGAAGCCCGCATCACCAGCTTGCTGGAGGCCCACCCTCTTTCCCCGGTCCTGACCTCGATGCCCGGCGTCGGCGTCAGGACCGCCGCCACCTGGCTGGTCACCGTCGGCGACGGCACCAGCTTCCCCACCGCCGCCCACTCGCCTCCTACGCCGGACTCGCCCCCACCACGAAATCGTCCGGGACCTCCATCCACGGCGAACACGCACCCCGAGGCGGAAACCGCCTGCTCAAACGCGCCATGTTCCTGTCCGCGTTCGCCTGCATGAACGCCGACCCCGCCTCCCGCACCTACTACGACAAACACCGAGCCGGCGGCAAAACCCACACCCAAGCCCTCCTCCGCCTCGCCCGCCAACGCATCAGCGTCCTCTACGCCATGCTCCGCGACGGAACCCTCTACCAACCCACACGACCCCACACCGCTTGACGAAACACATAGAGGCACCCCCCGTAGACCAGTCCCACCGAAGCCAGGTTCACACACCCGCCGCACCCGGCGCAGGCAGTTGACCGGCCCGGCCCCGGGGGGTTCGCCGGGTGGCGGACGTCGACCTACAGCGGCAGCGGGAACGAGTGCGTCTTCAGTGGTTAGGTCGATGAGGCTCCGGGACACGGCGGCGAAAGAGGCAGGCCTGGCAACCCGCTCTCTCCCGAAGCCGGCACGGCGCCGGGGCCCACCAGATCACATGCGCTCAGACACCGTCCTCTCGAACGAAGGGGCCAGTAGCGACGGTGACGTATGAGCCCCCACTAGCAGCCGCCCCAGCCCCGAAACAGGCAGCACCGACGTAGGTCATCCGCGCTTACCCTTTCGCGCCATGAGATAAGAGAGATAGAGAGCGCAGAACGCCATAACTCCACCGAGGAGCCACCACACAACACTGAGGTTTTCTCAGCGAGCTGATCTTCGCGAATCGGGTTGATCTGGTCCCTGCGGGCTCGGGTGGACAGTGGTGGCCCGGGTGTGGGCAGACGTGAAGCCCCTGGTAGGACGGTTC
>NZ_JAAVJD010000152.1 GCF_012033735.1 Streptomyces lonarensis | reverse complement strand
GCGTCGGTGCCCCCGGCGGGGGCGAGGGGCACCCCCGTGCCGGGTGTCGCCGGCACCCCCGCGGACTGCGGCACCACCGGCGCCAGGCCGACGGGCGCCGCCTTGTCGAGGCTGACCCGCGCCTTCGCCGCGGCCTTCTCCGCGCGCCGCTGCGCCCGGGCCCCGGGCTCGGGCGCGCCCCCGTCCCCGGGAGGCGGCGGGACGGAACCCGCCGGGCGCCAGCCCCGGGCCTTGCCGCGCGGCACCACGGCGATCAGCGCACCCACCACCAGCACCACGGCGAGCCCGATGCCCGCCGTCCACAGCGCCCGCGTCGCGGGCCCGGTGGGTGCGGGCGGCGGCACCACGGCCGGCCCCGGCTCCGGCAGTGCCACCGGCTCCCCGAGGAAGGCCGTCAGCGACGCCACGACGTCCAGCCGCGGCACCACGTCCGGGTAGGCGGGGTTCAGCAGCCGCTCCACGACCTCCTGCCGGTCCAGCTCCGGCGTGTGCGCCCGCACCAGCACGGCCGCGCCGGCGACGTGGGCCGCCGCCAGCGACGGCCCCGTCCCCAGGAAGTGGCCCTGACCCGCCGGCCCGATGCCCACCACGTCACCGCCGGGCGCGGCCAGGTCCGCGGCCAGCGGCAGCGGAGCGCCGTCCGCCCGCGCGTCCTGCGGCCCGAAGTCCAGCACCGACAGCACCTCCGGCATCGCCGCCGGCCAGTAGTCGCGCGGCGGCAGCTCCTCACCGGCCGGCAACTGCTCCGGGGAGACGTCCGGCGCCGCCGGCGCGACGACCACCACGTCGGCCGCCAGCGCCTCCTCCACCGCCTGGGTCAGCCCCTCGTGCTCCCCGCGCAGCGCCACCCCGAGATAGAGCACCGAGGCACCCCCCGCGACGGCGGCCCGCACCCCCGCGGCAGCCGTCTCCGCGTCCGGGGCGCCCCGCTCGGCCGTGCCCCGCGCAGCGACCACCTCCGCGTCGGGCGCGACACCGGCGACCGCCCCGTCGCCCTCCGCCGCGCCCGCGATCAGCCCCGCGGCGAAACTGCCGTGCCCCACGCAGTCCACCCCCGCCTCACCCACCGCGGTGAGACGACCGGCCAGCGCGGGGACGTCCGCTCCCACCCCCGTCCCGACCACGCCCACCGTCACACCCTCCCCGGTCGACAGCTGCCGGGCGCGCGTCAGTTGCAGCGCGCGCCAGGTCCACGGCCGCGACTCGGCGGTGGTGCCGGACGCCTCGGTGCAGGCCGCGTCGTCGGCCAGCTCCAACGCCAGGGGCGGCAACGTGACAGGCTCGTCATCGGCGTGCGCGGGCAGGGACGTCAGGGAGAGCATCACGCCGGCGGCAAGGGCAGCTCCCGCTGCCCCCACCGCCGCGCGACGACTGCGGTCGCCGAACATGCGGCCGATCATAGAAGCAGCACAAGTCCCCAGCGGCAGCGCGGTACTCGCCCGAGTACCGCCCTGCCGGCGAGCCAGGAGGTCGCATAGTGTCACGGCAGGTACTGACCGTCAGCCCCGACCGGTCCGACGCCTACCGGACGATCGGTGAAGCCCTGGCCGCGGCGCGCGCCGGGGCGGTCGTCCGAGTCCTGCCCGGGCGCTACGCCGAGGCCCTCACCGTCCGGACCCGCGTCACCCTCGTCGGCGAGGGCGACGCCGGCAGCGTCGAGATCTGCCCCCACCGCGGCACCGCCCTCACCCTCGCCGCCGACGCCGTGAAACTCACCGACATCACGCTGCGCGGCGGCAGCGACGACGTCGCCGTGGTCGACGCCGCCCGCGGCCAGGTGGCCATGGACAACTGCACCGTCATCGGAGCCGGTTGGACCGCCGTCATCGCCCGCGAGACCGGCTCGCTGGCGATGCGCGGCTGCCGGGTCACCAACCGGGAGGGCGCCGGCGTCGTCGACACCTCCGAACACCCCAGCGTCATCGAGGACTGCGTCCTGGAGAACCTCGGCACCTCCGCCGTCGTCCTGGGCGAGAAGTCCCGGGCCATGGTCCGCAACTGCCGGATGCGGGACGCCCGCGGCAACGGCGTCCTCACCAACGGCGAGGCCGAGGGCTCCATCGAGGCGTGCGACATATCCGGGACCGGCAAGCCGGCGATCGCCCTGGAGGGCACCAGCACCACCCGGATCAGCGGCACCACCGTCCGCGACAGCGCGCTGGGCGTGTACGTCACGACCACCGCCCGCCCCACCCTGGAGAACGTCACCGTCACCGGCACCAGCGGCCCCGGCATCGCCCTCTCCGCCGGCTCCGACCCGCTGCTGCGCGGCTGCACCACCCAACGCACCAAGGCCGAGGGCGTCGTGGTCTCCGACCGCTCCCGCGGCACCTTCGAGGACTGCGCCTTCCACTCCGCGGCCGGCCACGCCGTCCGCGTCACCGACGCCAGCTCCCCGACGTTCCTCCGCACCGGCATCCGCGACTGCGGCGACGCCCTGGCCACCGTCCTGCTGGAGGAGGACGCCAGCGCCGAGTTCGACCGGCTGGAGATCGACGGCGGCAGCGGCGCCGCCGTGGTGCTGCGGACCCGCGCCAACCCCATGCTCCGCCGCGGCCACTTCCGCGGCCCCGCCGGCGCCGGCATCCACGCCACCGAGGACGCCCGCGGACGCATCGAGTTCACCGTCGTCGAGCAGGCCGGCGGCGACGGCCTCCACATCGGGAAGGGCGCCTCCACCCAGTTCGGGGACTGCACCGTCCGCACCGCCGGCGGCTCCGGCCTCCACATCGGCAGCGGCGCCGTCGTCACCGCCCGCGACCTGGAGATCGACGGCAGCCACGCCTCCGGCGTCGCCGTCCTCGACGGCGGCGAACTCGCCCTCACCCGCGGCCGGATCACCGGCGGCGCCGCCCACGGCGTCCTGCTGTCGGCGGGCTCCCGCGCCGAACTCGTCCAGTGCGAGATCAGCGGCAACACCGGCGACGGCGTCCGGGTCGACACCACCGCCCCCGTCACCCTCTCCGGCTGCGCCGTCCGCGACAACCGCGGCGCAGGGCTCACCCAGCAGCGCCCCAGCGAGGCGCTGCAGGTCCTCGACCTCGCCAGCACCGACAACGCGACCCCCGACGAGTGGGGCGCCGCCGTCGCCGAACGCGCCGCCGCCCCCGGCGGAGCCGCCTCCGAGGAACCCAAGGGCCCGCTGGAGGAGTTGGAGGCCCTGATCGGCCTGGAGGGCGTCAAGCACCAGGTCCGCACCCTGGTCAACCTCAACCAGCTCTCGCAGCGCCGCATCCGGCTGGGCATGCCCGTCGCCTCCATGAGCCGCCACCTCGTCTTCGCCGGTCCTCCCGGCACCGGCAAGACCACGGTGGCGCGCCTCTACGGCTCCATCCTCGCCGAACTCGGCGCGCTGCGCTCCGGCCACCTCGTCGAGGTCTCCCGCGCCGACCTCGTCGCGCAGGTCATCGGCGGCACCGCCATCAAGACCTCCGAGGCGTTCAACCAGGCGCTCGGCGGTGTGCTGTTCATCGACGAGGCGTACACCCTCGCCCCGGAGGGCGGCAGCTCCAACGACTTCGGCCGCGAAGCCGTCGACACCCTGCTGAAGCTCATGGAGGACCACCGCGATGACGTCGTCGTCATCGTCGCCGGCTACACCGACGAGATGAGTGCCTTCATGGACTCCAACGCCGGCCTCGCCTCCCGCTTCACCCGCACCATCGAGTTCGCCAACTACTCCGTCACCGACCTCGTGACCATCACCGAGAAGCTCTGCGCCGCGCACCAGTACGAGCTGGGCCCCGGCACCGTCGACGCGCTGGCCGTCTACTTCGAACGCATGCCGCGCGACGCCTCCTTCGGCAACGGCCGCGAGGCGCGCCGCGTCTTCGAGGAGATGGTCGACCGCCAGGCGTTCCGCCTCGGCACCATGACCGACCTCGCCGAACGCGACCTCACCCTGCTGATGCCCGAGGACGTCGCCCCGCAGGCCGACACCGGCCCGGAAGCGGGCGAGGACCGCGAGGCGATGCTGGCCCGCCTGGAGGCCATGGTCGGACTCTCCGCCGTCAAGCGCGAGGTCACCGACCTCGTCAACCTGCTCTCCACGGCACGGCAGCGCCAGGCCGCCGGCCTGCCCGCCCCGCGCATCAGCCAGCACCTCGTCTTCTCCGGCGCACCCGGCACCGGCAAGACCACCATCGCCCGGCTCTACGCCGGCCTGCTGCACTCGCTGGGGGTGCTGCCCCAGGGCCAGTTGGTCGAGGTGGCCCGCGCCGACCTCGTCGGACGCTACGTCGGCCACACGGCGCAGCTCACCAAGGAGGTCTTCGAGTCCGCCATGGGCGGCGTGCTCTTCATCGACGAGGCGTACACCCTCGCCCCGGAGGGCGGCAGCGGCAACGACTTCGGCCGCGAGGCCATCGACACGCTGCTGAAGCTCATGGAGGACCACCGCGACGACGTCGTCGTCATCGTGGCCGGCTACACCGAGGAGATGGGCCGCTTCCTCGATTCCAACCCCGGCCTGTCGTCCCGGTTCTCGCGGTACGTCGAGTTCGAGAACTACTCCACCGACGAACTCGTCACCATCCTCGGCAAGCAGGCCGAGGACTCCGGCTACACCTGCGCGCCCGAGACGCTGGAACTGCTGCGCGGCCACATCGCGTCGCTGCCGCGCGACCGGTCGTTCGGCAACGCCCGGCTCGCCCGGCAGCTGTTGGAGTCGATGGTCACCCACCAGGCGCGGCGGCTCAGCACGGTCCCGGGCCCGACCGTCGACGACCTCCGCAGCCTGCTCCCGCAGGACCTCCCGGCGGGCACCGCCCCCGCCCCCCGCTGACCCCGCTGCCCGCCCGCGCCCCGGCTCCTCGCCCGGGGACGCCGGGCGGGCGGAGGGGCCCGGTGGTGGGTGGCCGCAGCCTGCTGGCGACGCGCCGGCCGAACGCCCTCACGACGAGGGCGAGAGCGTCGGCTCCGCCTCGCCGTACGAGGCACCGGCCCAGGTGGCGCACGACCGTGCGCCGCGACCAGGGGCGTCTCTTCCGTGCCTCCGCGGTGGCGGTGGGTCGGCGCACCGCTTCCGATGGCCACGTCCGGTACACCGCCATCCACGACGAGGAAACCGACCACCCCGACGCCCTCGCGGGGAGTCTCCCTACGCTGACAGAGAGCGATCGGTCGTCCACCGACACCGCTGCATCCTGCTGGGGATCACGCCTCGCTCGCGCCACTCTCTCCGAGAGGCGAAGTAGCCCGTTTGGGCGTGTTGAAGGTGTGGGAGACCTGCGGTCTTCGGGATGGTGGAGGGATGGCGCTGTGGGCCGGGTACGGCCGAAAGACGCAGTCGGAGCCCTGCCGTGCAGCGCTGGTTTGCGGTTGGCAGGCAGCAGGTAGCAGCTGTCGGACACAGGAATGGAGCGCGATATGTCTTCGTACATGACGTTGAACCCGGCGACGGGTGAGACCGTGCGGGAGTTCCCCGGGCTGGACGACGGGGCTGTCTCCGGGGTTCTGAGCCGATCGGAAAGCGCCTTCGCGGACTGGCGAGCGACGCAAGCGGCCGAGCGTGCGCGGCACCTGTTCCGGATCGCCGATGCCTACGACACCCGCCGGGACGAACTGGCCGAGCTGATCTCGACGGAGATGGGCAAACCGGTGAAAGAGGCGGTGGGTGAAGTCCAGCTCGCCGCCGCGATCTACCGTTGGTACGGTGAGCATGGGCCGGACCTGCTGGAGCGGGAGGTACTCGATCCGCAAGGAGCGGATGAGTCACTTGTCCAGAGCAGTGCCGTCGGTCCGCTGATCGGGGTCATGCCCTGGAACTACCCCTATTACCAGGTGGCCCGTTTCGTCGCCCCCAACCTTATGGTGGGCAACACCATCATCCTCAAGCACGCATCCATCTGCGCGGCGTCCTCGGAGCTCATGGCCGAGCTCGTGCACGCAGCCGGGGTGCCCGAAGACGCCTACATCAACGTGTTCGCGAGCAACGGCCAGATCGCTGACATGATCGCCGACCCCCGGGTGCGCGGTATCTCACTGACCGGTAGTGAGCGCGCCGGCGCATCGGTGGCCGAAACCGCGGGGAAGCATCTGAAGAAGGTCGTCCTGGAACTGGGCGGCTCCGACCCTCTCATCGTGCTCGATGACGGTGACCTCGAGCGGACCGCCACCATCGCCGCGCGGGCACGGCTGTCCAACGCGGGACAGGCCTGCAACTCTCCCAAACGAATGATCGTCCCCAACGACAGGGTTGACGAGTTTGTCTCCGTCGTCACCCGCGCCTTCGAGGCCGCCCGGGTGGGGGACCCCAGGGACGGGAGCACGCAGGTCGGCCCGCTGTCGTCGGTCACGGCGCGGGACACGGTGATCGAACAGGTGGAACGTGCCGTCGAGCAGGGTGCCACCCTCCACACCGGTGGCGAGGCGATCGACGGAGAAGGGGCCTTCATGCGTCCCGCCGTACTCACCGGCGTCACCCGCGACATGGACGCGTACTCCGAGGAGATCTTCGGGCCCGTGGCCGTGATCTACGGCGTTGACTCGGCGGACGAGGCCGTGGCACTCGCCAACGACGTGGGCTTCGGCCTCAGCGGTTCGGTATGGGGCAGCGACATCGATCGCGCCCAGGAGATCGCCGACCGACTCGACGTGGGCATGGCCTACGTCAACGAGCACGGCACCACCCTTCCCGGCCTGCCCTTCGGCGGCGTGAAGCGCTCCGGCTTCGGCCGCGAGCTCGGCCGATGGGGGATGGGGGAGTTCGTCAACATCCGGCTGCGTCGGACCTCCAGGACCAAGAAGTAGTCGCCCTGGCCACGTGAGGGCGGCGACGAGCGGCGGCAGCATGGCTGCGACCTTGGGCCCTCTCGCGGACCACGCTCCGTCGCTCGGGCCCGCGTCGCGGGTCGGCTTCGTCGCAGACGCCCTCGTGCTGCGCCCCGTCATCCCCGGTACGGCGGGGCCGTTCGTCAGAGGACCATGCCGCCGAGGCGGGTGACCTCGTCGACGTCACCCGCGCCGGGGCTCAGGATCAGTCCGTCGGCGCCCCTGCCTCGAACTGGTTGACGGCATGGCCCAGAGGGCGTCGGAGGAATCGAGAGCGGGCGATCCCTTGTTGCTCACTGGGCCCCGAGGTCGACCGTGACCGGGAATGGCGCGGTGACCTTAACAGCGCCGGTGAACACCTCGGTGTCCCGGTAGGCCCTGGTGGCGGGGTCGAGGACGTAGGTGTAGACGATCGGGATGCCGGTGGCGGCCTGCTCGACCCGCCAGTAGAAGGGGATACCGGCCTTGGCGTACTGGTCCACCTTCACGATCCGGTCGGTGGTCTCTGACCCCGGGGACACCACCTCGACGACCAGGAGCACATGCTCGGGGCGGGTGGGCGTTAGGTCGATCGTCTCCGCCCGGTAGACGATGACGTCAGGGCGGCGGTTGGTGAGCGGCACATCCTGCAAGCGGACATCGAAGTCCGTGTCCGCGTTCCAGTCCGGGCCTGCTGCTGCGTCCAGGGCGTTGGCCAGGATGCGGGCCAGCCGGTTGTGGCGCTTGGAGGCGCTCGGGCTCACGACGACCATCCCGTCCACGATCTCGATGCCGGCGCACTGCTCCTCGGACCAGGAGTCGTACTGCTCCGCGCTGATCTGCGTATGCATCCACGCGGGCGCCACCATTTCGGCGGTCATGAAGTACCTCCTTCGAGGATGTGCTGCTGCTCGACTCAGCGTACTGCCTGCTTCCAGCCGGGCACCGGCTTTGGGTAGGGGTAGACCCTCTAGCGTCCGGCAGGGCGAGGTGGGGTGCAAAAGGGGCGATCCGCATCCACCACGTGATGGCGCATGAGAGCAAACCGGCCAAGTAGGGCGGGGGCTTGCGGGCCGAACCGGCAGGGCCGTGCCGGCGTGAGAGCCTGGGCCCCATGAACCGGTTGGCTGATGTGACCTCGCCTTATCTGCTTCAGCACGCTGACAATCCGGTCGACTGGTGGCCGTGGTGCGACGAGGCTTTCGCGGAGGCGAGACGGCGAGACGTGCCCGTGCTGCTGTCCGTCGGCTACTCCGCCTGCCACTGGTGCCACGTCATGGCGCACGAGTCCTTCGAGGACCCGCAGGTCGCGGCCTACCTCAACGAGCACTTCGTCTCCGTCAAGGTGGACCGCGAGGAGCGGCCCGACGTCGACTCCGTCTACATGGACGCCGTGCAGGCCGCCACCGGTCAGGGCGGGTGGCCGATGACCGTCTTCATGACCGCCGACGGCGAGCCCTTCTACTTCGGCACCTACTTCCCGCCCGAGCCCCGCCAGGGCCTGCCCTCCTTCCGCCAGGTGCTGGAGGGCGTGTCCACCGCGTGGACCGAGCGTCGGGACGAGGTGGGTCGGGTCGCCGCCGAGATCACCGGCCAGCTGCACGGCCGCGCGGTGGACTACGACGCGCCGCACCCGCCGGACGAGGCGCTGCTCTCCGTCGCCCTGCTGGGCCTGACCCGCGAGTTCGACGAGCGCAACGGCGGCTTCGGCGCCGCGCCGAAGTTCCCGCCGCCGATGGTGCTGGAGTTCCTGCTCCGCCACCACGCCCGTACCGGTTCCACCGGGGCGCTGGAGATGGTCGCCCGCACCTGTGAGGCGATGGCGCGCGGCGGAATCCACGACCAGCTCGCGGGCGGCTTCGCGCGCTACGCGGTGGACCGGGCGTGGGTCGTTCCGCACTTCGAGAAGATGCTGTACGACAACGCGCTGCTCTGCCGGGTCTACACCCGGTGGTGGAAGGCGTCCGGCTCCCCGCTGGCCCGCCGGGTGGCGCTCTCCACGGCCGAGTTCATGGTCCGCGAGCTGCGCACCGAGGAAGGCGGGTTCGCCTCAGCGCTCGACGCCGACAGCGCCACCGGCCCGGAGCCCGGCGCGCCGCACCGCGAAGGCGCGTTCTACGCCTGGACACCCGGTCAGCTGGTCGAGGCGCTGGGCCCGGAGGACGCCGCCGTGGCCGCGGAGCGGTTCCGCGTGACGGAGGACGGCACCTTCGAGCTCGGCGCCTCCGTGCTGCAACTCCCCGGGGAGGACGTCCCGGACACCGTCCGGGTCCGCATGCTCGACGCCCGCGCCGCCCGGCCGCGCCCCGGCCGCGACGACAAGGTGATCGCGGCGTGGAACGGCCTGGCGATCGCCGCGCTGGCCGAGACCGGCGCCTGCCTGGAGCGGCCGGACCTGGTGGAGGCCGCCGCTGCCGCCGCCGACCTGCTGGTCTCCCGCCACCTCGACGACACCGGCCGGCTGGCCCGCACCTCCCGCGCGGGCGTCGTGGGTACCGGGGCCGGTGTCCTGGAGGACTACGCCGACCTTGCCGAGGGGCTGCACGCGCTCTACGCGGTCACCGGCGAGAGCGCCTGGCTGGCGATCGCCGGCACGCTGCTGGAGTCGGTGCTCACCCGGTTCCGCGACGACAACGGTGCGCTCTACGACACCGCCGACGACGCGGAGCAGTTGATCAGGCGCCCGCAGGACCCGACCGACGGCGCCACGCCCTCGGGATGGACAGCCGCCGCCGGTGCCCTGCTCACGCACGCCGCCTACACCGGAAGTGACCGCCACCGCGCCGCCGCCGAACGCGCCCTGGGCATCGTCGCGGCGCTGGGAGAGAAGGCGCCGCGGTTCGTCGGATGGGGGCTGGCCGTGGCGGAAGCGGCGCTCGACGGGCCCCGCGAGATCGCCGTGGTCGGCCCGCCGGACGACCCGCGCACCGTCGCGCTGCTCACCACCGCGCTGCGCGCCACCGCGCCCGGGGCGGTCGTCGCTCTCGGAGGGGGCGCGGAGGCACAGCCGGCGGCAGGCGACCGGCCGGACGCCGGGGGAGTGCCGCTGCTGAGCGGCCGCACCACTACCGACGGCGCACCGACCGCCTATGTCTGCCGCCACTTCGTCTGCGGGCTGCCGGTCACCGAACCGGCGGCGCTCGCCGCTCAGCTGAGCGGCGAGGGCGATGCCGGCCGCGACGGCGAGGCGGGCGGCGCGTAGTACCCCGCGGCAGCGCCGCCCGGACGCGGTCCACCGCGGCGGGCGGGAGGGCGCGGGCCGACCGCCCGGCCGTCCCCGCTCGCCGCGTTGCCGTTCCGCGAGGGGGCCGTAGCGCCGCCGGAGTGCGTGAGCGCCGGAGTGCGTGAGTGCGTGAGTGCGTGGGTGTGTCAGTACGTCCGTGTGCGCCGACCCCGCCGTCCGGACCCTGCCGCCCGGACCTTGCCGCCCGGAATCTGCCATCCGGCCCCTGCCGTCCGGGCCGTCCAGCGCAGGCCGCGAACGGCGGCTGCGGGACCGCGTCCGGCCGCTGGAGCCGCGCACACCGTTCCCCGCGCCGTCGCGAACGGGGGCGGGGCCGCAGCGCGAGCAGCGCCGCGGCCCCCGCCGGCACCGGACGCGCTCCGGTGTCAGGCCGCCTGGGAGGCGACGAGGAAGATCCCCGCGTAGTGCACGGCGAACGCCGCCAGCGTCAGCGAGTGGAAGACCTCGTGGAAGCCGAAGAACCGGGGGGAGGGGTTGGGGCGCTTGATGCCGTACACCACGCCACCGGCGCTGTAGAGCAGCCCGCCGACGATGACGAGCACCAGCACCGCGATGCCGCCGGTCCGCAGGAAGTCCGGCAGGAAGAAGACCGCGGCCCAGCCCATGGCGATGTAGCACGGTGTGTAGAGCCAGCGCGGCGCCCCGACCCAGAAGACGCGGAACGCGATGCCCGCCGCGGCTGCGGCCCAGATGCCCCAGAGAAGCAGCTGCTGGCGGCCGTCGTCGAGCAGCAGGATCGTCAGCGGCGTGTAGGTGCCGGCGATGATCAGGAAGATGTTGGCGTGATCCATGCGGCGGAGGACGGCCTCGCCGCGCGGCCCCCAGTTGCCCCGGTGGTAGAGAGCGCTCACGCCGAAGAGCAGGCAGGCGGTGACGGCGTAGATCGCGCAGGCCAGGCGGGCCTGGGGGCTGCCCGCCATCGCGGTGAGCAGCAGACCGGCGATGATCACCGCCGGGAACATGCCCGCGTGCAACCAGCCTCTGAGCAGGGGCTTCAGCGTGGCGGCACCGGCTGCCACCGCCGCCACCGGCGCCGCCACGAGCGCCGCGGGGTCGGTTGCCTGCGAGTCGTCGGGGACCGGCGCGGGGGCCGGCGCCGCAGGGAGCGTCGTCATGGACCGATGCTACCTACGCTTCCGTAGGTTCTCGGTCGGGTGGTCCCCCGGTCGGCCGGTGGTGCTTGCCACACCCGTTCGGCCCTTGCGCGGGTCATCCGTTCGAGTGGCACTGCTCACCTGAGCGCGCACTGGACACAGACGAGACTGCTTGGCACCATCAGATGAGCTTGGTCGGTACCGGATGAGCGCGAATGGCGTCCGGGTCGCCCACCGACGAGCCGGACGTCCGTTCCGTCCGGCGCTCACCCCGGGCAGATGTGCGCTGCCCGGTCAGCACCCCCGAACCCTCTGGAGCAAACCGTGGCGCCCACCTCAACGGCTCCCACCACCGAAGCCCCCACGCAGCACCGAGAGCTCGCCGCCTGGGTCGACGAGATCGCCGCGCTCACGCAGCCCGACCGCGTCGTCTGGTGCGACGGCTCGGAGGCCGAGTACGAGCGGCTCTGCGAGGAACTGGTGGAACGGGGGACCTTCACGCGGCTCGACCCCGTCAAGCGCCCCAACTCCTACTACGCCGCCTCCGACCCGACCGATGTCGCCCGCGTCGAGACGCGGACCTTCATCTGCTCCGCCGAGGAGAAGGACGCCGGCCCCACCAACCACTGGAAGGCGCCCGCCGAGATGCGGGAGATCTTCACCGGCACCGGTACCGGTCCCGAGGGGACGGGCGGCATCTTCCGCGGCGCGATGCGCGGCCGCACCATGTACGTCGTGCCCTTCTGCATGGGGCCGCTCGGCTCCCCGCTCTCGGCCCTGGGCGTGGAGATCACCGACTCCGCGTACGTCGCGGTCTCCATGCGCACCATGACCCGCATGGGCAGCGAGGTGCTCGACCAGCTCGGCACCGACGGCGCGTTCGTCAAGGCCGTCCACACCCTCGGTGCGCCGCTCGCCCCCGGCGAGGCCGACGTCCCGTGGCCCTGCAACGCGACCAAGTACATCTCCCACTTCCCCGAGGACCGCGAGATCTGGTCCTACGGCTCCGGGTACGGCGGCAACGCCCTCCTCGGCAAGAAGTGCTACGCGCTGCGCATCGCCTCGGTGATGGCGCGCGACGAGGGCTGGCTGGCCGAGCACATGCTGATCCTCAAGCTGACCCCGCCGACCGGCGCCCCCCGGTACGTCGCCGCGGCGTTCCCCTCCGCGTGCGGCAAGACCAACCTCGCCATGCTCGAACCGACCGTCCCCGGCTGGACCGTCGAGACCATCGGCGACGACATCGCCTGGATGCGGTTCGGTGACGACGGGCAGCTCTACGCCATCAACCCGGAGGCCGGTTTCTTCGGCGTCGCGCCCGGCACCGGCGAGCACACCAACGCCAACGCCATGCGGACGCTCTGGGGCAACACCGTCTTCACCAACGTCGCCCTCACCGACGACGGCGACGTCTGGTGGGAGGGGATGACGGAAGAAGCCCCCGCGCACCTCACCGACTGGAAGGGCAACAGCTGGACCCCGGACGCCGAGGCGCCCGCGGCGCACCCCAACGCGCGGTTCGCCGTGCCGGCGTCCCAGTGCCCGACGATCGCACCCGAGTGGGAGGACCCGCGCGGCGTGCCGATCTCCGCGATCCTCTTCGGCGGCCGCCGTGCCTCCGCCGTGCCGCTGGTCACCGAGTCCCGCAGCTGGCAGCACGGCGTCTTCCTCGGCGCCAACGTCGCCTCCGAGAAGACCGCGGCAGCCGAGGGCAAGGTCGGCGAACTGCGCCGCGACCCCTTCGCGATGCTGCCGTTCTGCGGCTACAACATGGGCGACTACATGGCCCACTGGATCAAGGTCGGCCAGAACGCCGATCCGGAGAAGCTGCCGAAGATCTACTACGTCAACTGGTTCCGCAAGGACGACGCCGGACGCTTCGTCTGGCCGGGCTTCGGCGAGAACAGCCGCGTCCTGAAGTGGATCGTCGGCCGCCTCAACGGCGAGGCCGACGGGGTCGCCACCCCGATCGGCACCGTCCCGACCCCGGAGTCCCTGGACACCGACGGCCTGGACCTCTCCGCCGCCGACCTGGAGTTCCTGCTCGACGTCGACGCGGAGGTGTGGCGGGAGGAGGCGTCCCTCGTCCCCGACCACCTCAACACCTTCGGCGCCCACACCCCGAAGGAGCTGTGGGACGAGTACCACGCCCTGGTCGACCGCCTCGGCTGACGCCCCGCGACCGGCGCCCGCCGCGGCGCCGGCTCCGACCGCCGGCCTGAAGAGCCGGCACCTCGCGCTGCGGCATCTCGCCGTGGCGGGGAAGGTCGTCGTC
>NZ_JAAVJD010000151.1 GCF_012033735.1 Streptomyces lonarensis | reverse complement strand
GCCCGGCGGGCGGGACGGCCCGCTCCGCCGGGGCTTCCGGAACTCCGGGACGCGCCACGCGGCGCCGCTCGGCCCAACCGGCGGGGCGCGTTCGGGGTGGTGACGCCCGGTCGCGGGGCGTGTCGCGGCGCCCGGGAGGGGTGCCGTGGTCTGCTGTCGCGGCGCTGTTTCGGAACCGCCCGCGCGCTGCCCGTTTCGGGGCGCCGCCGGGCCGCGACGTGTACGGAGGACGCGGTGACCACTCTGGCCCGCTGGGTGGTGCGGCACCGCTGGTGGGTGCTGGCCGGCTGGGTGCTGCTGACCGTCCTGGGGTCGGTCGCCGCCCCGAGGGCGACCTCCGCACTCGGCTACGACTTCTCCCTCCCGGGCCGCAGCGCCTCCGAGACCGACGAGGAGCTGCTGCGGCTCTTCGGCTCCGGCGGGGAGTCGGCACCGGTCCTGCTGGTGGTCGACGGCGGCGGCGAGCCGGTGCCGCAGGAGGCGTCCGCCGAGGTCGAGGCGGCCGTCGCGGCGACCGGGGACCGGGTGGGCGGCCGCGTCGTCGGCTTCGGCGACCAGCCCGCGCTGCGCGCGGACGACGGCCGGCTCGGCGTCGTGCTGGTGTACCCGACACCGGTGCCGGGCGAGCAGGCGTACGCGGCGGCGCTCCCCGCGCTGCAGCAGGCCGCCGACACCGCCGCCGACCGCACCGGGCTGACCGTGACCGTCACCGGCCAGGACGCCCTGGTGGACGACAGCGGCAGCGGCGGCGGAGGCGCGCTGGCGGAGACGGTGCTGGGTGCGGCCGGCGCGCTGATCGTCCTCACCGTGGTCTTCGGCTCGTTCCTGGCGCTCACCCCGCTGCTGGTGGCCGCCGCCTCGATCCTCACCACCTTCCTGCTGCTGTGGGGGCTGACGGCGCTCACCGACGTGTCGTTCATCGTGCAGTACCTGCTGGCCCTCATCGGGCTGGGCGTCGCCATCGACTACGCGCTGCTGATCGTGACGCGCTGGCGGGAGGAGCGGGGCAACGGGCTGACCAACGAGGAGGCCGTCACCCGGGCCCTGGCGACCGCGGGCCGGTCGGTGGTCTTCTCGGGGGTGACGGTCGCCGTCAGCCTGGCGGCGCTCATCGCGCTGCCGGTGCCGTTCCTGCGCAGCGTCGGGTTCACCGGGCTGCTGATCCCCGTGGTGAGCGTCGTCGCCGCGGTCACGCTGCTGCCCGCGCTGCTGACGGTGGCCGGGCCGAAGCTGTCGTGGCCGCACCGCCGCCGCGCCTCCCCGGACAGCCGGCTCTGGCACGGCGTCGCCACCGCGGTGGTGCGGCACCGCTGGATCGCTGCCCTGCTCAGCGCCGCCGTCCTGCTCGCCCTGGCCTCGCCCGTGCTCGGGCTGCGGCTCGGCCAGCCCAGCAACGACTCGCTGGTCTCGGCGGGTGGACCGGCCGCCGACGCGCTGGAGCAGGTGGAACGGTCCGGCATCGGGGACGGCGTCACCGCCCCGGTGGAGATCCTCACCGACGACCCGGCCGGCGCGCTGCGTGCCGCGACCGGGGTCGAGGGCGTCGCCGGCGGCGTGGCCCCGGCGGAGTGGCGGGCGGACGGGCTGTGGGCGGTCGACGTCTGGACGGCGGCGGACCCCGCCTCCGGCGACGGCGAGCAGGTCGTCTCCGAGGTCCGGGACGTGCTGGAGGCCCGGGGCGACCGGGTCGGCGGCATCGGCCCGCAGAACGCGGACTTCGTGGACGCGGTCTACGGCAACGCCTGGTGGATCGCGATCATGATCGTGGTGGTGACGTACCTGCTGCTGGCGCGGGCGCTGCGGTCGGTACTGCTGCCGTTGAAGGCGCTGGTGCTCAACGTGCTGTCGATCGGCGCCGCCTACGGAGTGACGGTGCTGATCTGGCAGTACGGCGTCGGGACGGAGCTGCTCTTCGGTCAGACCGCCTCGGACTCGCTGACGGTGTGGGTGCCGGTCGCGGTCTTCGCCTTCCTCTTCGGCCTCTCGATGGACTACGAGGTGTTCCTGCTCTCCCGCATCAGGGAGGAGCACGAGGCGGGGCGGGACACCGACACCGCCGTGGTGCACGGCGTCGCGCGGACGGGCCGGCTCATCACCTCGGCCGCGCTCATCCTCTTCCTCGCCTTCGTCGCGCTGTCGCGGGCGCCGGGGACGGACGTGAAGATCCTCGCCACGGGGCTGGCGCTGGGCATCCTCATCGACGCGACCGTGGTGCGCGGGGTGCTGGCGCCGGCGCTGGTCGCCGCGATGGGGCGAGCCAACTGGTGGTGGCCGTTCGGCAACCGGCGCCCTGCCCCTGCCAGGACCGGCGGCACGGACACCGGCAGCGGCGCGGGGACCGGCAGCGGGACCGGCGCCTGACGGCGGGTCGGGGCGGCGCCCCGCACCGAACGGGCGCCCCGACCCACCGCGGGCCCGAACGGCGGCAGTCGGGCACGATCGGGGGGCCGGTCGGTCGACCCCCGGAGCGGCGCCCCGACCTCACCGGCCGCGCCATGGTGCCGGCGGCGCCCGTCCGCCGACTCCGCCTCGCGGCGCCGCGCGCACGCTGCCTCACGCCTCGCCCGCCCCGTCCGCCCCGTTCGCCCTGTTCGCCTGGCCGCGTCCCCGCCCACTTGTTCCGCCCGTCTCCTCGGGCGCCCCGGACGGCCCTGCCACCCGCCGAGCCGACCGGCGCGCCCGAAAGATCGGAAATACGCTGATCCCGTGAGGCTCGTCGCACCGCTCGAAACCCCGGCAGCCGCCGCCACCCCGTCGCCCCACCGGGCGCTCCCCGGTGGTCGTCGCCAGTGGTGAGCCGCACGCGCGCCGCGGGCCCGGCCGCCGTGGTCGGCGCCCTCGGGGTCGTCTTCGGCGACATCGGCACCAGCCCGCTCTACGCCCTGGAGGCGGTACTGCGGTCGGCGCCCGAGGAGTCCCGCGCGGTGGTCTACGGCGCGACGTCGACCGTCATCTGGCTGATGGTGTGCGTGGTCGGGGTGCTCTACGTGCGGCTGCTGCTGCGGGAGGACAACCACGGCGACGGCGGGCTGCTGGCGCTGCTGACCCTGGTGCGGCGGGACCGCCGCACCTCCGCCCGCACCCGCGTCACGCTGACCGTCCTCGGCATGGTGGGGGCCGCCGCGTTCCTCGGCGACAGCCTGATCACCCCCGGCATCTCGGTGCTGTCGGCGGTGGAGGGGCTGGAGCTGGCGGCGCCCGCCCTCTCCCGGTTCGTCGTCCCGCTGGCGGTGGCCGTGCTGGTCGCGCTGTTCCTCGTGCAGCGGCGCGGCACCCAGGCCATCGGACGCTGGTTCGGCCCGGTGATGATCTGCTGGTTCGCGCTCAGCGCGGGGGTGGGACTGGCCGCGATCCTGCGGCACCCCGAGGCGCTGCTCGCGCTCTCGCCCCACTGGGCGGTGCTCTACTTCGCGCAGCACCCGCACGCCGCCTTCATCTCCCTGGGCGCGGCGGTGCTCGCGGTGACCGGCGCCGAGGCGCTCTACGCCGACATGGGGCACTTCGGGCGCCGGGCGGTGACGCGCGCGTGGCTGCTGGTGGTCATGCCGGCGCTGCTGCTCACCTACCTGGGCCAGGCGGCCGTCCTCGCGCGGGGCCCGGTCACCGGTTCCGCCTTCTACGCCCTGGTGCCGTCCTGGCTGGCGCTGCCGGCGGTGGCGGTGGCGACGGCGGCCACCGTCATCGCCTCGCAAGCGGTCATCTCCGGGACGTTCACCGTGGTGCACCAGGCAGGACGCCTGCGGCTGCTGCCGCCGGCCCACGGCAGGCTGCGCGGGCCGGGGGTCTACCTGCCGGTCGTCAACTGGCTGCTGCTCCCCGGCGTGATCCTGCTGGTCGTCGGGTTCGGCAGCTCCGCGGCGCTCGCCTCGGCCTACGGCCTGGCGGTGACCGTCACCATCACCGTCACCTCGCTGCTGCTGGTGGTGCGGTTGGCCCGGGAACGGCGGCGGGGCGCGCTGCTGGTCGCCGTCGCCGTGCTGTGCCTGGTGCTCGCGGTGCTCGCCGCCAACCTTCCGAAGATCCGCACCGGGGGCTGGCTGCCGCTGCTGGTCACCGCGGGCCTGGCGACCGTGATGTACGCCTGGTGGACCGGGCGCGCACGGGTGCGGGCCGCCACCCGGGAGCTGGCCCTGCCGATCGGGGCCGTCGCACCACAGGTCCGCGCGCGCGGCGGGGAGCTGGTCCGCCCCGACGGCACCGCCGTCTTCCTCGGCCACGACCACGAGCGCGCGCCGCTGGCGGTACGGATGCAGCTGGAGAACGAACGCAGCCTCCACCGGAAGGTGGTGATCCTCTGCGGCCGCACCATGGACCGGCCGGCCGCCGGCACCGACAGCACCCCGGTGGTCGACGCCGCCGGCGCCGACGTCGGGGTGTGGGTGGTGCGCGTCAGCATCGGCTACGACGACGTGTTCCGCCCCCGGGAGGTACTGGCGGCCGCCGCCGCGGTCGAGCCCGGCCTGCCGGACGACGCGGACGCCGCGTACGTGCTCTCCGAGGCCCGGGTGGCGCCGGCCTCGCAGGGTGTCGCCTCCCGGGCGCGCTGGCGCGTCTACCGGCTGCTGGACCGGTTCACCTCCCACCCTGCCGACCTGCTGGACGTGCCGGACGCGACGACGATGATCGTCGGCCGCCGCATCCGCGTCCGGTGAACCGGCCCGACCGCGGCCACCCGCCCGCACCACCCGGCCCGGCGCCGGGGCTAGTATCCGGCCCATGCCGCTGACCGGGACGCAGCTGGACCGCTTCGAGGCCGCGATGCCGCGGCTGCACGCCATCGCCTACCGGATGCTCGGATCGGCCGGCGACGCGGAGGACGCGGTGCAGGACACCTTCCTGCGCTGGCAGGCCGCCGACATCGACGCGATCGAGGTCCCGGAGGCGTGGCTGACGACGGTGCTGACCAACCTCTGCCGCAACCACCTCACCTCCGCCCGCGTCCGCCGCGAGGCGTACGTGGGCCAGTGGCTGCCCGAACCGCTGCTCGCCGGCGACCCGATGCTGGGACCCGCCGAGACCGCCGAGCAGCGCGAGTCGCTCTCCTACGCGGTCCTCGCCCTCATGGAACGCCTCTCCCCCGACGAGCGCGCGGTCTACGTGCTCCGCGAGGCCTTCGACCACTCGCACCGGGAGATCGCGGGCGTCCTCGGCGTCTCCGAGAGCGCGAGCCAGCAGCTGCTGCACCGGGCCCGCAAGCGCATCGCGGCGGGCAGGCCCCGCGCCGAGGTCGAGCCGGCAACCGCCCGCGCGGTGGTCGAGGAGTTCATGGCGGCGACCGCCGACGGCAGCACCGAGCGGCTCCTGCGGCTGCTCACCGACGACGCGTTCTCCGTCGGCGACGGCGGCGGGCGGGTCCCGGCGCGCACCGCGCCGTTCGCGGGAGCGGCCGCGGTCGCCCGGTTCGTGCGCGGCCTCTTCACGCCCGGCAAGGCCAAGCGCGACCTGGTCGGCGGCACCGCCGAGGTCCACCTGGCCGAGGCCAACGGCTCCCCCGCCGTCGTCGTGGCGGTCGACGGCCGGGTCGTGGGCGTCATGTGCCCGGAGGTCACCGCGGACGGCATCACCGCCCTCCGCAACCAGGTCAACCCCGAGAAGCTGCGCCGCGCGACCCGGCAATGGGCCCGCTCCGAACGCGGCGAGCCCCTCTTCCGCGCCTTCTGACCCCGGCGCCCCACGCCGCGCAGCCACCGCACGGGGGGCGAGTGAGCCAGCTCACACCGCATGCCTGTCAGGAATCGCCCGGCCGCCCGGTTCAAGGGGCGAAGCCGCGCGAGACAGGAGCCATGCCATGCAGCACCGCCACACCCTGCAGCACCGCATCGTCGTCATCGGGGCCGGGTACGCCGGAGCAGCCGCCGCGGGGCGGCTCGCCCGGCGCCTCCGCCCGGGCGACGCCTCCCTCACCCTCGTCAACGCCGAACCCGACTTCGTCGAGCGGGTCCGGCTGCACCAGCTCGCCGCCGGGCAGGAGCTCGCACCCCGGCCGCTGCACGCCATGTTCGCGGGCACGGGTGTGGCGTTGCGCCACGCCCGGGTCACCGCCGTGGACGTGGAGCGCCGCACGGTCTCCCTCACCGCCGCACGCACCGCGGCCCGCGGCGGTGACACGGCGACACCCCCTCCGAAGGAGGAACTGGAGTACGACACCCTGGTCTACGCCCTGGGCAGCACCTGGCACACCCACGGCGTCCCGGGCGCCGAGCAGCACGCGCACGACGTCGCGGGGCGTGCCGGGGCGCTCCGCCTGCGGGCGCGGCTCGCCGCCCTCGGCCCCGGGGCGGCGGTGGTCGTGGTCGGTGGCGGCCTGACGGGTGTGGAGGCCGCCGCCGAGATCGCCGAGTCGCGTCCCGACCTCGACGTGTCGCTCGTGGCCCGCGGCCCGCTGGGCGACTGGCTGTCGCCGAAGGGCGGCGACCACCTGCGCCGGGTCTTCGCCCGGCTCGGGGTGACCGTGCACGAGCGGACCGACGTCACCGCGGTCGCCTCGGACCACCTCCGTACAGCGGACGGCCGCAGCCTCCCCGCCGCGGCGACCGTGTGGACCACCGGCTTCGCGGTCCACCCGCTGGCGCGCGACACCGCGCTGACCGACGACCCGGCCGGCCGGATCGTCGTCGACGCGGCGATGCGCTCGGTCTCCCACCCGGACGTCCACGCCGTCGGGGACGCCGCCCTCGTGGCCGGCCCGGGCGGCGCACCACTGCGCATGTCGTGCGCCTCCGGCATCCCCACCGCCTGGCAGGCCGCCGACTCCATCGCCGCCGCGCTGACCGGCACGCGGGCCGGGACGGCGCCGCTGCGGTACGTCAACCAGTGCGTCTCGCTCGGCCGGGGCGACGGGCTGATCCAGTACGTCACCGCCGACGACCGGGCCAAGCGGTCGGCCCTCACCGGACGGACAGCGGCGCTCTACAAGGAGCTGGTCTGCCGGGGCGCCGCCTGGAGCGTCGCCCACCCCACCCTGGGCCTGCCGGTCCGCCGCCGCGCCCTCGCCCCGCGGCCGGCGCGGCCGGACCGCCCCGGCACGACGGCCGACACCCGCCGCTGACCGGACGGCGAGGGGGCGGCGGGAGGCGCCGTCCCGCCCGTCCTGCCGCCCCCGGGCCCGGAGCGACGCCAGGGACGGACGGGGACGGCGTATCCACCTCGAACGCGTCGGCGAGCGGGCATACTTCCGGAGCAGGGTGGGGTGCCGGCTCCCGGAGGACATACCGAGGAGCCGGTGTTCCGATGCAGTCGGCCGCCGTGCACCAGGGCGTGTGCACCGATCGTGGGGTGGGAATCATGGACGTCGACGTCAGCAGTGTGCCGGGCTACCTGTACTGGTGGGCGCTGAGGAGGGCGAAGGCCGGCGGGCGCGCCGCCACGGGTGTGGTGGACACCGCCCTGGAGGCCGCGGCGGCGAGGCTGGCGGCGGTGGTCCGGCAGCGGCTCGGTGCGCACGACGCCCTGGAGGGCGTGGAGGAGGAGGCCGCGGTCGCCGCTGCTGCCGACACCGAGGGTGCCGAACCCGCGGAGCTGTCGGACGACACCCGGGGTGCGCTGGTGTACGCCGTGAAACGCGCCACGAGCAAGGACCCGGACTTCGCAGCCCGCCTCGCGGACGCCCTCGCGGCGGTCGAGCAGGCCGGCCCCGGCGACCCGGCGGGCGGTGGGGTGTCGTCCCTCGGCGGCGGGACGACGGCGGGCCGGGACGTCTCGGTGAGCGCCGGCGGCGCCGGGGCGGTCGCCGTCGGCGGCAACGCCGGTGACATCAGCCTCGGCCAACCGGCTGCCACACCCCCGGCCGACGCCGGGCAGGCCCCGGGCCCTTCCGCGCCGGGACCGCAGGCGAGCTGACGCGGACCCCGGCGACCGGCGCACCCAGCTCGTCCGCCGACGCGTCCGTCACCGCTGCGGGCGCCGGCTCGATCGCCGCGGGGGCGGTACGGGACATCTACGCCCACAGCCACGTCACGCACCACCATCACGCGGCCCCGGCACCGGCCGAGGTCCGGTGGCCGGTGCTGGTGGGGCAGCCCCCGCAACGGGCCTCCGCGTTCCAGCAACGGCAGCCGGTGCTGCGGCAGGTCGCCGCTGCCCGCGCCGCTGCCCGAAGCGGAGGGGTGGTTCTCACCGGCGGCGGCGGGTACGGCACGTCCCAGCTCGCGGCCTTCCACGCCCGTGAGGCACTCGCGGAGGGCACCGACCTCGTCGTGTGGGCGCGCGCCGCGGAGGAGCAGGCACTCGTCACCACCTTCGCCGCCGCCGCTGCGGCGGTGCGGGCCCCGGGCGCCACCGGCGAGAACCCGGTGGGTGACGCCCGGACTCTGCTGACGTGGCTCGCCACGACCGACCGGAGCTGGCTGGTCGTCCTCGACGGCGTCACCGACCCGGCAACCGCGCAGCGGTGGTGGCCGTACGGCCGTGCGGGCTGGGCGATGGCCACCACGCGGCTGCGGGACGAGCCGCGGCTGAGCGCGGGCAGCCGCGCGGTGGTGGCCGTGGACGTCTACACGGCGGAGGAGGCCACCGCGTTCCTCCACGAGCGGCTCACCGTCTCGTGCCGCCCCGAACTCTTCGACCGGCGCGGCGCCGACCGGGTCGCGGAGCTGATCGCGAGGTCGCCGCTGGCCCTGGGGTTCGCCGCGGCCCACATCGTCCAGGAGGGCATCACCTGCACCGCGTACGCGCGGCGTCTCGCACGTGGCCCGCTGCGGGAGGTGCTGTCCGGCGGGTCGGACGCCGAGGGGTACGGCCGTGGGGTGTCCGCCGCGGTGCTGCTCAACCTCGCCGCCGCCGTCGCCGCCGGGCCGCAGGGCGTCGTCGAACCCGTCCTTCGCCTGGCAGCCCTGCTCGACCCCGACGGGCACCCCCTCGGGCTCTGGGCCACTCGTCCGATCCTCGGGCTCCTTCGCGGCCTGCGTCCCGACACCGGCGAAGCGGTGACCGAGACCGACGTGCTCCAGGCGCTGTCCGTTCTCCACCGGTACGGCGTGCTCACCCGCAACCGCGCCGACGGGGCGCGTGCGGTGCGCATCCACGCCCTCACCGCGCGCGCCGCCCGCGAAGCCACTCCCCCGCGGTTGCAGGCCGCCCTGGCGTCGGCGGCCGCCGATGCCCTGCTCGCCGTCTGGCCGGAGGTCGACCAGCCCCACCACGACCTCGCGACCGCCCTGCGTTCCAGCACCGCCGCCCTCCACGGCCACGCGCAGGCCCAGCTCTGGACCGCCGAGCGCGGCGGGCACCCACTGCTGTTCCGTGCCGGCAACAGCCTGATGCACGCCGGACTGTTCGGTCCGGCGGCCGAGTACTGGCAGGAACTCCACGACGTCGCCACCCAACGGGTCGGCGCCGGCCACCGGACCGCCGTGCTCGCCCGCGGAAACCTCGCAGCGGCCCGGCGGGAGGCCGGCCGAGCGGGCGATGCCATCCCGCTCGAGGAGCGGGTGCTGGCCGACCGCGAACGCCTCCTGGGCACCGACCATCCCGACACCCTCCTCGCCCGCGGCAACCTCGCGCTCTCCTACCGGACGGCCGGTCGCTCCGAGCAGGCCGTCGCGCTGGAGGAGCGGGTGCTGGCCGACCGCGAACGCCTCCTGGGCACCGACCATCCCGACACCCTCCTCGCCCGCGGCAACCTCGCCGTCTCCTACCAGGAGGCCGGTCGCACCCAGGAGGCCACCGGGCTCGCGAGCCGCGTCGCAGTGGGACGGGAACGGCTGCTCGGCGCCGACCATCCCCACACCCTTCTCGCCCGCCACAACCTCGCCCTCTCCTACCGCGCCGCGGGGCGGACCGACGAGGCCGCGGGGCTGCTGCGCCGGGTCCTGAGCCACAGCCGACGCGTCCTCGGCGACGACCACCCCCAGACCCTCCTCACCCTCGGAAGCCTGGCCCTGGCCTACAGCGAGACCGGCCGCGCCGAGGAGGCCGTCGTGCTGGGAGAGCAGGTGGCAGCCGAACAGGAACGGCTGCTCGGCACGGACCACCCCGACACCCTCCTCGCACGCCACAACCTCGCCGCCGCCTACCGCGCCACGGGCCGGGCCCACGACGGCGCGGCGCTGCTGCGCCGGGTCCTGAGCGACAGCCGACGCGTCCTCGGCGACGACCACCCCCAGACCCTCCTCACCCTCGGAAGCCTGGCCCGCTCGCACTGGTCCGACGGTCGCATCGAGGAAGCCGTCGTGCTGGAGGAACAACTGCTGCGGGGCCGGGAAAGGACCCTGGGACCCGACCACCCCGCCACGCTCACCGCGTGCCACGACCTCGCGAGGTCCTATGCCGAGCTGGGGCGGGCCGAGGACGCGATCGCCCTGGAGGAACGCGCGCTGGAGGGCCGGGCACGCGTCCTGGGCCCCGATCACCCGCACACCCTCCTCACGCGCGCCAACCTCGCCCACTCCCACTGGTCCGCCGGCCGGGTCGAGGAAGCGATCGTGCTGGAGGAGCACGTGGCGGGCGCGCGGGAACGCACGCTCGGCACCGACCACCCCGACACGCTCACCGCGCGCGTCAACCTCGCCCACTCCTACCGCGACCTCGGCCGCTCCCGGGAGGCCGTGACCCTGCTGGGTCATGTTCTCCGGGCCAGGGAACGCGTCCTCGGCGCCGAACACCCCCGTACGCGGGACGTGCGGGAGACGCTCGGGCAGTGGACGGCCGAAAGGGACCGCGGCCCGCAGGACTGACCGGGCCCCCGACACCGCCGAACCGCCCGCCACCCGACGGAAGCCGGAACCACACCCGTCGGTGTGAGCGCCCCGGGCAGGGCCCCGGGGCTGGCGGAGGAGAGGAAGGTCCGCCGAACTGGACCGCAGAGCGGGCAGTTACCTCCGGCAGTCGACCTGACCGGCCCCCAGCAGAACGCGGGTCGGGAACGCGGAGATCACCATGCCGCCGCTCGCCCACGTGGTGGGAGCCGAGCCGAGCCGACGGCTGCTGGGGCGCGGGCGGCAGCCGAGCGATCATCCGTACCGACGCCCACCAGTTCGGCGAGGGCTCCGTCGTCGGGCTGGATGACGTCTCGCACATCGAGGTGGTCTTCCGCCTCCACCTCACCGACTTCGGATCTGCATGCGGCGCCCCGTAGGCCGCGCAACAACCCCGATCGGCCCGCGGGAGGGATGTTCGCCCATCGCACCATGCGCCGACGGACGTGGATCGGCGTCTCCCGGTGCCGCCTTCTCGAGATCGGCGGACTCGACCGTCAACTGAGTGAACGCGACGCGGTCGACGGAACGCCTGGGCTTGACTCCAAGCCCCGGTTCCCCGACCCGGCCGCGAGTGCCGAACGTTCTCCGGGACCGTCAGCAGCAGCACGCTGCAACCGATGCCGTCGCGGCGCGTGACGGTCGGCGTAAGGGTGGCCGACGAGGGCACAGCCGGCACCGGGCCGCCCGCGTGGGAGGACTCGACGGCTGGGCAGCGAAGTCAGCATGCAGTCAGCACTGATACTGCCAGGGGCTGCCACACCTGCCAGAGACTGAACCGAAGGCCGCCCGGGAGAGCGCGGCGCCTCCGCACGTCCCGGGGCCGGCCTGTTCCGCTCACCGCGACGCACCGCACCGAAGGCCGGCCGCCAACCCACCCCGACTCGCTGTCGTGCCAGGTCAGCGCTGGCGGCCCCGGGCCTTCAGGTGGACCGGGGGCAGGTCGGGGGCGGTGAGCGGGTCGCCGTCGTAGCCGGTCACGGAACCGAAGCGGCGACCCGCCTCCCAGTCCGCCCGCGCGGTCGCGACCTCCTCGTGGGACCGCCCCACGAAGTTCCACCACATCACCAGCTGCTCGTCGAAGGGCAATCCGCCGAGCAGCATCACCTTGGCGTCGGTGTCCGCCCGCAGCGGCAGGTCGCGGCGGCCGTGGCCCAGGTAGAGCAGCGAACCGGGCTCGACGCGGACACCGTCCACGGTGCAGGCCCCGGCCATCGACAGCACGGCGTACTCGAAGTCCTCGACCAGCGGGAGCCGGGTCTCCGCCCCCTCGGCGAGCGCGAGGTCGACACCCGCCAGCGGTGTGTGCACGGTGCCGGGGGACGCGGCGCGGTCGAACTCCCCCAGGAAGACGGTGCCGCTCACCCCGCCGCCGCCCGCGAAGGTCGGCAGCTCCCGGTGGTGCTCGAACGCCGGGGCGGTGTCCTTGTGCTCCTGCGGCAGGGCCACCCACAACTGGGCGCCGTGCAGCAGCCGGGCGTGGTCGCGGGGCGACTCCTCCGAGTGGGAGATGCCCCGGCCCGAGGTCATCAGCGCCAGTTCGCGGGGGCGGACGGTGCTCAGGCTGCCGAGGCTGTCGCGGTGCAGCACCTCGCCGTCGTGCAGCCAGCTGACGGTCTGCAGCCCGATGTGGGGGTGGGGCGGCACCTGCATCCCGGGCTCGCCGGCGATGTCGTCCGGGCCGTAGTGGTCGACGAAGATCCAGGCCCCGACCATGCGTCTGCCGAGGCTGGGCAGCAGCCGCCGCACCACAGTGGACTCCCCGAGGGGGGTCAGCCGCCCCGGCAGCAGGTCGCGGGTGGGGCCGGGGTGCGGCTCGCCACCGCAGTCGGCGGGGGCGGGCCGCGCGTCGAGGTTGCTCATGGCACGAGCATGCCCCAACCCGCCTCTCACGGCACCAACGGGGTCCAGCCGGCGCCGTCGTGGACGAACCGCGGGTTGCCCTCGATCCCGCTGGTGCGGAACGGCTGCCCGTCGCGGTCCAGCCGGACCGTGCCGCGCTCGGTGCCGCTGCTCCACTCGGCCTCCAGGTACCAGGCGCAGTCGCAGTCCTCGGCCGCCGCCTCGACCCGCACCGCCAGCGGCTCCTCGTCGCTCACCTGGAACGGCAGCCTCGGGGCCGGCAGCGCCTCGCCGCTCTCGCCGTCGAACCCCTCGGTCGGCCGGGCGCGGGGCGCGGTCTCGTCGAGGTCGACGCGGAACGCCGCGAGTGACAGGGCTCCGCCGCACCCCATGCCGGTGGCGTAGACGGGGCCGTCCAACGGGTCGGACCGGTCGACGACGCGGACGTGCAGCGCCTCCACCACGACCGGGCCGCCGCCGTTGGTCCGCAGGGTGGCCTCCACGACGCTGGCACCGCCGTGGACGGCATCGTTGTCGGTCACCCAGCGCTCCGCGTCCTGGGCCACCGGGGGCGCGGGAACCACCGCCGGTTCGCGGTCCACCAGGTAGGTGTGCCCGCAGCCCTGCGGCCAGACGTCCGGCCGGACGGTCCAGTCGAGCGGCACCGCGTCGGGTCGCTCCGCCGCCGGTGGCCCACTCTCCCCGTCCGCTCCCCCATCCGCGCCCCCGGATTCGGACTCGGCGTCGGGGTCGGCCGCCGGGCCGGGGTCGGCACCGGAGCCGTCGTCCCGCCAGGGCGCCGACACGGCGGCCCCTGCCACCGCCGCCGCCAGCAGTGCGCCGGCGACCGCCGGCCGCAGCCGGGCGTGGTCGCGGGGCGACTCCTCCGAGTGGGAGATGCCCCGGCCCGAGGTC
>NZ_JAAVJD010000150.1 GCF_012033735.1 Streptomyces lonarensis | reverse complement strand
CACCGGCGGCCGGGCGGCGGCTGTGTGCCCCGGCTCGCGCGGCCCGCCGGGCGGGCGACACCGCGCAACGCGCATCGGACGGACGCCTGCACGGTGGGGAACGCCTCGCGCCCCGGTTGACCGGAGGCGTGTCGCTCGCCCCGGCGGCCCCGACCCCGCCGCCCACCGGCGGGACTCGCCTCACCGCTCGTTCCGTGGCACCGGTCAGCCGTGCGGGTCCGGCGCGCCGGCCAGCAGCTCCGCCCGCATCTGGCCCCGCTTCTCCAGCGTGTGGGCGAAGCTGGAGAACGCCCGGAGCCAGCCCTGCGCCAGTCCGTCACCGGGCACCGCCGGCCTGGTCCGCGTGTTCTTCGCCGCCGCTCGCGCGGCGGCCTCCGCGCGCCGCTCCACCTCCGCCGCGGCGGTGGCCTCCTCCGCGAGCCGGTGGATCATCGGCCGGGCCCCGGCTGCGTGCACGAAGTGCTGCGCCGTCACCAGGACCGCCGCGTGCGTCGACGGGTGGTGCTTCTTCGTGCGCCACGCGGTGCGTGCCGCCTCCCCGAAGGCGCTGGTCAGCGCGGCGGGCCAGGGCGCCGGGCAGCGGGACAGCACGGCCCCGGCCGGCCCGAGCCCCTGGGAGGCGACAAAGCCGGCCGCCCATGCCGCCCGGTCCGCGGGGGGCAGCAGCCCCAGCAGGCGCCCGGCGTTCTCCGGCCCGCCGGGAAACGGCCGTGCCGGGTCGCCCAGCAGCGCACGGGCCCAGCCCCGGTCGTCGTGGCGCACTGCCGCGAGGATCAACCCCAGCCGGACCGTCTCGGCCCACTCGGCCGTGACGGGCAGTGCGACGATCTCCTCCGCCGACCGGCCGCCCCACTGCTCCTGCCACGTCGAGGGGGGCACCGCCTCCAGCAGCTGCCGCAGCCACCACGACCGCTCACCCTGCCCGGTCGGGGGTTTGGCGACGAGCCCGTCGCGCTGCATCTCCCGGTCGCACGCGGTCGGCGCCGTGACCACCAGCTCAGGGCCCGTCCCGTCGTCGGCCTCCCGCAGCCGCAGGCACGCGAGGGCCCGTTCCGTCATCCGGGTGCTGAGTGCCGACCCCGGCAGCAGGGTGAGCAGTCCGGCAGCCTCGGCCCGCACCGCCTTGCTGCGGTCCGAGAGCGCCGCCTCCAGGAACGGCTCGTCGGCCGGGCCGAGACCGTCGCGCAGCAGGTCGACGAAGACGAGGCGCTCCTCGGCGCGCTCCGACTGCCACGTCCCCGCGAGCAGTTCCCGGCCCGCGGCGGGGTCGTGCGCCCGCAGCGCCGTCAGCACCGAGACGCGGTCGGCGAACGCCCCCTGCTGCCAGCGGGAGAGGCCCGCCTCCCCTGATCCGGCCGCCCCCGGGCCGGGAGCGGTCGCGGCGAGCTTCTCCTTCGTGGCGAACTGCCACGCCGGGTTCAGCCCGGCGAGCCAGCGGCCGCGCGGACCGGCGAAGGCGAGCGCCGCCTGCCGGTGGTCGCGGGCCCGGGCGGCGTCGAGCACCAGCGGCAGCTGGGCGTGGGGCGGCCGGTACCCGAGGTGGTTGGCGAGCTCCAGCCACTCCGGAAGCAGCTGTTCGGCGTGCGGTCGGGGAGCACTCCAGGAGGTGGCCGCGTGACTGCTGCCCCGCGCGCCGCTGAACAGGGTGCGGCACCGCGCCGCGGCCGCGCGCGGGATCTCCGGCCGCGGGTCGTGCGGCGCGGGCTCGGGCAGCGGGCCCGGGGACGCCGCGGTCATACCGGCCCGGGCGCGGACCGTCGCGGTCGCCGCCCGGTCGAGGAGTCCGGCGGCGGAACCGCCGGGCAGCACCCGGCGCTCCGCGCCGAGCAGCGCGGCGGTCACCAGCTCCTGCCACCCGGAGTCGCGGGCGCCGAACGACTCGCCCTCCGGGCCCGCGTCGTCCGTTCGCGGTACCCCGCCCGTGCCCTGCTCCACCGTCATCGCCTCGTCCGTTCCGTTGGTCGTGGTCATCGCCGCTGCCCTCGTCCGCGCCGGGCCCGCGCCCGTCGCCGCCCCGTGCTGCCGGGATCGCCGGTGCCGTTCACAGCCGCACCGCCCGGCCCGCGTCCCAGGTGGTGCCGGGCACGAAGCCGGCGGGCCCCAGCCGCCCGAACACGGTGAGCGGCCCGCCACCCGAGAGGGCCAGCAACCGCCAGAGCACCGCGTCGTCCGCCTTCAGCGGCACCGCCGCCCCGCCGTCGGCATCCGCCAACTGCCAGCCCGAGCACTCGTTCCCGGCCTCGGTGACCGGCACCGGGACCACCGGGCCGAGGATCGCCGGCCAGGCGTCCACCCAGGGATCGGCCGCCACCGCCGCCCCGAACGCCGCCAGAGCCGCGCCGACCGGCGCTCCCTCGGGTGGGGTGCCCTCGCGCTCCGCCGTGCCGTGCCGCTCGGCGACGCTCACCCGCAGCGGTGCCGCCCCCGGGTGGAAGGCCACCTCGGCGTCGAACTCGGCGCCGAGCACCATCGGCGGACCCGAGGTGGAGCCGGGGCCGGTGAAGCCGAGAACCAGCGCCCAGCGCTCCGTCCCCCGGCCCAGCAGCCAGGTGCTCTCCGTCCATATGCGGCCGTCGCTGGTGCGTTCCGACCCGGCGACCAGCCAGCGGTCCCGCACCAGGGAGCCCGCCTCCCGGGCGGCCGCGACCACCGCGGCGGTCTCGGTGGTGAACCCGACCCGGGAACGGACCGTCGCGGCGAGCGGCGGCGGCAGCTCCTCCACTCGCTCCAGCCCGCGGAGCAGCAGGTGCAGCAGCGACATCTCCGCCAGCGCCGCCGACGGCCAGCCGCGACCGGCGCCCATGATCGCGCCGAGCTCACCGGCGCGCGCCGCCAGCCCGGGGGCCTGCGCGTCGACCATGCGGGCGGCGGTGTGCTCCCACGCCTGGTAGCCGGACTGCTCCGACCCGGCCAGGCCGCTCTCCACCGCGTCGGTGAGCCGACGGGCCAGCTCCTGGGCGCCGTCACCCACCCGCGAGGAGCGGCGCTCCGCCCGGCGGCGCGCCGCCGCCTCGTCCTTCGGCTTCGCGGAAGCCTCCGGGTCGGCGGCCTTCTCCTCCCGCCGGCGCCTGCCGTCGAGCCAGCTCTGAGCCCACTCCGGCGCCGTGCCGCCGTCGGGGACCGCCGTGCCGTCGGTGTCGCCGGCCCACACCAGGAGCAGCCCCAACCCGTGCTTGCACGGGAACTTGCGGCTCGGGCAACTGCACTTGAACCCCACCGACGCCGCGTCGGTGAGGTCCACCGCGGTGCGGTAGGGGTTCTTGCCGGACCCCTTGCACAATCCCCAGAGGGTCGCGTCCCGCCGTGCCGTCTCGGACCAGGTGCCCGGCGACCCGAGCTTCTGACCCGCTCGTTGTGACGCAGCGTCAGGGGCGAGTGCGAGCACCTGTTCCGTGGTCCAGCGGACCTGTTCTCCCGTCATGTCCCGGAACGCTAGGCCGTGGCACTGACAACGACCTGTGTGCAGCGGCTCGCGACACCGCCGGAGAAACCTCGGAGGCCTTGCGGGGCAAGGGAAGTGGCGGGTTGTCCACAGGTGTGAGGCGTCGGTGGGGCCACCCGGTTGTCAGTGGTGCCGTGCAGAGTGATCCCCACAGCGACCGACGGTGCCACCGACGGGGAACGGGCCGGCTGTGCCCTTCCCTTTCGTGACCCTCGGTAGCTGCCGGCGTTCTCGCCGGGGACAGTTCGAGACGCGGGACGACCCCGCCCGTCCGAGGGACAGCACATGACCGCAGAGACCACCGGGCAGCCCGTCCTCCGCCCGCACGCCGAGGACGCCTTTGCCGAGGAGCTGAGCGCGCTGGCCGCGGCCGACGACCGGCCCCGCCCCGAACGCTGGAAGCTGTCCCCCTGGGCCGTGGCGACGTACCTGCTCGGCGGCACCCTCGCGGACGGCACCGCCATCACCCCCAAGTACGTCGGCCCGCGGCGCATCGTCGAGGTGGCCGTCACCACGCTCGCCACCGACCGCGCCCTGCTGCTCCTCGGGGTCCCCGGCACGGCGAAGACCTGGGTCTCCGAGCACCTCGCCGCAGCCGTCAGCGGTGACTCGACGCTCATCGTGCAGGGCACCGCGGGCACCGCGGAGGAGGCGATCCGCTACGGCTGGAACTACGCGCAGCTGCTCGCCAAGGGGCCGAGCCGCGAGGCGATGGTCGCCAGCCCGGTGATGCGCGCCATGAACGACGGCATGATCGCCCGGGTCGAGGAGCTGACCCGCATTCCGGCCGACGTGCAGGACACCCTCATCACCATCCTGTCGGAGAAGACGCTCCCGATCCCGGAGCTCAACGACGAGGTCCAGGCGGTCCGGGGCTTCAACCTCATCGCCACCGCCAACAACAGGGACAAGGGCGTCAACGAGCTGTCCAGCGCGCTGCGCCGCCGCTTCAACACCGTGGTGCTGCCGCTGCCGGCGAGCCCCGACGCCGAGGTCGAGATCGTCTCCCGGCGGGTCGACCAGCTGGGCCGTTCGCTCCAGCTGCCCGCGGCCCCCGACGCCATCGACGAGATCCGCCGCGTGGTCACTGTCTTCCGCGAGCTGCGCGACGGGGTCACCACCGACGGCCGGACCAAGGTGAAGTCGCCCTCCGGCACCCTCTCCACCGCGGAGGCGATCTCCGTGGTGACCAACGGCCTCGCGCTCGCCGCCCACTTCGGGGACGGCGTGCTGCGCCCGGCGGACGTCGCGGCCGGTATCCAGGGGGCCGTCGTCCGCGACCCGGCCGCCGACTCCCTGGTCTGGCAGGAGTACCTGGAGACCGTGGTGCGCGAGCGCGACGGCTGGAGCGACTTCTACCGCGCCGCCCGCGACGCCGCCTCCGGTCGCGCGCACGGAGCGGCCGCATGACCGAGCGCCCCCTGCTGCTGGGCGTGCGGCACCACGGGCCCGGCTCCGCCCGGTCCGTGCGCGCCGCCCTGGCGGCCCGCCGCCCCGCCGTCGTGCTGGTCGAGGGACCGCCGGAGGCGGACGACGTGGTGGCGCTCGCCGGTGACCCGGCGATGTCGCCGCCGGTGGCGCTGCTCGCGCACGCCGTCAACGACTCCGGCCGGTCCGCCTTCTGGCCGCTGGCGGCCTTCTCCCCGGAGTGGGTGGCGATCCGCTGGGCGCTCGACAACGGCGTCCCGGTCCGGTTCATCGACCTGCCGGCCGCCCACTCCCTGGCGCTCCGCGACGCCGACGAACGCGACGCCGGCACGTCCCCGGCCGGGGACGCACCGGCCGGGGACGTGCCGGCGGAGGACGGCACCGCCGGGGACGGCACGGGCCGCCCGGCCGACGAGGCGCCGGAGCAGGACACCCCGGGCGAGGAGCCCGGCGGCCCGGAGCCCGCCGGTGACGCGCTGCGCCGGGACCCGCTCGCCGTGCTCGCCGCCGCCGCCGGTCACGACGACGCCGAACGCTGGTGGGAGGACGTCGTGGAGCACCGCTCCGGCGGCGACGACCCCCTCGCGCCGTTCGCCGCCGTCGAGGAGGCGATGACCGAGGTCCGCGCCCGCTCTTCGGTGGCGGACGGCGACCGCGACCTCGTCCGCGAGGCCCACATGCGGCTGCGGCTGCGGGAGGCGGTGCGCGAGTTCGGCGCGGAGGCCGTCGCCGTCGTCTGCGGGGCCTGGCACGTGCCCGCGCTGCGGGAGCGCCGCACCGTCGCCGCCGACCGGGCGCTGCTCCGCGGCCTGCCCAAGGTCCGCACCGAGATCACCTGGGTCCCGTGGACCCACCGCAGGCTGGGCCGGGCCCACGGCTACGGCGCCGGCGTCGAGTCGCCCGGCTGGTACGCCCACCTCTTCTCCGCCCCCGACCGGCCCGTCGCCCGCTGGATGACCGGCGTCGCCGGGCTCCTGCGGGACGAAGGCGTCCCGGTCTCCTCCGCCCACGTCATCGAGGCGGTCCGGCTCGCGGAGACCCTCGCCGCGATGCGGGGCCGGCCGCTCGCCGGCCTCGGCGAGACCCTCGACGCGGTCCGCGCGGTGATGTGCGACGGCGGGGAGGTGCCGCTCAACCTCGTCATCGACCGGCTCGTCGTCGGCGACGTCCTGGGTGAGGTCCCCGACGCCGCGCCGGCCGTCCCGCTGCAGCGCGACCTCACCGCACAGCAGCGCAGGCTGCGCCTCAAGCCCGAGGCCGACGACCGCCACCTCGACCTCGACCTCCGCAAGGACAACGACGCCGAACGCAGCAGGCTGTTCTACCGGCTGCGACTCCTCGGCATCCCCTGGGCGGCGCCGGCCGGCGGCAGCAGCACCGGAACCTTCCGGGAGAGCTGGCGCCTGAGCTGGGAACCGGAGCTCGCCGTCCGCGTCGCCGAGGCCGGGATCTGGGGCACCACGGTCGAGTCCGCCGCTGTGGCGAAGGCCCGCTCGGAGGCCCTCGCCGCCCACACGCTCGCCGACCTCACCTCGCTCGCGGAGCGCTGCCTGCTCGCCGGCCTGGGCGAGGCGCTGCCGACGGTGATGAAGGCCCTCGCCGACCGAGCGGCGCTCGACACCGACGTCGCCGGCCTCGCCGCGGCACTGCCCCCGCTGGTGCGGTCCGCCCGCTACGGCGACGTCCGTTCGACCGGCACGGCGGAACTGACCCGCGTCGCGCACGGCCTGGCCGACCGCGTCTGCGTCGGGCTGCCGGCCGCCTGCACCGGGCTCGACGCCGACGGCGCCGCGGCGATGCGGCAGCACGTCGAGGGCGTCCACGCGGCGATCGCGCTGCTCGACGACGACGGGCTCCGCGACCGCTGGCGCGACACGCTGCGGCGCCTCGCGCGCCGGGACACCGTGCCCGCGGTGCTGCGCGGCCGCTCGGCCCGTTTCCTGCTGGACGAGGGCGCGTTGGCCGACGAGGACGCCGACCGCCTCATCGGGCTGGAGCTGTCGCCCGCGGTGCCGCCGGCCCGTGCGGCGGGATGGGTGGAGGGCTTCCTCGCGGGCGGCGGTCTGCTGCTGGTCCACGACGAGCGGCTCCTCGCACTGATCGACGCCTGGCTCACCTCCGTGCCGGCCGATTCCTTCACCGATGTCCTGCCGCTGCTGCGCCGGAGCTTCGGCTCCTTCGAGGCGGGCGTCCGACGGTCCGTCGGGGAGCTGGTGCGCCGCTCGCCGGGCGCCGCGCCGGCCGGCGCGGAGACGGCACACGCCCCGGGGTTCGGCGAGCGGGCCGACCCCGTCCGCGCCGACGCGGCGCTTCCCGTGCTGCGGCTGCTGCTCGGGCCGGAGGCGGTCGGCGACGGCACGACGCCCTCCGCGGCACCCTTCCCGACGCCCTCCGCGTCCGCCTCGCCCTCCCCGGCCGACGACCCGATCGGAGCCCCCGCATGACCGCCACCCAGTCCCCGCCGCCCCGCGCCGAAGCGCCTCCGGCCGCCACCGCGACCCCGGTGGACGACGCCGAACGGCTCCGCCGGTGGCGGCTGGTGCTCGGCGGAGCCGACGACGGCACGGGCGTCACCCTCGGCGGGCGGGACGTCGGGCTGGACCGCACCCTGGACGTCGTCTACGGCGAGGACACCCGCCGCGCGGGCCGCGGCGGCAGCGCGCCGGGCGTCGCCCGCTGGCTCGGTGACATCCGCACCTACTTCCCGACCTCCGTCGTCCAGGTCATGCAGCGCGACGCCATCAACCGCCTCGGCCTGGCGACGCTGCTGGCCGAACCGGAGATGCTGGAGGCCGCCGAGCCGGACGTCCACCTGGTGGGGACGCTGATCTCCCTCGGCCGGGCCATCCCCGAGCGCAGCAAGGAGTCGGCCCGGGTGGTCGTCCGGAAGGTCGTCGAGCAGTTGGAGCGCAAGCTCGCCAGCCGGACGCGGGCCACGCTCACCGGCGCCCTCGACCGGTCGGCGAAGGTCCGGCGCCCCCGTCATCAGGACATCGACTGGAACCGCACCATTCGCGCCAACCTGCACACCTACCTGCCGGACCACGGGACCATCGTCCCGGAGCGGCTCATCGGCTACGGGCGCGCCGGGCAGTCGGTGAAGAAGGACGTCATCCTCTGCATCGACCAGTCCGGCTCCATGGCCTCCTCGGTGGTGTACGCCTCGGTCTTCGGGGCGGTGCTGGCGTCGATGCGCTCCCTCAACACCCGGCTGGTCGTCTTCGACACCAACGTCGTCGACCTCACCGAGGAGATCGAGGACCCGGTCGACGTGCTGTTCGGGGTGCAGCTGGGCGGCGGCACCGACATCAACCGCGCGGTGGCGTACTGCGAATCGCAGATCACGCGCCCCACCGAGACGGTGGTCGTGCTCATCAGCGACCTCTACGAGGGCGGCATCCGGGGCGAACTGCTCAAGCGGGTCGCCGCGATGAAGGCCGCGGGCGTCGAGTTCGTCACCCTGCTGGCGCTCTCCGACGACGGCGCACCCGCGTACGACCGCGGGCACGCGGCCGCGTTGACCGAACTGGGCGCGCCCGCCTTCGCCTGCACCCCGGACCTCTTCCCGGACGTGATGGCTGCCGCCATCGAACGGCGGCCGCTGCCGATACCGGAGCCGTAGGGGGGGTGAGACCCCCGGTGGCAGCCCGGCTCGCACAACCACGGGTCTCCGGGGTTCGCTTCGGCGGGTCTCGCGCCGGCGGTCCGGCCCTCCGGAGGGGCCCGCGGCGGGGCGGGCAGGGTACGACAGGCACAGCTCGGCGGGAAGCGCTGTGACGGGACTCACCACGTAGGTGTGACGTGGATTTTAGGAGGTCCCGCGGCGCCCCCGTTACGCTGCCCTGCGGACCTGCCGCGGGCCACAGATCGCGGTCACGCGGCACGCCCACGCTGAATACGACCGCGAGACCACTACTGAGGACGGACACGCGTGGACCTGTTCGAGTACCAGGCGAGGGACCTCTTCGCCAAGCATGACGTTCCGGTGCTTGCCGGTGAAGTCATCGACACGCCGGAGGCGGCCCGCGAGGTGACCGAGCGGCTTGGCGGTCGTGCGGTCGTCAAGGCGCAGGTGAAGGTCGGCGGCCGCGGCAAGGCCGGTGGCGTCAAGCTCGCCTCCGACCCTGCCGACGCCGTGGCCAAGGCCGAGGCCATCCTGGGCATGGACATCAAGGGCCACACGGTCCACAAGGTGATGCTGGCCCAGACCGCGGACATCGTGGACGAGTACTACGTCTCGTTCCTGCTGGACCGCACCAACCGCACCTTCCTGGCCATGGCCTCCGTCGAGGGTGGTGTGGACATCGAGGAGGTGGCCGCGACCAAGCCCGAGGCGCTGGCCAAGGTCGCGGTCGACGCCGTGGACGGTGTCACCGAGGCCAAGGCCCGCGAGATCGTCGAGGCCGCGAAGTTCCCGGCCGAGATCGCCGACCAGGTCGTCGCCGCGCTGCAGAAGCTGTGGGACGTCTTCGTCAAGGAGGACGCCCTCCTCGTCGAGGTCAACCCGCTGGTGAAGACCGGTGACGGCCGCATCGTCGCCCTGGACGGCAAGGTGTCGCTGGACGCCAACGCCGAGTTCCGCCAGCCGGACCACGCCGCCCTGGAGGACAAGGCCGCGGCCGACCCGCTGGAGGCCGCCGCCAAGGCGAAGAACCTGAACTACGTCAAGCTCGACGGTCAGGTCGGCATCATCGGCAACGGCGCGGGCCTCGTGATGTCCACGCTGGACGTCGTGGCCTACGCCGGTGAGAAGCACTCCGGCGTCAAGCCCGCCAACTTCCTGGACATCGGCGGCGGCGCCTCGGCCGAGGTCATGGCCAACGGCCTGGAGATCATCCTCGGCGACCCGGACGTCCGCTCCGTGTTCGTCAACGTCTTCGGTGGCATCACCTCCTGCGACGCCGTGGCCAACGGCATCGTGCAGGCGCTCGAACTGCTGAAGTCCAAGGGCGAGGACGTCAACAAGCCCCTCGTGGTCCGTCTGGACGGCAACAACGCCGAGCTGGGCCGGAAGATCCTCACCGACGCCGCCCACCCGTTGGTGCAGCAGGTGGACACCATGGACGGCGCGGCCGACAAGGCCGCCGAGCTGGCTGCGGCCAAGTAAAGGACGAGGTCAACACAGCATGGCTATCTTCCTCACCAAGGACTCCAAGGTCATCGTCCAGGGGATGACCGGCTCCGAGGGCCAGAAGCACACCCGGCGGATGCTCGCCTCCGGCACCAACATCGTCGGCGGCGTCAACCCCCGCAAGGCGGGCACGACCGTCGACTTCGACGGCAACGAGGTCCCGGTGTTCGGCGGCGTGAAGGAGGCCATCGAGGCCACCGGCGCCGACGTCACCGTCATCTTCGTCCCGGAGAAGTTCACCAAGAGCGCGGTCATCGAGGCGATCGACGCCGAGATCCCGCTCGCCGTCGTCATCACCGAGGGCATCGCGGTCCACGACACCGCGGAGTTCTGGGCGTACGCCGGCAAGAAGGGCAACAAGACCCGCATCGTCGGCCCCAACTGCCCGGGTCTCATCACCCCCGGCCAGTCCAACGCCGGCATCATCCCCGCGGACATCACCAACTCCGGCCGCATCGGCCTGGTGTCGAAGTCCGGCACGCTGACGTACCAGATGATGTACGAGCTGCGTGACCTCGGCTTCTCCACCTGCGTCGGCATCGGTGGCGACCCCATCATCGGCACCACCCACATCGACGCCCTCGAGGCGTTCGAGGCGGACCCCGACACCGACCTGATCGTCATGATCGGTGAGATCGGCGGCGACGCCGAGGAGCGTGCCGCGGACTTCATCAAGGCCAACGTGACCAAGCCGGTCGTCGGCTACGTCGCCGGCTTCACCGCGCCCGAGGGCAAGACCATGGGCCACGCCGGCGCCATCGTCTCCGGCTCCTCCGGCACGGCGCAGGCCAAGAAGGAGGCCCTGGAGGCCGCGGGCGTCAAGGTCGGCAAGACGCCGTCCGAGACCGCCCGCCTCGCCCGCGAGGTCCTGGCCGGCTGATCACCGGCCCCCTCCCCGCGGGTCGCGGGGACGGCACGGCGCCCGCACCGCCCCTCGGCGGTGCGGGCGCCGTCGTGTCCGTGCCCTCCCGGCCCCGGGAGCGTGGTCCTGCGGTCAGCCGGTGAGCAGTCCCGCCGTGACGGCCCCGGCCGTGACCACGACCAGGACCACCGCCGCCTGCACCTGACGGCGGCTCGTCCGTTCGCAGACGGTACGGGCGCGTGAGGCGGGCAGCGGTGGCACCGGTTGGGATGCGGTGAGCGCCTCCATCATGCTGCCGAGCACCTCGCCACGGCGCCCCGGATCGGCCGCCGCGAGCCGTGGCAGCGACGCGGCCAGGGCCTCCCGGCCGCGCCGCACCCGCGCCTCGGCGGCAGCCGTGGTGGACTCCGCCTCCGCCGCGGTCTCCGCCAGCCCCAGACCCAGTGCGTCGTGCAGCACCAGCGCCCGGCGCTGCCCCGGCGGCAGCCGCAGCAGCGCGGTCAGCAGCTCCTGTTCCTCGCGCCCGGCGCCCAGGGCGAGCGGGGCACGCCCCCACGGCCGGAAACGGTGCCAGGGAGAGAGCGCGTACTCGTACGCCGCCGCCCGCACCCACCCGGCGGGATCGTGGTCCACCGCCACCTCCGGCCACCGCTCCCAGGCCACCCGGAACCCGTGGACGACCGCGCGGGCCGCCGTCTCGCGCCGACCGCAGAGCAGGTAGGCCTGCTGACCGATCGGCCCCGCGTTCCGCAGGTACAGCGCGTCGAACGCGTGGAGCGGCGTCATCGTCGCGTCGGGGTCACCCGGGGCGGTGGGGAAGACGCCGTCGAACAGCTCGTGCCGCTCGGCCTCCGGCTCGTCGTCCCGGCCGTCGTTCCGGTCGTCGTCCCCGTCGTCCCCGTCGTCGCCCCGGTCGGCGTCCTGGTCCGGGTCCGGGGCGGCCTCCCGCCCGGCGTCGGGCGTGCGGTCCCGGCCCGGTGCGTCCCGGTCCTCGTCGCCGCGGTGGTCGGCCTCGTCGGCGCCGGTCCCGTCGACCGCCACCTCCCCGGCCTCCGCACCTCCGGTGGCGAGCGCATGGGCGGCACGGTCCGCCGCGCCGGTCGCGGTCCCCGTCGGCCGGTCGTCGTCGTCCACGTCCGGGGCCGATCCGGCGCCCGGTCTCCACCATCCGGCACTGCGCCCCGCCGCCCGCGGCCGCTTCCGCCGGCGGCGCGACACCGCAGGCGGGGCGCCCTCGCACTCGGTCGACGTGGCGGCGTCCACCGTCGGCAGCGGGGTGCCGCCCGGCTCGGCTGTGGCCGGCGGTGCCGACGCTGCGGGAGCGCCGGGCGCCTGAGCGTCGCGGTCGGCTGCCTTCTCGGGGACCGACGTGGACGGTGCGTCCGCGCGGCGGGCCGCACCGTCGGGCCGGGCGGGCCCGGCGGCCGGTGCACCGTCGCGCCGGCCACCGATGGACCACCGGGCGCGGCGCCGGCGTTTCGCGGGCGGCGCTCCTGCGGCGTCGGCCGCCAGCGGCGTGCCACCGGCGGCGGTGTCGGCTGCCTCGGTGGTCGGCCCGGGGGTCGACTCGGGGGACGAATCCTGGCGCCGGAGCGGTGCCGGCCCGGCGGCCGCCTCGGCCGTCGGGCCCGCCGCCGCACCGGAGTCCCGGGCGGAGCTCGGGGTCGCGCCGGTGCCGACGGCCGCCGTGGTGCCCACGCCGGTGCCGGGGTCCGTTTCGGTGTCCGGCGGGGCGGTGTCGGCGGGCCCGTCGTTGCCGACGAGAGGGCGCGTGCCTGTCGGCGTGCGGCGGGTGGCGCGCTGCAGCCAGGTGCCGCGCGGCTGCTCCGGGTCCTCGGCCGCCGTCGGCGACTGCGGGGTGTTCAGCGACGGTTCGGCGGCCGTGCCGGCACTCGCCGAACGGCGGAGCGCGCGGCGGGCGCGACGCGGCGGCCGGGGTGCGCCGTCGCGTTCCGGCGTGCCGCGTGCCGGGCTTCTCCTGTGCGTCTCCGCCTCGGCGGCCGCACGGACCGCGTCCCGGCTGTGGGCGCGGCGTTCCCGGCGGGTCCGGCGACCGCCCGCCGACTCGGCCGGCTCCCGCGTCCGTTCGGGCTGGTCCGTCGGGGCGCGGGAGGTGCGGCGTCTCGACGCCCGGGGTGCCCCGGAGCCGGGCGGCTCCGCCTGCGCGCCCTGCGACGGTCGCTGGTCGGGGTCGGCGGGCTCGGCCTGCCGAACGGGGGGCGTGCTCGGTGCGGTCGCGCGCCGCGACTCAGGGGCGTCCGGGCCGGCGTCCGGAGCGACCTCGGGGTGCGTGGCCGCCGCGCGCGCCGTGCGGCGCGCCTGCGGTTCGGCCGGTGTCGACCGGTGGTCGCGGCCCCCGGCCACGGTCTCCGGCGGCGTGGCCGCCGGCCTCCCGGTCCCGGAGGTCCCGGCCGCCGGGCGTCCGGTCTCCGGCGCTGTGGTCTCCGGCTCTGCGGTCGCCGACGTCCCGGTCTCCGGCGCCGCGGGACGCCGCAGTGCGGGCTCGGACGGGGACGGGTTCCTCGGCGTGGGCCGCTGCCGCGTGGCCTCCCGCGACGCGGGGCTCCGGTGGGCGGCACCGGCTGCACCGGCACCGGCACCGGCACCGGCGTCGGCACGCGGCGCCCCTGCCCGCCGGGGCGAGCCGGCCGGAACGACCTGAGGCGCGTCCCCGCCCTCGGCGGGCACCGGCGCTGCGGGCGGCCGGGCAGGGGCGGCCTCGGTGGCGGCGCTGCCCTCCGGGCCTGGTCCGGCGGGGGGCCGCGCGGACAGCGGTGGACCGGCCAGCGTGGTCCGGCTGCGTGAGGCGACCGGTCCCCGCCCGGCAGTGCCGCTTGCCGTCGTCCGGCGGCGTCCAGGAGTGGCGCTGCCCTCGCCGCGGGAGGTCCGGCCCACCGGTGGACGCGGTG
>NZ_JAAVJD010000014.1 GCF_012033735.1 Streptomyces lonarensis | reverse complement strand
ACCGGGCGGCTCGGCCCGCCGCGCCGCTCCCCCCTCACCCCGCTCAACAGCCCCCAGATGGTGCACCGGCCTGCCCGTACCGTGCCGCCGCTGGCGGAACCGGGGCGGCGCATCATCGAGGCCCCGCCCAACCTGCCGGAGGGCGACACCATGTCGCCGCTCGCCGCCATGCTGCCGATGGTCGGCGTCATGAGCTCCATGGTGATGATGACCGTCATGCGCAGCAGCCGCTTCGCGATCATCGGGGTGTTCGTCCTGGTCGCAGCGGTCATCGGCGCCGCCGCCATGTTCTTCTCCCAGCGGGGGAAGGCCCGGCGCCGCCGCCGGGTCCAACGCGAGCGCTACCTGGAGTACCTGGAGGAGCTGCGCGAGGAGTTGGCGGAGGAGGACGCGCAACGTCGCGCCACCGCACGCGCCGCCCACCCGCCGCCCGCGGCGCTGGTCGACCTCGTCGCCGACCAGGCGCGCCTCTGGGAACGCCGCCGCCGCGACCCGGACTTCCTCCACCTGCGCGTCGGGGCCGGCCCGGTGCCGCAGCGCGTGCTGGAGATCGACCGCAGCCAGAGCAACGCCATCACCCCCGTCGACCCCTTCATGCGCAACGAGGCCGGCGAACTCCGCGAACGGTTCGGCACCACCCCCGACATGCCGCTCACCGTCCCACTGGACCGGGCCGGCAACGTCTCCGTCGTCGGCACCCGCAAGGACACCCTCCGTGTGCTGCGGGCCCTCCTCACCCAGGCCGCCGTCTCCCACGCCCCGGACGACCTCGGCATCGCGGTCTGCACCCCCGCCGACAGCCTCGGCCACTACGAGTGGGCCAAGTGGCTGCCGCACGCGACCGACCCGGACGCCACCGACGCCGCGGGACCCGCCCGCCGCATCGCCGCCGACCCCGGCGAACTCGCCACCGTCATCGCCGGCGAGCTCCGCACCCGCGCCGCCCGGGTCACCGAGATCCGCCGCGGCCTCGGCAACAAGACCGCGCTCGACAACATCAGCCGGCTGCTGATCGTCCTCGACACCCCCGACGGCCCGGCCACCGAACTCCCGCGCACCGACGAGACCGTCTCCCTCGTCGAGCTCGGCGTCACCGTCCTCCACCCCGTCACCCGCCGTGTGGACGAACCCGGCGACGTCAGCGTCCGCATCGTGGTAGAGGGCGACCGGCTCACCATCGAGGACCTCCGGCCCCCGACCCCGACCCGGCTCCACGGCACCCTCGACGACTGCCCGCCCCAGCAGTCGGAGAGCCTCGCACGGCTCCTCGCACCGCTGCGCCTCTCCCCGGAGTCCGACGCCGGCGACACCCCGCTCAGCGCCCCCGTGAGCTTCCCCGAACTCCTCGGCATCGACGAACCCGCCGCCCTCGACCCGGCCCGGCTCTGGGCGCCCCGCGGCGAACGCGACTTCCTCCGCGTCCCCATCGGCGTCGGCGACCTCCACGAACCCGTCATGCTCGACATCAAGGAGTCCGCCGAACTCGGCATGGGCCCCCACGGCCTGTGCGTCGGCGCCACCGGCTCCGGCAAGAGCGAACTGCTCCGCACCCTGCTGCTGGCCCTGGTGGCCACCCACCCGCCGGAGGACCTCGCGGTCGTCCTCGTCGACTACAAGGGCGGCGCCACCTTCGCCCCCTTCGCGTCACTGCCGCACGTCGCCGGTGTCATCACCAACCTGGAGAGCGTCCCCGGTCTCGTCGAACGCGTCCACGCCAGCCTCGCCGGCGAGGTCAAACGCCGCCAGCAGGTCCTCAAGGACGCCGGCCACTTCGCCAACGTCGGCGACTACAACGCCGCACGCCGCACCTCCCGCCCCGAACTCGACCCGCTGCCGCACCTCTTCGTCGTCATCGACGAGTTCGGCGAACTACTCACCGCCAAGCCCGACTTCATCGACCTCTTCCTCTCCATCGGCCGCATCGGCCGCTCGATCGGCGTGCACCTGCTGCTCTCCAGCCAGCGCATCGAGGCGGGCAAGCTCCGCGGACTGGAGACCTACCTCTCCTACCGGCTCGGCCTGCGCACCTTCTCCGCCGAGGAGAGCCGCACCGTCCTCGACAGCAAGGACGCCTTCGAACTCCCGCCCGTCCCCGGGTTCGGCTACCTCAAGGTCGACACCAGCGTCTACGACCGGTTCAAAGCCGCCTACGTCTCCGGCGCGCACCAGGGCCCCGCCCGCCGCGCCCCCGTCGAGGCGGCCGCCCCGACCGTCACCGTCTTCCCGGCGCGCAACCTCCCCGCCGCGCCCGCCGCCGAGCACGCCCCGGCCGACCGGCCCGCACCGCCGGAACGCGACACCAAGGACGCCCCGACGCTGCTCTCCACCGTCGTCGACGCGCTCAGCACGGCCGCCGACCCCGTCCGCCAGATCTGGCTGCCCCCGCTGCCCGACGCCACCACACTCGACAGCGTCGGCGGCGGGACCACCGCCACCCCGGACGGCCTCCGGCTCGGCGGCCCCCCGCTCGGCCCCCTGCGGGTGCCCGTGGGACTGCTGGACGACCCGGGCGAGCAGTGGCAGGGACAGTGGATCGTCGACCTCACCGTCGCCGGCGGCCACCAGGCCGTCATCGGCGGACCCCAGTCCGGCAAGACCACCCTGCTGCGCACCCTTGTGCTCTCCCTCGCCCTCACCCACAGCCCCCGCGACGTCGCCGTCTACGGCCTCGACCTCGTCGGGGGCGGCCTCCGCCCCCTGGAAGGGCTGCCCCACGTCGGCGGCATCGCCACCCGAACCGACCGCGAACGGGTCACCCGCACCGTCGACGAACTCCGCACGATGCTCGCCGAACGCGAGATCCTCTTCCGCGACCACGGCATCGACTCCGTCGACTCCCTCCGCCGCGCCCGCGCGGCCGGCCGTCTCCCCGAACTCGGCTCCACCGAGATCGTGCTGGTCATCGACGGCTACGGCGCCATCCGCGAGGAGTTCGACCACCTCGACGGGGCCATCGGAGACCTGCTGCGCCGCGGCGGCGGCTACGGCATCCACGTCGTCGCGGGCATGCTCCGCTGGAACGACGTCCGCATCAACGCCCAGTCCTCGTTCGGCAGCCGACTCGAACTCCGCCTCAACGACCCGCACGACAGCGGCATCGACCGCAAGCTCATGGAGACCGTACCCACCGGCACCCCCGGCCGCGCCCTCACCGACGCGCAGCTCTTCGGCCACGTGGCGCTGCCCCGCATCGACGGCACCGCGGACGAGGAGATCGCCGCCGGACTGGACGAGGCGGTCCGCCGGGTCCGCGAGGCATGGCAGGGCGAGCCCGTCCGCGCCGTCCGCGTGCTCCCGCCCCGGCTGCCCGCGTCCTCGCTGGAGGCGTTCGACGGCGGCCGGACCATCCCCTTCGGCGTCCGGGAGGACCTCACCCCCGTCGGGCTCGACCTGGAAGGCGGCGGCGACCAGCACCTCATCGTGCTCGGCGACAGCGAGTGCGGGAAGACCAACCTGCTCCGCCTCGTCGCCGCCGGCCTCATGGAGCGGTACTCGGACGAGGAACTGGTCTTCGCCGTCCTGGACCCGCGCCGCGGCCTCCGCACCGCCGTGCCCGAGCAGTACCGCGGCGGGTACGCCCACAACGCCGACCTCGCCGGGCGCCTCGCCGCCGGCATCGCCGGCAAGCTGCAGGAGCGGATGCCCGACTCCGACCTCGCGCCGGAGGCCATGGAGCCCGGAGCCTTCCAGGGTCCCCGCATCGTCGTACTGATCGACGACTACGACGTGCTCTCCACCGCCAACCAGCGGCCGCTGCAGCCGTTCCTGCCGTTCATCCCCTCGGCGCCCGACATCGGGCTGCACTTCGTCGTCGCCCGCCGCATGGCCGGCATCTCCCGCGGCTTCTTCGAACCGTTCCTTCAGTCGTTGAAGGAGAACGGCAGCACCACCCTGCTGATGACGGGCGACCGGCAGGAGGGCCAGGTCTTCCCCAAGCTCTACCCCAGCGCCCTGCCGCCCGGCCGAGGCGTCCTCGTCCGCCGCGGCGCCCCCTACCAGCTCATCCAGACAGCGGCGCTCTGACACGACGGCGGCGGGGGCGGCCAAGTGGCCGCCCCCCCCGCCGTTCCTCGCCCCCAGATTTCTCCTACCGGGCGTCGGGGTCGGTGTAGCACTGGGTGAAGACCGTCACCCGTACGTCCGACTCCTGCCCTCCGGGCAACCGGCCGGTGCGTGCGTCCGCGAACTCCGCGCGTGCGAACAGGCCCTTGGCGGTGTTCTCCGCTCGCAGTTCGAGTGCCCCCACGGGACTGCTGTTCGGCTCGAACATGACGATCTCCCAGCCCTCTGCCTCCAGGCCGTCCCGCATCCGGGTCATGCCCGCCTCCATGTCTCCGTCCGGGACTCCGCGGACAGACCACGAGGCCCGGGAGGAGAACAGGTCCACCCGGTCGTAGTCGGCCGAGCAGGCCTGCCTGCGTGAGGGAACGGTCGGAGGCTCGGTCGAGGCCGCCATGAGTTCGTCGAGACGGACTGCGGTGGCGCGGGCCTCCTCGCGCACTTCGTCCACGGACCTGACCGGGTATTCGGCCGAGGGATTCTCGTCACTGGCGTCGCTCATCCCGGCACATCCGTTCATCAGGATTCCTGCTGTCACAGCGGCGGAAACCACCGCCCAACGATGCGAAAACGGCTTACTCATAAGAGGCGCGCTCCGGTTGCCCGACGATCACCGAGGCCTGGTTCGTGAGGGTCATCTCGGTCTTCCAGTAGCCACTGTGGTCCTCGGAGTCGTTCGTCAATCGCCGTGCTCCGAAGTCCTCGTCGGACGGGACGTTCGGGACGAGGTCGAGGTCGTAGTAGGGCGCGAAGCCCCAGCGCGTCTTCCAGCCGCTGTTGGTCTCGCCGTGGAACCAGCGCCCACCGTCGGCCACCTGGCCCGGTGGAGGGGCGCCTGCATCCGGCTGCCCGCCCCCGCCGTCGCTGCCGGCGTTCGGCGGGGGCCTGGCCAGTCCCTGCGCCGTCCGGCGAGACCTCAACACTGTCGGCCTCGACCTCGAAGGCGGGGCCGACCAGTAGCCCGTCGAATTCGGCGACAGTCAGTGCGGGGAGATCTACCTGCTCCGCCACGTCGCCCACGGCCTCATGGAGACTCGGGGCGCTGTCATCCCGCTGTCATCCCGCTGACCAGCGTCAGCTGTGCTGTGCCGCATCGCGGTAGCAGGTGGTGAAGACTGTGACCGCGATGCTGGATTCCGTGCGGCTGTTGGACTCGTTCCGTGCGTCCAGGAACAGCGCTTCGACGAACAGCCCGCGGGCCGGAAGCTCGGCCCGCAACTCGAGAGCCTCTGCGGGGCTGCTGTTGGGGCCGTACATCAGCACAGACCAGCCCTCGTCGCGGACATGGTCCTGCACTCGGTCGAGCGCCGACTCCAAGTCCTGCTCTGTGACGCCGGCGATCGACCACACGTGCTCCATCGTGAACAGGTCCGGATCGTCGCCCCCGGACGGGCACGGGGCTCGACCGGGTGAGCTGTCCATCCGGAGCGAGCTCTCGTCCAGCCCGCTCGCCCGGGCGAGAGCCCGCGACACCTCGGTCACCTCCCGCGCAACAACGGAGTGGGACCGTTCTGCGACCGTGTCGGCAGGCTCGTTGCCGCGAGCAGGGTCGTTGTCGGAGTTCATACCGCATCCAGAGATCGCTAGGACGACGGCGGCAGCGCATACTGCCGCGCGCTGACGGAGGGGGCGTGTGTGCTCATTCATGCGTCACCATTCCTGGGTCCCCGACGACGACGAACGCCTGGTTCCGCAGGTTCAGGCGGGAGTTCCAGTAGTCGCTGTGGTCGCTCGCGTCGTTCTCCATCCGGTTCGCCCCGAAGTCCGCATCCGACGGCACGTTGGGCCACGCATCGAAGAAGCCGTCGGTCTTTCCGTGGAAGACACGGCCGAGCGTCACCGGGTCGGAGGTGACCGGCGCCTGCATGGACCACACGTTCTCGGCCCCGACGCCGAGCTCGTCGGCATTGCTGACCGTCATACCGGGGCTCCCGACCGCGATGATGTTGTCCGCCGAGATCTTCCGGCCTCTCCCGTCCTCCTGAGTGGCTTCACCGACAACCGTGCTGCCGTAGCTGTGGCCGATGACCGTTGTGTTGCCCGTACCGGCGGTGCGCGAGCTCGCGATCCCGTCGAGGAAGGCATTCAGTTGGCCGCCGCCGCGCTCGGCGTACTCGCCTTTTCGTGCTTCTGGCAGAGTCTCCGGCGCCTCGTACCCGATCCACATGATCGTCGAGACCTCCTCGCCCGGGTTGGCCAGGTTGTCAGAGGTCCGCCACAGGCTCAGGGTGCGATCCATGTTGTTAGTGAACTCCGTGATGTCGGAACCGGTCCCCGGTACAAAGACCGCAGTATGGTCCGCCGTGTCCGGGTTGCCGTTGGCAACTGCTACCTGTCCGCGCCCGGATGGATCGAAGTGCAGGAGGAACGGCTGCGGCAGGCTTGAGTGGCCGTAGTGCCCGAGCCGGTTGATGCGGTTGTGGATGTCGACGGGCCCCATGAGGAGCTTTCGCTCCTCGTTCCACCGCTTCCACTCCCGGGTCTCCACGTCGACGTACCCGTCCTCGTAGACGCGCTCGCTTCGCTGAACGCGCACGTACCGGTCGGGCTGCTGCGCCAGGTGCTCCCGGAGTACGAGGTCCGGGCGTTCGCGTTCCCACCAGCGGTCGAAGACGATCCGGTTGGCGCGGTCGCGGTCCACCACCGGGATGCCGTCGAGCGCGCCGATTCCCGCGGGGTTGCTCTGGATCCAGCGCTCTCGCTCCTGCGCGCTGAGCCCCTGCCACCAGCTGTTCGCCATCTCGGGTGACGCGAAGCACGGCAGTGGTGGCGGGGGCGACAGGAAGTGCCAGGGCGGCTGGTAGCCGGGGGCCCAGGGACCCGGCATGCCGTGGTCCTGGCCGTAGGGGAGGGCGGAGTTGATCGTCCGGACCGTCTCCTCCTCCATCCGTGCGAAGTCGGCGACCAGCACCGCGACATCGCCCCGGATTTCCTCGCTCTCCCGTTCGTGCCGTGCGAAGTCCGGGTCGTCCTCGGGGACCGAGGGGATCTCCGCCGCCCGGGTGCGCAGCGCGTCGAGCCGGGCGCTGATGGTCTGGGCGTCGCGCGCGTAGTCGTCGACCGCGAGCGCCACGCGTGTCACGCTCTGGCGGACCGACTCGCCGCTCTCCCGCACCGGCACGGTGGTGGCCAGCAGGTCGGCGGCCTCGGGCGCGCTGTAGTGGTTGCCGATTCCCTGGAAGGTCAGGTGCAGGCTGTCCCCGGAGCTGTAGATGTCGTCGGCGTCCTGGCCCAAGCGGCGAGTCGCCTCCTGCAAGGTCTCCAGGTTCCCCGAGAACACCGGGATCTCCGTGGTCCTGATCAGCGCCATACCGCCCCCCGTCGCACCGGCCCGCGCCGCGGTGGCGGCGCGTGCCACCGGGCGTGCCCGCCGGGCGGCCGCTCCTCGGCCTCGGCGGGCTCGTCATCATTCCGGACTCTGTGTAACAGCCCGCGGAACGCCCGGACAACCGCGTCCCGGGCTCTGTGACAGGACCACAGCATTCACCGGCGCGCCCGCAGCGCCGCGCGCCCGACGTGCCCTCGGGTGCGCCGGGGGCGGGACCGTGACGGGAACCGAACCGGCCGGTGCGTGCGTGATGCACCCGTGAGACCGCGGCGCCGCCGCCTCGCCGCGACGCCGGAACAACGAGGAAGGAAGCCGATGGATTGGGACATCACACCGGAGGGTGTGCGCAACCGGTTGACCGAGTACGCCCGCGCCTCGTCCCGGCTGGATGCCGGGGCGAAGGCGTGCGTGTCCGACCTCAACGAGGCCGCGGGCTCGTGCGGCGGCCTCGGCACGGGCGGGGCGGCCGGCAGCCCGGTCGGGGACGCGCTGACGCGGTTCACCGCGCAGACCGTGGACTGCCTCACCGGGATGCGGGGGGCCGCCGACAGGTCGGACGCCGGCGCCACGGAGGCCACCGCGAGCTACGGCAGCGGCGACGCCGAGATGGAGGTCAACGGTCTGAGCCGGGGCGACATCCGGGCACCGATCGCCTTCGGGCCGATGTCACCGCACCTCGCCCCGCACGTCGCGCCGCCCACGCTCGGATTCGGGGACCAGCCGGCCCCCGACCCCTGGCGCTGACGTTCCAGCGCGCGCCGGGGTCGGGCGAGACGGGCCCGCATCCGCTGCGTATCCCACACCGCACGGGTGACCGCCACCCCGCACCGGCGCCGAGGAGCGCTATCCGGCCCCGTTTCGCCGCCGCATCGGATCGCAAGCGCCGACCACCGTGCTCTCACCGCCGCCCGCCCCGGCCGACGGCGGTCCGCCCGCCGCCGGCACCGCCGCGGGGCGGGGCACCCGGCACGCTCAGCCCGGGCTGGCCCCGCCCGAGGAGCGGCCGCCGGCCGCCCCCGCTGCGGGGCGCTCCGGCCCCGAGCGGTGCCCACCCGCGACACCTGCACCACCGGCACGGTCCGCACCCTGCGGACCACCCTGCGGACCACCCGCGCCGCCCGAGCCCCCGGCGCCGCCCGCACCCCCGGCAGCACCGGCCGCGCCCGAGCCGCCGCGCGGCCGGTCCGAAGGGCGGAACGCCCAGCTCATCCCGGGCTCCACCACGGGCTGGAACAACGTCCGCACCGGGGAGGTGCACAGAGCCGTCACGATGGCGGCGGCGAGCACGGTGACGGTCACCTGGCCGAGCGGCGTCGCGACCCACTCGGCCTCGTACCAGCCCCACCAGCGCGAGCCCTTGGCGAGGAACCCGTGGAGCAGGTAGCCGTAGAGGGTGCCGGCGCCCAGGGCGGTGTACCAGGTGGCGTGTTCGGGGACCCAAGCCAGGAAGGCGGCGGTCAGTACCAGCCCCGCGCCGAACAGCGCCAGGGTCATGAGCGGCCCCGTCCACCACAGGTGGCCCATCTCCTGGGCGGAATTGGTCCGGTAGAACCAGCGGGCGCTCATACGCGGTACGGCCCAGTAGGCGACGACGAGGGCGCCGACGAAGGCGGGCACGGCGATCAGCCGGACGTCCGGGCGCCGCAGACGCTCGAAGTGTTCCCGCCGCAGGGTGAGTCCCAGGACGAAGAACGGGAGGAACTGCAGGACCCGCGAGATGTTGAAGTCGTCGCCGAGTTCCGGCGAGACGGAGGCCAGGGCGGCGATGCCGAGCGCCACCGGCAGCGGGTACCTGATGATCCGCCAGAACGGCGCGGTCAGCCGCCACACGAACAGCGCGAGCAGGAACCACGTGACGTAGTACGGGTCGAGCAGGCTCCAGGGGTGGTCGGTGCCGTTCACCTGCCGGTGGAAGGCGATGTACGCCACCTCGAAGACGAGGTACGGCACCCCGATTCCGGTGACCAGGCGCCGCAGTTGGTCGGGCCGGCCGGTGAAGCTCCGTGAGAAGTAGCCCGCCACCACGATGAAGGCCGGCATGTGGAAGGTGTACACGAACATGTAGAGCGCGGCGGCGGCCCGGGAGCTGTCCATCAGCGGGGTCCAGGCGTGGCCCATGGCGACCAGGACGATCGCGAGGTACTTCACGTTGTCGAAGTACGGGTCGCGGGAGGCCCGCTGCTCCGGCACGGACTCCGGGGCGTGCCCGGAGCGTGCTCGCCCGGCGCCCGGCGATCCGGGCTGCCGGACCGGTGCCGGCCGGTCCGCCGTCAGGACCGCGTGATCACGAACGTGCAACATCGTCGGCACGATAGCGGTCCAGGGGGGGACCGCCAATTCGACCGGCCCGGAGGCTGTGCAGCATTTGAAGATACTGGTCGGAAGGTGCTCGCATTGCGCAAAGAGATGAACGCTGGTGATTGCTCAACGACCAATATTGACCAGTTTGCGGGGTGTATATCCGGCCAAACCGCAGCCTGTCGTCGTACGTTGCGGCGTGTCGGGGCATCGCGGCCCCTGCGGATCGCAGTGCTGCCCCGGGAGGGTGTTCGGGCTTTGTGAATTTACCTCCTCGGTCACAGTCGGTGATAACTGATCGATAACGGCAACGCATCGTGGAGGCGCGCCGCCCGGATGTGACGCAGATCAGTCGACCGTCTGTCACCGGCCGCCCACAGGGCCCGGGTTGAGGTGGCACGATAGTGCGTGCTTGGGACGCTCCGGCGCGGGGAAGCCCCCAAGCGGTGAACGGCGTTCCTTCCGAGGGTGTGATCTGTAGTGGTTATCTCGTTCTCGCTCGCACTGCTGCTGGGCGTGGTCCTCGTCGTGATGATTCGCGGCGGGTCCATCAAGTGGGGACCGGCCATCGTGGCCATCCTCTTCGGCTTCTCCCTCGCCTCCACGGGTGCCGCCGATCCCATACGGGACTTCCTGGAGTCCATCGGCAACTCGATCGGCGCGGTGGACGACTCCATCAGCTCCGTCGGCCCGGTCGACAACCCCGTCGACCCCACCGGGCCCTGAAACACTCCGGCCCGGCCCCTCGATGAGGGACCGGGCCGCATGACGTGGAGCGGGTGACGGGAATCGAACCCGCGTAGCTGGTTTGGAAGACCAGGGCTCTACCATTGAGCTACACCCGCGTACGGCGCCGCTCGGTGCCGAACCGCGAGGGTGTCGAACCGGGGACGCGGTCAGCATCGTACCAGCGCGCGCCGGCCCCGATCACGAGTGCCCCGCGGCCGCAGCCCCGGAGCGCGCCGGCATCCCGCCGGGTCGTGCCCGGTACGTGGGGCTCGCGGCGTACCTGTACGCTACGTCTCGCATCGTGAGCCATTACGGGGTGTGGCGCAGCTTGGTAGCGCGTCCGCTTTGGGAGCGGAAGGTCGTCGGTTCGAATCCGGCCACCCCGACCACGTACGATGAGTTCGCGCGTGCCTGTGTCGTGTCCGCATTCCATGCCGTATACGGGGCGCCCTCAAGATTTTCCGATAGCTGTCTGCCCCAAGGAGACCGACCGTGAAGAGCGCCGTGGAGACCCTGAACCCGACCCGGGTTCGGCTCACTGTCGAGGTGCCCTTCGAGGAGCTCAAGCCCAGCCTCGACGCGGCGTACAAGAAGATCAACCAGCAGCTCAGCATTCCGGGTTTCCGCAAGGGCAAGGTCCCGGCGCGGGTCATCGACCAGCGGGTCGGCCGTGGTGCCGTGCTGGAGGAGGCCGTCAACGACGCCCTCCCGAAGATCTACCAGGATGCGGTGAACGAGGGTGAGCTGAGCCCGCTCGGTCAGCCCGAGGTCGACATCACCGAGCTGAAGGACGGCGAGCTGCTGGCCTTCACCGCCGAGGTCGACATCCGTCCCGAGCTGGAGATCCCGGACTACTCCGGCATCGAGGTCACCGTGGACGCCGTCGAGGTCAGCGACGAGGACGTCGCCGAGGCCCTCGACCAGCTCCGCGACCGCTTCGCCACCACCTCCGTCGTCGAGCGCGCCGCCGCCGAGGGCGACGTCGTGAAGCTCGACCTGGAGGCCCGTGTCGACGGCGAGCTGCTGGACGACGGCGTCGCCAAGGGCGTCGACTACACCATCGGTTCCGGCCGTCTGCTGGACGGCATCGACGAGGCCGTCACCGGCCTGGAGGCCGGCGCCGAGGCCACCTTCGCCAGCGAGCTCAAGGGCGGCTCCGCCGCCGGTCGCGAGGCCCAGGTGACCGTCCGGGTCGAGACCGTCTCGGCGCGCGAGCTGCCCGAGCTGGACGACGAGTTCGCCCAGCTGGCCAGCGAGTTCGACACTCTGGACGAGCTGCGCGCGGACAGCCGTGAGCGCCTCGCCCGCCAGAAGCAGTACGAGCAGGCCACCAGCGCGCAGGAGAAGGTCCTGGAGGAGCTCCTGGAGCTCGTCGAGGTGCCGATCCCCGAGAAGCTGCTCCAGGACGAGGTCGAGACCCGTCGCCACAACCTGGTCAACCACCAACTGGGCCAGCTCGGCATGGACCTCGACGCCTACCTGAAGATGCAGGAGAAGACGGCCGAGGAGTTCGACGCCGAGCTCAAGGAGCAGGCGGAGAAGGGCATCCGCACCCAGTTCGTGCTCGACGAGATCGCCAAGCGCGAGCAGCTCAGCGTCAGCCAGGAGGAGCTCACCGAGCACCTCATGCGCCGTGCGCAGTCCTCCGGCATGAGCCCCGACCAGTTCGCCAAGGCGGTCGTCGAGGGCGGCCAGGTGCCGATGCTGGTCGGCGAGGTCAGCCGCGGCAAGGCGCTGGCCACCGTGGTCGAGTCGGTCAAGGTCGTCGACACCAACGGTGAGCCCGTCGAACTGGACGACGAGGACGAGACCGCCGAGACGGTCGAGGCCGCCACGGAGGCCGCCGAGACCACCGAGTCCACCGAGGCGCCCGCCGCCGAGGGCGACAAGGACGAGGCCGGCGAGGCCAAGAGCAACAGCTGACGCCGCGGCGGCCGGCGCCGCCACGGCGCCCCCGCGACACCCGGAACGGGGCCGGACGCTCGCAGCGTCCGGCCCCGTTCCGTCCCCGGGCCGCGGCCACCCTGCGCTCACAGCGAACAGTTCCCTGGCCGGGACGGGTCGACGGGGGCAGCGCGTTAAGGTCCGTAAGAACAATGCAGATGCCGAATGACGGTCGGGTGACGACGCGGCCGTGCAACGAATGAGCAGGTGGAATACGTGACGCTTCCGATGCCTTCCGCCGCCGCCGACGCTATGAACGGCGGTCTCGGCGACCAGGTCTACAACCGGCTGCTCAACGAGCGGATCATCTTCCTCGGCCAGCCCGTGGACGACGACATCGCCAACCGGATCACCGCGCAGCTGCTCCTTCTCGCCGCGGACCCGGACAAGGACATCAACCTCTACATCAACAGCCCGGGTGGTTCCATCACCGCCGGGATGGCGATCTACGACACGATGCAGTTCATCAAGAACGACGTGGTGACGATCGCCATGGGTATGGCCGCCTCCATGGGCCAGTTCCTGCTGAGCGCCGGCACCCCCGGCAAGCGCTTCGCGCTGCCGAACGCCGAGATCCTGATCCACCAGCCGTCCGCGGGGCTCGCGGGTTCCGCCTCGGACATCAAGATCCACGCCGAGTGGCTGCTGCGGACCAAGAAGAAGATGGCGGAGCTCTCCGCGCACCACACCGGCCAGAGCGTCGAGCAGTGGACGCGCGACGCCGACCGCGACCGCTGGTTCACCGCCGAGGAGGGCCGTGAGTACGGCCTCGTGGACGCCGTGATCTCCGACGCCGCGGACATCCCCGGCAGCGGTGGCACCGGCGCCTGACGACGCCCGCCGCCCCTTCCCGGCACCGGCCGGGACCGTCCCCCGGCCCCCTCCGCAGCCCGCCCCTCACCTGGAGACACAGACGATGGCACAGTCACCCGCCTTCCCCGGCTCCGGCCTGTACGACCGGACCCCCGCCGACGCACGCTACGTCGTGCCCCGCTTCGTCGAGCGCACCTCGCAGGGTGTCCGCGAGTACGACCCCTACGCCAAGCTCTTCGAGGAGCGGGTGATCTTCCTCGGGGTGCAGATCGACGACGCGTCGGCCAACGACGTCATGGCGCAGCTGCTGTGCCTGGAGTCGATGGACCCGGACCGGGACATCCAGATCTACATCAACAGCCCCGGTGGATCGTTCACCGCACTGACGGCGATCTACGACACCATGCAGTTCGTGAAGCCCGACATCCAGACCGTCTGCATGGGCCAGGCCGCCTCGGCCGCCGCCGTGCTGCTGGCGGCGGGTACGGCCGGCAAGCGCATGGCGCTGCCGAACGCGCGCATCATGATCCACCAGCCCTACAGTGAGACGGGCCGCGGCCAGGTCTCCGACCTGGAGATCGCCGCGAACGAGATCCAGCGCATGCGCATCCAGCTGGAGGAGATGCTCTCCACGCACTCCACCAAGCCGATCGACCAGATCCGCGACGACATCGAGCGGGACAAGATCCTGACCGCCGAGGGCGCCAAGGACTACGGTCTGATCGACCAGATCGTCACGACGCGCTCCTCGACCGACTGAGGAAACGCGGTGGAATTACCGGTCGCGCCCCCCTTGGACAGGGGTTCCTCGATGGAGGATTCCCCACAAGGGGGGCCTACCGGCCGGGCGACGGGGTACCGTCGTCAGGGCAAGACATGGCGAACTAGCACCAGGCAGCGTCCCCCGGGGCGCTGCGCAGGCGAAGGGGACGCACCTCGTGGCACGCATCGGTGACGGCGGCGATCTGCTCAAGTGCTCGTTCTGCGGCAAGAGTCAGAAGCAGGTGAAGAAGCTCATCGCGGGCCCGGGGGTCTACATCTGCGACGAGTGCATCGACCTCTGCAACGAGATCATCGAGGAGGAGCTCGCCGAGTCGCCCGACTCGGAGCTGAGCGAGCTCCCCAAGCCGCGGGAGATCTACGAGTTCCTGGAGAGCTACGTGGTCGGCCAGGACGACGCCAAGAAGGCGCTGTCCGTGGCCGTGTACAACCACTACAAGCGGGTCCGCGCCAGCGAGCAGGACTCCGGCTCCCGGGACGAGGACATCGAGCTCGCCAAGTCCAACATCCTGCTGCTCGGCCCGACCGGCTCCGGCAAGACGCTGCTCGCGCAGACGCTGGCGCGCATGCTGAACGTGCCGTTCGCGATCACCGACGCCACCGCCCTCACCGAGGCCGGCTACGTCGGTGAGGACGTCGAGAACATCCTGCTGAAGCTGATCCAGGCGGCCGACTACGACATCAAGAAGGCCGAGCAGGGGATCATCTACATCGACGAGATCGACAAGGTCGCCCGCAAGAGCGAGAACCCGTCGATCACGCGCGACGTCTCCGGCGAGGGCGTGCAGCAGGCCCTGCTGAAGATCCTGGAGGGCACCACGGCCGCGGTGCCGCCGCAGGGCGGGCGCAAGCACCCGCACCAGGAGTTCCTGCAGATCGACACTTCCAACGTGCTGTTCATCGTCGGTGGCGCGTTCGCCGGGCTCGACGAGATCATCCGGGCGCGGTCCGGTTCGCGCGGCATCGGCTTCGGCGCGGACATCCGCTCCAAGCGGGACACGGACTCCTCGGAGCTGCTCTCCGACGCGCTCCCCGAGGACCTCGTCAAGTACGGCATGATCCCCGAGTTCATCGGGCGGCTCCCGGTGATCACCTCGGTCCACAACCTGGACCGCGAGGCGCTGCTCCGCATCCTCACCGAGCCGCGCAACGCGATCGTCAAGCAGTACCAGCGGCTCTTCGAGATCGACGGTGTGGAGCTGGAGTTCGACCTCCTGGCGCTGGAGGCCATCGCCGACCAGGCGATCCTGCGGGGCACGGGCGCCCGCGGACTGCGCGCGATCATGGAGGAGGTCCTCCAGTCGGTGATGTACGAGGTCCCCTCCCGTGAGGACGTGGGCCAGGTCGTCATCACCGAGGAGGTGGTCCGCTCCAACGTGAATCCGACGCTGGTGCCGCGCTCCCGGCTCGCCAAGCAGCGCGGCAACCAGGACCGCACCCCGCGCGAGCGCACCGCCTGACAGCAGGGGCACACCGCGCCGCGGCGCGATCCTCCCGCACGGCGAAGGGGCCGGTACCACCCACGGGTGGTACCGGCCCCTTCGCCGTCGGCGGCACCGCGGGCGCCCTGCGGCGCGCGGTGCCCGCGGACGTCGGTCAGCGCGCGACGCGGGCGTCCTCACGGAGCTGGAGGGCGATCTCCGCGGCCTCCGCCGTCGGCACCGCCTCCGGGTACTCGATGTCGTCCGGGGTGAGGGTCTCCGGGTCGATGTCGGTGGGCACGGTGGGGCTGTTCAGCAGGTAGGCGGCGCCCACCGTGGAGTAGTCCGCCCACACGCAGACGGTGGTGGTGTACTCCAGGGTCCCGAGCTCGGGGTCGACGTTGGTCTCGGTGGCCTGCTGGCACTTGAGCACCACGTCGTCGTCGCCGAACGACTCGGCCGTCCCGATCAGCTCGACGGTCGACTCGGGGCTGTTGCTCTCGGCCAGCCCCGCGGTCAGCTCGTGGAAGAGGCCGTCGACGGTCTGCTGCGGCCGGTCCACCTCGCCCCACATGCCGCCGAACATCAGGCCGCGCCCGCCGGTCAGGAAGAGCTCCTCGAGGGCGTCGATGTCGGCGTCGGTGTAGGTGCCGTTGACCGAACCGGTGAACTCCACGCCGGCCTCGGCGAGCGCCGCGTCGTCGGGCTCGATGCCCTCGTCGCCGCCCTCGGCCATCAGCTGGAAGCTGCCGGAGGTGTCGGGCAGCTGGAGGTCGTACCGGGTGCCGTCGTCGGCGGCGAGCGGGGTGTCACCGCCGCTGAGGACGAAGTACAGCGCGCCGGCGATCACCACGGCGCCGACCGCCGCACCGGCGGCGAAGAGCACCTTCCGCTTGCTGCGGCCGCCGCCCTGCGGGGGCTGCGGCGGCTGCTGGCCGTACGGGGGCTGCCCGCCGTACGGCTGCTGCGGGGGGTACTGCTGCGGGACCTGCTGCCCGGGGTACTGGCCGTGCTGCGGGGGCTGCGGCTGCGCGTAGCCGCCGGTGCCCTGCGGCGGCTGGTGGGGCTGCTGCTGCGGGTAGCCGTAGGGGCCGGACTGCTGCGGGGGCTGCTGGGGGTAGCCGTAGCCCTGGCCGCCGGGGCCGCCGGGCTGCGCGTACGGGTTGGGGCCGCCGGGCGCCCCGCCCTGGGGCGGCGGCGCGCCGTACGGGCCGGGCTGTCCGGGCTGCTGGGGTTGCCCGTACGGCCCCGGCTGGTTGTGGCTCATCTTCTTCCCCTCGAAGAGCGTGTGCGTCGATAGCTCCGCCCATCCTGGCGGACCCGGCGCTGCCCTGTACATCCGGGCCCGAAACCGATTCGAAGCCGGGACATTGCCGCCGATACACTGACGCCCGTGACCGACAACACTCAGCAGCCCGGACCCGGGCCCCAGCGCGCCCCCGCCGATCTCCCGACGCAGTACGCGCCGACCGAGGTAGAGGGGAAGCTGTACGAGCGTTGGGTGGAGCGCGGTTACTTCGAGGCGGACGCCACCAGCGACAAGCCGCCCTACACGATCGTCATCCCGCCGCCCAACGTCACCGGCAGCCTGCACCTGGGCCACGCCTTCCAGCACACCCTCATGGACGCCCTGACCCGCCGCAAGCGGATGCAGGGGTTCGAGGCGCTGTGGCTGCCCGGCATGGACCACGCCGGCATCGCCACGCAGAACAAGGTCGAGCAGCAGCTCGCCGAGGAGGGCCGCTCCCGGCAGGACCTCGGCCGTGAGGAGTTCACCGACCGCGTCTGGCAGTGGAAGGAGGAGTACGGCGGCCGCATCCTCGGCCAGATGCGGCGGCTCGGCGACGGCGTCGACTGGTCGCGCGAGCGGTTCACCATGGACGAGGGACTCTCGCGAGCCGTCGGCACCATCTTCAAGCGCCTCCACGACGACGGGCTGATCTACCGCGCCGAGCGCATCATCAACTGGTGCCCGCGCTGCCTGACGGCCATCTCGGACATCGAGGTGGACTACCAGGAGGACGCCGGCGAGCTGGTCTCCATCGCCTACGGCGAGGGCGAGGACCGGCTGGTCGTCGCGACCACCCGCGCCGAGACGATGCTCGGCGACACCGCGGTCGCGGTCCACCCCGAGGACGAGCGGTACCGGCACCTCATCGGCCGGCAGATCAAGCTCCCGCTGACGGACCGGACCATCCCCGTCGTCGCCGACGAGCACGTCGACCCCGAGTTCGGCACCGGCGCCGTCAAGGTGACCCCGGCGCACGACCCGAACGACTTCGCCATCGGTCGCCGCCACGATCTGCCGTCCCTGACGGTCATGGACGAGCGGGGCGTCATCACCGTGCCCGGCCCGTTCGAGGGACTGGACCGGTTCGAGGCCCGCTCGACCATCGTCAACGCGCTGCGCGAACAGGGCCGGATCGTCGCCGAGAAGCGGCCCTACCTCCACTCGGTCGGCCACTGCTCCCGCTGCAAGACCACCGTCGAGCCGCGGCTCTCCATGCAGTGGTGGGTCAAGGTCGGCCCGCTGGCACAGGCCGCCGGCGACGCCGTCCGCGACGGCCGCGTCGCGATCCACCCCCCGGAGATGGCGAAGCGCTACTTCGACTGGGTCGACAACATGCACGACTGGTGCATCTCGCGGCAGTTGTGGTGGGGCCACCGCATCCCCGTCTGGTACGGCCCGAACGGCGAGACGGTCTGCGTCGGCCCCGACGAGGAGCCGCCGACCGGCGAGGGCTGGACCCAGGACAGCGACGTCCTGGACACCTGGTTCTCCTCCGGGCTGTGGCCGTTCTCCACACTCGGCTGGCCCGAACAGACGCCGGACCTCAAGAAGTTCTACCCGACCGACACCCTGCTGACCGGCCACGACATCATCTTCTTCTGGGTCGCCCGGATGATGATGTTCGGCCTCTACGCCATGGACGGCACCCCGCCGTTCCGGACGATCGCCCTCACCGGACTCGTCCGCGACGAGCACGGCAAGAAGATGTCCAAGTCGTTCGGGAACGTCGTCGACCCGCTGGACTGGATGGACCGCTACGGTGCGGACGCCGTCCGGTTCACCCTCGCCCGCGGCGCCAACCCCGGGGCGGACGTGCCGATCGGCGAGGACTGGGTCCAGGCCTCGCGGAACTTCGCCAACAAGCTGTGGAACGCCACCCGGTTCGCGCTGATCAACGGCGCCACCGTCGACGGCCCGCTGCCCGCCGCGGAGCGGATGTCCGCCACCGACCGGTGGATCCTCTCCCGGCTGGACACCGTCGTCGCCGAGGCCGACGCCGGCTACGAGGACTACCAGTTCGCCAAGGTCAGCGACCTCCTCTTCCACTTCGCGTGGGACGAGGTCTTCGACTGGTACGTGGAGCTCAGCAAGACGGTCTTCGCCGCCGGCGGCGAGCCCGCCGACGTCTCCCGCCGCGTCCTGGGCGAGGTGCTGGACCGCACGCTGCGGCTCCTCCACCCCATTGTTCCGTTCGTCACCGAGGAGCTGTGGACCACCCTCACCGGCCGGGAGTCGGTCGTGGTCGCGGCCTGGCCCGAGGACACCGGCTTCCGTGACCCGGCGGCCGAGGCGGAGCTCGCCACCGTCCGCCGCGTCGTCACCGAGATCCGCCGCTTCCGCGCCGATCAGGGCCTCCAGCCGGGCCAGCGCGTGCCCGCACGCCTGGAGCTCGCCGGTACCGGCCTCGCGCCCCACGAGGACGCGATGCGGGCCCTGCTGCGGCTGCAGCCCGAGGGCGACACCTTCGAGGCGACCGCGACCCTGCCGGTCGCCGGCGCCACGGTCGCACTCGACCTGTCCGGCGTCATCGACGTCGAGGCCGAGCGCAAGCGGCTGCAGAAGGACCTCGCCGCGGCCGAGAAGGAGCTGAAGCAGACCACCGCCAAGCTCGGCAACGAGGGCTTCCTCGCCAAGGCGCCGGCCCCGGTCGTGGACAAGATCCGCGCCCGGCAGGCCACCGCCGAGGAGGACATCGCCCGGCTGACCGGCCAGCTGGAGCGCCTGCCGCGCGGCTGACCGCACCGCGCCGCGCCGCCCGGCCCCGCTCCTCGCGAGGAGCGGGGCCGGGCGTTCCACGTCCCACCCGGTGGCCGCTCCCACCCGGCGGCCGCTCCCGTCCCGGCGGGCGCTCCGGTGCCGGGGGGCGCGCCGCGGGCGGCCGCCCTTCCGTAGACTTGAGCCCCGTGAGCGACACCCCCGACGACTTCGGCCCCGACACCCCCGACGACCACGCCCCCGACACCCCGGGCGGCGACCCGTTCGCGGAGATCGTCGAGGAGGAGACCGTCCGAGATCCCGACCTGGCCGTCATCGAGGCCGGGAGCCGGACGCTGCGCGCCCTGTCCGGCCCGCCCTCCGCCAAGGACGACGTGCCCGGGCGCCCCGAGGACCCGGAGACCGACCGCGCCCTCGCGGAGGTCGAGGCGGAGCTGGCGCAGCGGTGGCCCGAGACCAAGCTCGACCCCTCGCTGGTCCGCATCCGCGAGCTGATGGACGTCCTCGGCGAGCCGCAGCGCTCCTACCCGTCGATCCACATCACCGGCACCAACGGCAAGACCACCACCGCTCGCATGATCGAGACGCTCCTGGGCGCCTTCGAACTGCGCACCGGCCGGTTCAGCAGCCCGCACGTGCAGTCGATCACCGAGCGGATCAGCCTGGACCGCCGGCCGATCGACCCCGAGCGGTTCATCGAGACCTACCGCGACCTGCTGCCCTACGTCGAGCTGGTCGACTCCCGGCAGGAGCACCGGCTCTCCTTCTTCGAGGTGCTCACCGCGATGGCGTTCGCCGCGTTCGCCGACGCCCCGGTGGACGTCGCCGTCGTCGAGGTCGGCATGGGCGGCGAGTGGGACTGCACCAACGTCGTCGACGGCCAGGTGGCCGTCGTCACCCCGATCTCGCTGGACCACACCGACCGCCTCGGCACCACCGAGGAGGCGATCGCGGGCGAGAAGTCGGGGATCATCAAGCAGGACGCGACCGTCGTCCTCGCCCAGCAGCCGCTGGACGCCGCCGCGGTGATGCTGCGCCGCGCCGGCGAGCGGGACGCCACCGTCGCCCGTGAGGGCCTGGAGTTCGGCGTCGTCTCCCGCGAGGTCGCGGTGGGCGGCCAGCTGCTGACCCTGCGCGGGCTCGGCGGCGAGTACCCCGACGTCTTCCTGCCGCTGCACGGCGAGCACATGGCGCACAACGCGGTGGTCGCACTGGCGGCGGTGGAGGCGTTCTTCGGTATCGGCGCCACCCACCACCGCACGCTCGACCAGGACCTGGTGCGCGAGGCGTTCGCCCACGTCACCTCGCCCGGCAGGCTGGAGCTCGTCCGCACCAGCCCCAGCGTCATCCTCGACGCCGCGCACAACCCGGCCGGCGCCGCGGTGACCGCCGCCGCCATCGCCGAGGCGTTCGACTTCAGCCGGCTCATCGGCGTGGTCGGCACCAGCGCGGGCAAGGACGTCCGCGGTGTGCTGGAGGCGCTGGAGACGGTGCTGGCCGAGGTCGTCGTGACCGGCAACTCCACGCACCGCGCCATGGACCCCGACGAGCTGGCCGCCGTCGCGGTGGAGGTCTTCGGCGAGGACCGCGTCCAGGTCGAACCCCGACTCGACGACGCCATCGAGGCCGCGATCACCCTCGCCGAGGAGTCCGCCGAGTACGGCGGCGCCGGGGTGCTGGTGACCGGCTCCGTCATCACCGTGGGCGAGGCCCGCCTGCTGCTGGGAAGGGACCGCTGATGCGCACGCTCTGCTCCGCGACGCTGATCTCCGAGTGCCTGATCGTCGGGCTCGTCGGCCTCGTCGCGTTCCGGATGACGGACGTCCCGGCGGGGACTCTCTGGGCGGTGTGCGGGGTCGTCATGGCGCTGTGCGTGCTGCTGTGCGGCTTCGTGACGCGACCCGGGGGAGTGGCGATGGGCTGGGCGCTCCAGGCCGGGCTGGTGCTCAGCGGGTTCCTCGTCCCGATGATGTTCTTCCTGGGCGCCTGCTTCGCCGGCCTGTGGTGGGCCTCGGTCCACTTCGGCCGCCGCGTGGACGAGATGAAGGCCGCGCACGCCGCGCAGGCCTGACCTCGGCCGCGGCCCGGGGCGGGTCGCCGAGCACGCGCCGGGGTGCGTCCCCGGCGCCCGGACCGGCCCGCGCGCCGGTCCGGGGGGTGGACCTAGCCGGGGCCCGACTGGGGGAGCGGGTCCGGGTGCGGGTATCGTGCGGGCCACCGGTCGATGCCGCGCGGCCGCCCGCCGGGCATCCCGGGCCTTCACCTGTCCCGCACCGCACCCCGGTTGGAGCCCATCCATGACCCAGCGCACCCTCGTTCTCCTCAAGCCGGACGCCGTCCGCCGCGGACTGGTCGGCGAGATCATCGGCCGGATCGAGGCGAAGGCGGGCTGGAGCATCACCGCGCTGGAGCTGCGCACGCTGGACCGCGCCACGCTGGCCGAGCACTACGCCGAGCACGAGGGCCGCCCGTTCTACGCCCCGCTGATGGACTTCATGGTCTCCGGTCCGTCGGTCGCCATGGTCGTCGAGGGCGAGCGCGTCATCGAGGGCGTGCGGGCGCTCTCCGGCCCGACCGACCCGATCGCCGCCGCTCCGGGCTCGATCCGCGGCGACTTCGGCACCATCGTGCGTGAGAACCTCATCCACGCGTCGGACTCCGAGGCCTCCGCCGAACGCGAGATGAAGATTTTCTTCCCCGGTCTGAGCTAATTCCGGACTGTTCCGTCCGACCTCGTGTCAGGACCGGACATCCCGACCGGCGCCGCCGCCACGCCGCTTTTCGCGTGCCGCCGGCGAACCGGCGAACCGATTCACGGATAGCCGCGGGCCGTCACCCGGCCCGCGGCGATCCGGCCACCGGGACCGGCGCGCGACACGCCCGGTCGGGCCGGTGGTCGGCGGGCCCGCCGCATCCGGCGGGAATTGCCCGCACCGCGCTTGTCGCTCCAATGCGCTCCGCCATCGGGGTATGTAGAGTCGAACGGGCAAGTCTTCACCCGAACACGACGTCACCATGACGGTGGACGGGCCGGGTTCCGTTGACAATGGCGACTCAAGGCGCACCGGCGCCCTGTGCCCGACCGGCCGGGGATACGATGTGACGCGTGCCCACCGCGTAGTACGCGGGCGGCGGCGACATCGCATCCTGCCGACCTCCACGCACCCAACGCTCCAGCTGGAAGGCCAGACGTATCCTCATGAGCAATATGTCTTTCATGGGTCGAGACATGGCAGTCGATCTCGGAACGGCCAATACGCTGGTGTACGTCAGAGGCCGTGGCATCGTGCTGAACGAGCCTTCCGTCGTCGCCATCAACACCAACACCGGTGGCATTCTCGCCGTCGGATCCGAGGCGAAGAAGATGATCGGCCGGACCCCCGGCAACATCGTCGCCGTGCGTCCCCTCAAGGACGGGGTGATCGCGGATTTCGAGATCACCGAGCGGATGCTCCGCTACTTCATCCTGAAAATCCACAAGCGCCGCTACCTCGCCCGCCCCCGGGTCGTGGTCTGTGTTCCCTCGGGCATCACCGGGGTCGAACGACGCGCCGTCATCGAGGCGTCGACGCAGGCGGGCGCGCGCCAGGTCCACATCATCGAGGAGCCCATGGCCGCCGCCATCGGCTCCGGCCTCCCCGTGCACGAGGCGACCGGCAACATGGTCGTCGACATCGGCGGCGGCACCACCGAGGTCGCGGTGATCTCGCTCGGCGGCATCGTCACGGCGCAGTCCATCCGCGTCGCCGGCGACGAGCTGGACAACGCGATCATCCAGCACATCAAGAAGGAGTACAGCCTCCTGCTGGGCGAGCGGTCCGCCGAGAACATCAAGATCACCATCGGCTCCGCCTACGACACCGAGCAGGACGAGCACACCGAGATCCGTGGCCGCGACCTGGTCAGCGGGCTGCCGAAGACCGTCGTGATCTCCTCCGGCGAGGTCCGCAAGGCGATGGAGGAGCCCGTCAACTCCATCGTGGACGCCGTCAAGACGACCCTGGACAAGTGCCCGCCCGAGCTGTCCGGCGACATCATGGACCGCGGCATCGTCCTCACCGGCGGCGGCGCGATGCTCCGCGGCCTCGACGAACGGCTCCGCCAGGAGACCGGCATGCCCATCCACATCGCCGAGGACCCGCTCGACTCCGTCGCCCTCGGCTCCGGCAAGTGCGTCGAGGAGTTCGAGGCGCTGCAGCAGGTACTGGACGCCCAGCCGCGACGGTGACGCCCCCCGGGCCCCACCGCGCGGCACCGCCCCGCCGGCTGCGGCCGGGCAGCGTACGCCGCCCGGCGGGCCGACCGGCGGGCGGACCACCGAACGACGCAGAAAGGCACGGCCTCCGCACGTGAGGGACACCAAGGAGAGCAGGCTCCTGCTCCTGCTTCTGGTCGCCATCGCCTTCGCGCTGATCACGATGGACCTCCGCAGCGGCGAGGAATCGCCGATGGACGGGCCGCGGGAGGTCGCCGCCACGGTGTTCGGCCCGGTCGAGTCCGGCCTCGCCCGGGCCGTCGACCCGGTCGGCAACGCCATCGGCGCCGTCCGCGACTCCGGACGCCGTCACGACCGCATCAGCGAGCTGGAGAGGGAGAACGCCGAACTCCGCCAGGAGCTCGGCAGCTCCGAGCACCGGGACTCCCGCATAAGGCAGCTCGACGAGATGCTCGGCACCGCCGGCGCGGGCCAGTACCGCATCGTCGGCGCCCAGGTCATCGCCATGGGGCCGGCCCAGGGCTTCTCCTGGACGATCACCATCGACGCCGGGCGGGACGACGGCATCCGCCGCGACATGACCGTGCTCAACGGTGACGGCCTCGTCGGCCGCGTCACCACCGTGGGCCCCGGCACCGCGACGGTCCTGCTGGCCAGCGACCCGAACTTCACCGTCGGCACCCGCATGGAGGGCAGCGACGAACTCGGCTTCGCCAACGGGCGCGGCGACGACACCATCGACGTCCAACTCCTCAACCACCGCGCCAAGGTGAAGGCCGGAGACCGGCTCGTCACCTTCGGCTCCGCCGACGGCAAGCCCTTCGTCCCCGGCGTCCCGGTCGGCGAGGTCACCAGCGTCGAGGCCGCCTCCGGCGACCTCACCCGCACCGTCCGCATCCGCCCCTACGTCGCCTTCACCCAGCTCGACCTGGTCGGCGTCGTGGTCGAGCCCCCGCGCGACAACCCGCGCGACTCCGTCCTCCCCGAGCGTCCCGAGGACGCGCGGGAGGAGAAGCCCGCCGAGGACGCGGACGAGGACGCCGACGACGAGGACGAGGACGCCGACGCGGGCGAGGGCGGGGAGACGGAAGGCGGCACCGCCGACGGCGACGCCGGCACCGGAACGGAGCCCGGCGGGAACGACACCGGCCAGGGCACCGGCCCCGGCACGGGCACCGACCCCGAAGCCATCGTGGGAGCTGACTGACCATGCGCCTGACCCGCACCCTCCTCACCGCCGTGCTGGTGATCGTGGCGCTCGTGCTCCAGGTCACCGTCCTCGCCCGCCTCCAGCTCCCCGGCGCCGTCCCCGACCTGCTGCTGCTCACCGTCCTCGGCCTGGCCCTGGTCTACGGCCACGTCGGCGGGGCCCTGGCAGGGTTCGGCGCCGGCCTCCTCGCCGACATCGCACCCCCGGCGGACCACGCCGTCGGCCGCTACGCCCTCGTGCTCTGCGTCATCGGCTACGCGGCCGGCCTGACCCGGCCCGAGACCGGACCCCACCGCTCGGCGACCGTCCCGATGATCGTCGTCGGAGCCGGCGCCGTCGCCTCCACCCTGCTGTACGCCGGGGTCGGCACCCTCGTCGGCGACACCGCCGTCGCCCTGGGCAGCCTCATCACCCTCGTCGTCACCGCCACCATCTACGACCTGCTGCTCGCACCGTTCGCCGTGCCGCTGGTCATGGCCCTGGCGCGCAAACTGGAGGACGACCCCCTCGCCGCCGAGTCGGTCTCCGGCTCCGCCGGCGGCAACGACACCATCAACAGCTGGGCCCAGCCCTCCCGCGCGTCGCTCTTCAAACGCCCCGGAGGCGGGACCAAGCCCTGGTCGCCGCTGCTGGGCCGCAAGGGCCGCAGCACCCGCGTCACCATGGGCGGCCGCCCGAAGGCAGGACGCATCAAGGGGGTCAAGCGGCTGTGAGCAACATCCCGGAGACGGGCCGCACCTCGCGCATCACCATCCGGCTCGTCGTCATCCAGATACTGGTCCTCTCGCTGCTCCTCACGCTCGGCGGACGGCTCTGGTACCTCCAGATCCGCAGCGGCGACGAGTACCAGGAAGCGGCCGCGGGCAACCACGTCCAGCAGGTCGTGCAGCCCGCCGTCCGCGGCTCCATCCTCGACGCGCGCGGCGTGCCGCTGGCCGACAACGAGACCCGCCTGGTCGTCTCCGCCGACCGCACCGAGCTGATGCGGCAGCGCGACGGCGGCGAGCAGGTCCTCGCCGACCTCGCCGAACTCCTCGACATGTCCGAGGAGGAGGTCGCCAACAAGGTCCGCCTCTGCGACGCGCAGACCCCGCAGCCCTGCTGGAACGGTTCGCCCTACCAGCCGATCCCCGTCACCGACGAGGCCACCACCGAGCAGGCACTCCAGATCCGCGAGCGCGCCGAGGCGTTCCCCGGCATCAGCGCCGAACCCACCGCCGTCCGCCGCTACACCGCGCCCGACGGCGCCGCCACCTCCCAGGTCCTCGGCTACCTCTCGCCCGTCACCGACGACGAGGTGCAGGAGGCAGGCGACACCGACTCGCCGCTGCTGCGCTCGGACCAGATCGGCCGCTCCGGCCTGGAGCGCACCTACGACTCGTTCCTGCGCGGCAGCGCCGGCATCACCCGCTACGAGGTCGACAAGTTCGGCCGCGTCATCGGCGAGGCCGACAACGACGAGGCGGTGGCCGGGGCGAACGTCGTCACCAGCATCGACTCCCGGGTCCAGGCCGTGGTCGAGAAGGAACTCGCCCAGGCCATGAAGGACGCGCGCACCCAGACCGACGAGATCACCGGCCGCACCTACGAGGCCGACTCCGGCGCGGCGATCGTCATGGAGAACGAGACCGGCCGCATCGTCGCCATGGCCTCCGCCCCCGACTACGACCCCAACGTCTGGGTCGGCGGCATCTCCGGCGGCGACTACCAGGAGCTCACCGGCGAGGGCTCCAACTTCCCGCTGCTGAACCGCGCCATCCAGGGCCAGTCCCCGGCCGGCTCGACCTTCAAGGTCGTCACCTCCGCGGGCGCGGTCAACGCCGGCTACCCTTTCGACGGCAGCTACGACTGCTCGTCCTCCTACAGCATCGGCAGCCAGACCTTCCGGAACTTCGAGTCCACCGGCTACGGGCCCATCAGCCTCGGCCGCGCCCTGGAGGTCTCCTGCAACACCGTCTTCTACCGCTTGGCCCACCAGGAATGGCAGAAGGACGGCGGGCCCAACCCCAAGGACGACGCCAACGACTACCTGTACGACACCGCCCTCGGCTTCGGCCTCGGCGCCACCACCGGCATCGACCTCCCCTCCGAGGTCCCCGGCCGCGTCCCGGACCGCGAGTGGAAGCGCTCGTACTGGGAGGCCAACAAGGACTCCTGGTGCGAGATGGCCAAGTCCGACAAGCAGGACTTCGCGCACCGCCTCGCCCGGGAGAACTGCGAGGAGGGGTGGAAGCTCCGCGCCGGTGACGCCGTCAACTTCTCCATCGGCCAGGGCGACGTGCTGGTCACCCCGCTGCAGATGGCGGTGATATACGCCGCGATCGCCAACGGCGGCACCATGTACCAGCCGACCGTGGGCAAGGCCGTCATCGGCGCCGACGGCACCCTCGTCGAGGAGATCGCGCCCGTCGAGACCGGCAAGCTGCCCGCCAGCGAGCAGACCATAAGGCAGCTCAAGGCCGCCACCGCCGACGTCGTGTCGACCGGTACCGCCTCCTGGCGGTTCGGCGGCTGGCCGCTGGACGAGATCCCGCTCTACGCCAAGACCGGCACCGCGACCACCGACAACAAGCAGTCCCGGTCCTGGCTGACGACTTTCTCCGACGACTACACCGTCGTCATGACCATCGACCAGGCCGGTACCGGCTCCGGCGCCTCCGGCGTGGCGGTCCGGCGGATCTACGAGGCGATCTACGGTGTCTCGGAGGACGGGGCCGTCGACCGCGACGCGGCGCTGCTGCCCGAGCCGATGAGCAGCCTGCCGGAGATCGACGAGAACGGCACCATCATCGCGGACGAGGGGTGAGGCGGTGAGCATCCACACCTACGTGGGCGCCCGGCGCACCGGCCAGCAGCCGGCCTGGATGCGGCTGACCGCCCGGGACTCGCTGCTGCGCCGGGTCGACTGGGTCCTGATGGGCGCCGCCGGCGCCCTCTCCGTGCTGGGCTGCCTGCTGGTGTGGTCGGCCACCCGGACGCGCACCGGCATAACGGGAGGGGATCCGCAGTACTTCCTCCTGCGGCAAGTCGTCAACCTCTCCATCGGGATCGCGCTCGCCGTCGGCGTCATGTGGCTCGGCCACCACCGGCTGCGCGGCTTCGTGCCGGTCTTCTACGTGTTCACCCTCATCCTGATGCTGCTGGTGTTCACCCCGCTGGGCACCGAGATCAACGGCCAGCGCGCCTGGCTCGCGATCGGGGACTACACGATCCAGCCGGGCGAGTTCGCCAAGGTCGCCGTCATCATGGGCATGGCGGTCATACTGGCGGCCCGCGTGGACGCAGGCGACCGCGAGTACCCCGGCGGCAAGACGATGCTGCAGGCGCTCGCGCTGGCCGCGGTGCCGCTGTGCATCGTCCTGGTGGACGACACCGGCATGGCCATGGTGATCGCGGCGATCATCCTCGGCATCCTCTTCGGCTCCGGCGCCCGCATCGGCTGGACGCTGGGACTGGTCGCCGCCGGGGTGGCCGCGGCGCTGACCGTCTGGTTCCTCGGCCTCCTCGACCAGTACCAGATCGACCGGTTCGCCGCCTTCGCCGACCCCAGCCGCGACCCCTCCGGCGTCGGCTACAACACCAACCAGGCACGGATCGCGATCGGCTCGGGCGGGCTCGACGGCAAGGGGCTCTTCCAGGGCACCCAGACCACCGGCCAGTTCGTGCCCGAGCAGCACACCGACTTCATCTTCACCGTCGCCGGCGAGGAGCTGGGCTTCCTCGGCGCGGGGGCGATCATCGTGCTGCTGGGGGTCGTGCTCTGGCGGGCACTGCGGATCGCACGCGGCGCGACGGAGCTGTACGGCACGGTCATCGCCACCGGGATCGTCGCCTGGTTCGCCTTCCAGTCCTTCGAGAACATCGGGATGGCGATGGGCATCATGCCGGTCGCCGGCATCCCGCTGCCGTTCCTGTCGTACGGCGGTACGTCGATGTTCGCGACCTGGATCGCGATCGGGCTCCTCCAGTCGATCCGGATGAAACGGGCGCTGTCCGCCTCCGCCTGACCCGGCCCTCCCCGGTGCCCCGTACCGCCGCGCGGTGCGGGGCACCGGCGTGACCCAGTACGCTGAACGGCCGATCCCCTTGTCCGCGGCCCACGCCGCCGCCCGGCGGCGCGGCCCGACCGTACAGCGCGACCGACACCCCCCGGAGTTGTCACCCATGCCAGTCGAATCGGTCTTCCCGCGCCTGGAGGCCCTCCTCCCGCACGTCCAGAAGCCGATCCAGTACGTCGGCGGCGAGCTGAACTCGACCGTCAAGGACTGGGACGCCTGCGACGTGCGGTGGGCGCTGATGTACCCCGACGCATACGAGGTCGGCCTGCCCAACCAGGGCGTCATGATCCTCTACGAGGTGCTCAACGAGCGCGACGGGGTCCTCGCCGAGCGGACCTACAGCGTCTGGCCGGACCTGGAGAAGCTGATGCGGGAGAACGGCGTCCCGCAGTTCACCGTGGACGCCCACCGGCCGGTCGGCGCGTTCGACGTCTTCGGCGTCTCCTTCTCCACCGAGCTGGGGTACACCAACCTGCTGAACGCGCTGGAGCTGGCGGGGGTGCCGCTGGAGTCCGCCGACCGCACCGAGGACCACCCGGTGGTGGTCGCCGGCGGGCACGCCGCGTTCAACCCCGAGCCGATCGCGGACTACATCGACTGCGCGGTGATCGGCGACGGCGAGCAGGCCGTCCTGGAGATCACCGACATCACCCGCGAGTGGAAGGCCGCCGGCCGCCCCGGCGGACGGGAGGAACTGCTGTTCCGCCTCGCCCGCACCGGCGGCGTGTACGTCCCGCGCTTCTACGACGTGGAGTACCTGCCCGACGGCCGCATCGCCCGCGTCGTGCCCAACCGGTCGGGCGTGCCGTGGCGGGTGTCCAAGCACACCGTCATGGACCTCGACGAGTGGCCGTACCCGAAGCAGCCGCTGGTGCCGCTGGCCGAGACCGTCCACGAGCGGATGTCGGTAGAGATCTTCCGCGGCTGCACCCGCGGCTGCCGCTTCTGCCAGGCCGGCATGATCACCCGGCCGGTGCGCGAGCGTTCCATCACCGGCATCGGCGAGATGGTCGACAAGGGGCTGAAGGCCACCGGCTTCGAGGAGGTCGGGCTGCTCTCGCTCTCCTCCGCCGACCACAGCGAGATCGCCGACGTCGCCAAGGGACTCGCGGACCGCTACACCGACGACAACGTCGGCCTGTCGCTGCCCTCGACCCGGGTCGACGCCTTCAACATCGACCTGGCCAACGAGCTGACCCGCAACGGGCGCCGGTCCGGTCTGACGTTCGCCCCCGAGGGCGGCAGCGAACGCATCCGGAAGGTCATCAACAAGATGGTCTCCGAGGAGGACCTGATCCGCACGGTCGCCACCGCCTACGGCAACGGGTGGCGCCAGGTGAAGCTGTACTTCATGTGCGGGCTGCCGACCGAGACGGACGAGGACGTCCTCCAGATCGGGGAGATGGCGACCCGCGTCATCGCCAAGGGCCGCGAGGTCTCCAACTCCAACGACATCCGCTGCACCGTCTCCATCGGCGGCTTCGTCCCCAAGCCGCACACCCCGTTCCAGTGGGCGCCGCAGCTCTCCGCCGAGGAGACCGACGCCCGCCTGGAGAAGCTGCGGGACCGCATCCGCGGCGACAAGAAGTACGGCCGCAACATCGGCTTCCGGTACCACGACGGCAAGCCCGGCATCGTCGAGGGCATGCTCTCCCGCGGCGACCGCCGCATCGGCTCCGTCATCCGCGCCGTCTTCGAGGCCGGCGGCCGCTTCGACGGCTGGCGCGAGTACTTCTCGTACGACCTGTGGATGGAGGCCGCCGCCAAGACCCTGCCGCAGCAGGGCGTGGACGTCGCCTGGTACACCACCCGCGAGCGGTCCTACGAGGAGGTCCTGCCCTGGGACCACCTCGACTCCGGCCTGGACAAGGACTGGCTGTGGGAGGACTGGCAGGACGCCCTCGACGAGACCGAGGTCGAGGACTGCCGCTGGACCCCCTGCTTCGATTGTGGGGTGTGTCCTCAGATGGACACCAGCATCCAGATCGGCCCCACCGGCAAGAAGCTCCTGCCGCTGACGGTCAAGAAGTAGAGACCAGCGCGAACATGACAAATCCAGAGCGCACGGGGTCCCGCGCGGCTCGGAGCTGGGGGCACCGAAAAGGGAGCTGGCTTTGCACGCGCTGCGGCGAACGCCGTTCGCCGCTCGTTGGCGATCGCATCCCGTCGGACGTGGAGTGAGGCGAGCGGGTCGGAGGCGCTGGCCCGTCATAGAGCGGTACGTCTTTCGCGTGCCCTCCATGGGGCGCACTCCTGTTTGGCCCGGCCAAGGCGACACGCCCTCTTGACCAGCGCAGCCCGGCAAGGTGATGGTCGTGCAAGCAGGGGCGACGCGCTAGACAGGGAGGGACCTCATGGTCTTACGGTTCGTTGGCAAAGACCCTGAGTCCGGAGATCACGGTTCACCTGCTGTGTGGGTGGATCAGGAGTCGAAGGACCTCGTAATCCAGGGGTGGACCGCAGACCACCGGACTCTGGGGGAAAGTTCGCTGGACGTTGTGCTTCCCGGACATGAGTCGGTGATCAGAGTTCCGAAGCGGATGGTCCCGCTTCTCAGGGAGGCGCTTCGTGTCGCAGAGTCTGACTGACTTCTCTGACCTCCTCCGGTCAGTGCGGGAGTCAGCCGTGCATCTCGAGATGCGAGACGGGTACGGCGTGGACAGTGAGAGGGTGGGCTTCGCGGCGTGGCGAGAGGGGCACCGGATCGACCCGGATGACCGGGGTTCCTGGTGGCGTCCGTGGCTCGACCTCGTTCAGGAGGTCACGGGAAAGGGCGTAGTCATCCGACGTGCCCGCATCGTTTCGGAGCCGGTCAGCGATTACATCGCATTCGAGCATTCCGGCACCTTCACCAACGTGGCGGCAGGAGAGCAGGTGCGCTGGTTGCCCCGGCGCAGGGCTTCGGACCTGGCCCTGCCAGGCAACGACTTCTGGTTGTTCGACGGCAGACTGGTTCAGTTCAACATTTTCGACGGGCTGGGCAGGTGGGTCCACACCGACCAGACCGAGGACGCGGCCGTAGCCAAGCTATGCGCTTCGGCGTTCGAGGCGGTCTGGGAGCGGGGCACCCCGCACGCCCAGTACACCGTCTGATTCCTGGCGGGCCAGTTCATGTCCACCTCTCCGTTTTCGAGTGCCCAGGCCGCGCGTCAGGCGGTTGCGTCCCGCCTGCAAGGGCTGATGAAAGACGCGGGGTTGTCCGGTCATGAGCTGGCCCTTCGGTGCGGCTGGCACCGGGCGAAGTCCTCTCGTATCGCGCGAGGCATTACGCCGCCTTCGGATGCGGATATCCGGGCATGGTGCTCGGCCTGCGGAGCGGACCACCACGCGGCTGACCTCATTGCCGCGTCGCGGAACGCCGAGTCCATGTACGTCGAGTGGCGGCAGATCCACAAGGACGGCATGCGTCGTGTCCATGAACAGACTGTCCCGCTCTACCAGCGAACGCGTTCGTTCCGCGTGTACGCATCGAACGTCATGCCCGGAATGCTCCAAACTGCCGGGTACGCGGCAGGTCTTCTGAGGGCCATCACCATCTTTCAGGGCACACCGGATGACGTGGAAGACGCGGTGGCAGCCAGGCTCAACCGGTCGCGGGTGATCCGTGAAGGTGACCACCGCTTCGCGCTGCTTCTCGAAGAGACCGTTCTCTACTACCGGGTCTGCGATGACGAAGCCATGCGGGGCCAGCTTGAGTATTTGCTCAGTATCATGGGCCGACCGAACGTGGCACTCGGCATCATCCCCAAGCGGGCGCGCCGAACAGTGTGGCCGCTCGAAGCGTTCTACTCCTTCGACGACCAGCAAGTCGCTGTGGAGACGCTGACGGCGGAGATCAACCTGACCACTCCCGGCGAGATTCGCACATACCTACGTGCCTTCGCTGAGCTGTCGCGGGGGGCCGTGAGGGGTGAGTCGGCAAAGGGATTGATCCGGGACGCGCTCTCCGCGCTCGGATGATCCGGTGCAACAACGTGCAACAAGGTGGATACGCGTGTGCGTAGACCTCTAGCGTCGTCTGTGTACCGAGCCGGGCGGAGACCACTCAGCGGCAAGGGCGTACGAAAAGCCCCGAGCGGGGCACGCCGAGCCACATGTCGGCGCCCTGTTAAGTCCATCGACGTGGGCGCCGACAACTGTCCAGTCTCCGGAAGGCTTGTGGTGGCGGGCGAAGCAGGTGAACACGCCATGGGCCCCCGGGGGAAAGCACAGCGCCACCCGGAGTACGAGTTCCCTCCTCGGGTTGGCCTTGTCCCGAAAGCGGGAGGGAAGCCCCGGCCGGACCTCGTGAGTCTGGTGGCGCCGGCCGGACCACGTCATGCACCATCCGACAAGGAGGACTGCACGTGTCAGAGATCCTTACGCAGAGAATCATCGGTGACGCGCTCGCGGCGCGCCTGATCACGGACGTACGTAAGTCTTGGCCGGAGCTGACTGATGACCTGGGCGCGCGCGGTGTCGCGCAGCTGGAAGGGTATCTTCGCGCCTCTGCCTCCAGCGTGGAGCCGCTGACACCTTCCCTCCCGGTCGATCTCTTCTGGCACGCGCTCCTCCTGCGCACGCGGGACTACGCCGACGTGTGCGAGCTGGTCGCCGGCGGTCCGATCCACCATGTTCCGGACGACGCCGAGGGGTGCGACCCCCGGGCGGGGCGGGAGGCGATCGGCCGAACGAAGGAGGCCATGCGAGCTGTTGGCGTTGAGCCGGATGCCGACCTCTGGCCCGGCGAGGGTTCCGCTGAGTGCAGCCAGTGTCACGCGGGCTGCTCTGACAGTCCGAACGGCCCCAAGAAGTAGCGACTAGTACGCGCGACGCCCCGCAGCCGGAGGCCTCATTCGCCTGCGGGGACTCGTGCAGGATGGGCACATGACCGCAATCGACGCGAATGCGTGGAACACCTACGCGGACAGCAAGCCGCAGCGCCGACCGTCCAACGCGGCCGGAGAACTGACCTGGTTCAACTGGACGCAGTACCCGGACCACGGGCCGGGCGTCGAACTCCTCGGGCTCCGGCCCGGCGACAGGGCGCTCGACCTCGGGTGCGGCAGCGGGGGCAATGCCGCCCATCTTGCAAGCCTGGGCGTCGGCATCGTCGGTGTGGACGTGTCGACCCGGCAGTTGGCCAAGGCGCGTGAGCGCTGGCCCGATACCGCCGGGATGGATCTGCACCACGAGGACGCCCTCACGCACCTGCGGGCGTCGCCCGGCACCTACGCGGCCGTCTACTCCGTGTTCGGTGCCGTCTACTTCTCCGACCCGGCGATCCTGCTTCCGGCGACCCGGGCTGCGCTCGTGCCGGGCGGGCGTCTGGTCTTCTCCCAGCGGCCCGCCGTCGAGGGCTGCTACGGCGCGCAGGCATCGCTCATCCAGCGGGGACCGGACGAGGACCCGGCCGTCGTCCGCCGCTGGGACCACGAACCCGGCACGTGGATCGACCTGCTGCGCGCGGCGGGTTTCGTCCGCGCGCGGGCAGAGATCCTGCCGGCCCCACCCGACAGCGGCCGCACCGAGGGCACGCTCCTCGTCCGCGCCCTGCGGCCCGGCCTGCCACGGCGTGAGGACCCCGAAGGGACCGACCTCTCATGACCGTCACCCGACCGACCGACCGCGCGCTGCGGATCGGAACCCGGGCGTCGGCGCTGGCCGTCGCCCAGGCAGAGCAGGTCGCCCTGCTGCTCTCCACCGCCGTCCCCGGGCTGCGCACCCAGCTGGTGCCGACCACCACCGAGGCGGACACCTGGCACGGCGACCTGGCGTCGCTCGGGGGCAAGGGCCTGTTCGTGAAAGCGATCGACCGGCAGCTGCAACGCGGCGAGGTCGACATCGCGGTCCACTGCCTCAAGGACGTGCCCGGTGATGTGCCGTTGCCGGACGGCCTCATCTTCGCGGCGATGCTCCCTCGCGCGGACGCGCGCGACGCGCTCCTGGTCCCGGAGGGGTCGCCCGTCACCACGCCGGACGATCTGCCTCCCGGGGCGGTGGTGGCGACGGCCGCCGTGCGTCGCCGCGCGCAGATTCTGGCTCGCTGGCCGCACCTGACCGTGGTGCAGGTGCGGGGCGCGATCGACACGCGGCTGCGGAAACTCGACGGCGCCGGGGAAGGGCAGGCGGCGGATGCCATGGTCCTCGGCCGGGCGGGGCTGGAGCGACTGGGGCTGGCGGACCGGATCGTCCGTGACTTCGGGGTCGACGAGATGCTGCCGGCGGTGGGAGCCGGGGTGCTTGTGGTGGAGTGCCGCCGGGACGACCGGCCGACGCGCGATCTGCTCCGCGCCGTCGACGACCCCGCGACACGTGCCGAGGCCACCGCGGAGCGGTCCCTGCTGTACGGCCTCCGGGGCCACTGCAACAGCCCCATCGCCGGTTACTGCGTCACCACCGCCGACGGCCGGCTGGAGCTGAGGGGCATGGTCTTCAGCCGGGACGGCTCCACGGTCGTGCACACCCGCGCCCGTGGCGCGATGAGTGAGGACCCCGGGACGCTGGGAAAGCGTGTTTGCGCCGACCTGCTCCGTCAGGGCGCGCGGGACCTCATCGACAGCCCCGGGCAGTGAGCCGCCGGAACGGGCGAAGCCCCCTCCCGTCGCGGGAGGGGGCTTCCGTCGGTCGGTGCGGACCGGGCGGCGCCGGGGTCAGCTCACCGGGTGCCGGGTGGGGGTCGGCGAGGAGCCGACGGCCCCGGCCTCGGGAGCGGCTCCGACGGCGGCCACCGTCGCGGTCGGGCTCCCGGGCGGCGGGCCGAGCCTGCTGACCAGTGCCTCACCCTCGACGTCGAGGTTCGGCAGCGCGCGGTCGAGCCAACGAGGCAGCCACCAGATGTGCTTGCCGACGATTGCCATGACGGCCGGGACGATGAGCATCCGGACGAGGAAGGCGTCGGCGAGGACGCCCACGGCGAGGGCGAAGCCGATGGTCTTGATGATGGAGTCGTCCCCGAGCGCGAACCCGGCGAAGACACCGAACATGATCAGGGCGGCGGCGGTCACCACGCGCCCGCTGTGGGCGAACCCGTCGACGACGGCCTGCCGCGCCTCGGTGCCGTGGACGTACGCCTCCCGCATCCGGGTCACGAGGAAGACCTCGTAGTCCATGGCCAGGCCGAAGAGCACACCGGTCAGCAGCAGCGGCAGGATGAACAGCACGGGCGAGGTGGCGTCCAGGCCGATCAGGCCGTTGAGCCAGCCCCACTGGAAGACCGCGACGGTGCAGCCGAGCGCCACGCCGACGGAGAGCAGGAAGCCGAGCGCGGCCTTCAGGGGCACGAGGACCGAGCGGAAGACCAGGACCAGCAGCACGAAGGCCAGGCCGACGACCACCAGCAGGTAGAGGGGAAAGACGTCCGCGAGTTCCTGGGAGATGTCGACGCCCACCGCGGTCTGGCCGGTCACCATGGCCGTCGCGCCGGTCAGTTCGGGCAGCTCGGCGAGGTCGGCGCGGAGCGAGTCGACGAGCTCCTTCGTACCGGCGTCGGAGGGGCCGCCTTCGGGAATGATCGTGAAGTCGGCGAGGTCGACGGCGTCGAGCTGCCCGGCCAGTGCTGCCCGCGCCTCGGCGGAGTCGTCGGTCAGCGGCGGGACCAGGGCGCTGATCTCCCCGTCCGAGGCGGCCAGCGTCGCGTGCACCGCGTCGACGGCGCCCAGCTTGTCGTCGGCGCCCGCGGTGTCGACCACCACCAGCAGCGGCCCGTTCATGCCCTCGCCGAAGTTGTCGGCGATCAGGTCGTGGGCGACGCGGCTGTCGCTCCCCGCGGGGGCCACCCCGTTGTCGAGGATGGCGAGCTGCATGCTGCCCAGCGGCAGGGACAGCACGGCGGCGACCGCGACGCCGCCGACCAGCGCGACGACCCGGTGCCTGCTGACGGCCTTGGCCCAGCGGCGGCCGCCGGCACCGGTCGTCGCCGCGTCCTGACCAGCGGCCTCGCCGTCCGTGGCCGCGCGCTTCCGCTCCCGGACCACGCGGCGTCCGGCGAACCCGAGGAAGGCGGGCAGCAGCGTCAGGGAGATCAGCACCGCGAGCGCCACCATCGCCGCTGCCGCCACGCCCATCTGGACGAGGAAGTCGATGCCCGTGATCGCCAGACCCAGCAGAGCGATGATCACGGTCAGTCCGGCGAAGACGACGGCGGAACCGGCGGTCCCGACCGAGGCACCCGCGGCCTCGGCCAGGGGACGTCCCGCACGGACCTCGTGCTGGTACCGCGAGAGGATAAACAGCGCGTAGTCGATGCCGACGGCCAGGCCGAGCATGGTGCCCAGCGCCGGGGTGACCGAGTTCAGCTCGGTGAAGCCGCTGAGCGCCGCGATGCTCGCCGCGCCGATGCCGACGCCGATGACGGCGGTGACCAGCGGCATTCCCGCGGCGACCAGCGAGCCGAGGGTGACGGCGAGGACGACGAAGGCGACACCGATGCCGATGACCTCGGCGAGGTCGTCGTGCAGGTCGGCGCCGGCCGCGTCCCCGCCGACCACCGCGGTGATCCCGGCCGCGCCGGCGCTCTCCTTCACCGCGTCCAGCGCGTCGTGGTCGGCGGTGGCGACCTCGCCCGGCGCGGTGCTGTAGTTCACCGCGGCGTACGCGACGGTGCCGTCCTCGGAGACGGTGCCCGTGGTGAACGGGTCGGCGACGTGGTCCACGTTGGCCGTCTCGGCCAGGGCGAGCGCCTCCCCGACCGCTGCCCGGTGGGCGGGGTCGGTCAGCGATTCGCCCTCCGGTGCCTCGAAGACGATGCGGGCGGTGGCGCCGTCCGCGCCGGCACCGGGGGAGCGTTCCTCGACCAGCTCGAAGGCGTCGGTCGACTCCATGCCCTTGAGGGTGAAGCTGTCGGTGGTCTTCCCGGAGAGGGTGGCCGCGCCGACGCCGGCGAGCACCAGGAGCAGGAGCCAGGTCAGCACCACGAGCCTGCGGTGGACGAACGACCATCGGCCGAGCCGGAACAACTGCCATGCCATGGGGGAGTACCTCTTTCGTGGTGTCGGTCGTGGGTGACGTTGCGGGGCCCGTAGCAGCGGGGGCGCCGACCGGGGAGGCGGTGGCGCCGCTCGGGCGCGGCGGGGCGACGCCGGGCGGTGGCCGGCGTGTGTGCGGGCAGGGGGCGGGGCGGGAGCCCCGTGAGTCGGCGGTGTGCCGTGGTCAGCGGGGCTCGGTCGGGCTGCGGAGCCAGGCCGTGGCGTCCCCGGGGAGCCGGCCGTCGGTCAGCGGGCGGCTCGTCAGGACGACCTCGCCGGCCGGGAGGTCGACGGGGGTGTCACCGAAGTTGGTGACCGAGGTCCAGCGCGACGGGCGGGTGAACGCGAGCACCTGCTCGCCGGCGTCCAGCCAGGCGACAGGCCCCGGGGCGCGGAGCTGCCGCCGGATGTGTAGGGCTTTGCGGTAGAGCGACAGCGTGGAGGCGGGGTCCTCCGCCTGCGCGGCTGCGGACAGCTCACCGAACCAGAAGGGCTGCGGCAGGTGCGCCCCGTGGTCGCTGAAGCCGAACCAGGGAGCGTCCCCGGTCCAGGGGAGGGGAACGCGGCAGCCGTCCCGGCTCGGCACCGCCGAGTCGTCGTTGCCGGCGACGGGGTCCTGGCCGATCTCGCGGGGGAGTGCCACTTCGGGGAGGCCGAGTTCCTCGCCCTGGTAGAGGTAGGCGCTGCCGGGGAGGGCGAGCAGCAGCAGGGTCGCCGCGCGGGCCCGGTCGGGCCCGGGGCCCGCGGGCGGCGCGGTGTCGAGGGTGCCGCCGGGGGTGTCCGGGTCGAGCCGGGTCGCGTGCCGGGGCACGTCGTGGTTGGAGAGCACCCAGGTGGCGGCCGAGCCGTCGGCCTCGACCTGGTCGAGGGTGCGGCGGATCACCTCGCCGAACTCCGTCGCGTCCCAAGGGGTCATGAGGAGGTCGAGGGAGAAGATCTGGCCCAGGCTGTCCGGGGCGGTGTAGCGGGCGCGGCGGTGGGGGTCGACCCACGCCTCGGCGACGGCGAACCGCGGCGGGTCGTAGCTGTCGAAGACCTCGCGCCACTCGGCGTAGACGTCCTGGACGTCGTCCCGGTCGTAGAGCGGGTTGCGTCCTTCGCCGAAGCGGTCGCCGCCTCCGCCGCCGACCAGCACGGGGAAGCCGCCGTAGACCTCGTCCCAGGCGGGCAGCGGTTCGGTGAGGTCCTTGGTCAGGCACATCGCCGCGTCGACGCGGAAGCCGGCCACACCCCGGTCGGCCCAGAACCGCAGCGTGTGCAGGAAGTCGGCCCGCACCTCGGGGTCGGCCCAGTTCCAGTCGGGCTGGTGGGGCGTGAAGAGGTGCAGGTACCACTGGCCGTCGTCGACCCGGGTCCAGGCGGGGCCGCCGAAGAAGGCCGGCCAGTCCGTCGGGGGGAGTTCCCCGCTCTCACCGCGCCCGTCGCGGAAGACGTACCGCTCGCGGGCCCGGGAGCCGCGTCCGGCGGCGAGGGCCTCGGTGAACCGCGGGTGCCGGTCCGAGCTGTGGTTGGCGACGATGTCGATGACGACCCCGATGCCGGCGGCGGCGAGGCGCCGGACGATCTCGTCGAACTCCTCCAGGGTGCCGAGGACCGGGTCGACGGCGCGGTGGTCGTCCACGTCGTAGCCGCCGTCGGAGAGGGCCGAGGGGTAGAAGGGGCTGAACCACACGGCGTCCACGCCCAGTTCCACCAGGTGGTCCAGGCGGTGCAGGACGCCGCGGAGGTCGCCGACGCCGTCGCCGTTCCGGTCGCTGAAGCTGCGCGGATAGACCTGGTAGACGACGGCCTCACGCCACCGGTCGGCGTCGCCGGGCCGGGCGCCGGCGGTGCTGCGGGCGGGGTCACCGGACATGGTTCTCCTCGTTCTCGGCGCGACAGGGGGATGGCGCCGGCCGATCGGCGGCGCGCAGCACCACCGTACACCAAAAGTTCCGCGCGGAACTTTTCGCTACGATGGCGAAGCCGCGCCGATCCGCCGCCCGCCCGGTAGCCCACCGCGCGACCCCGGGCGACGCGGACGGAACCGGGGGAACGCCCCGGAGGACAACGGGTCCGGCCGGCGCGCGGCCCATAAACTCAGGGGTCGCGCCGATACCGAGGAGAAGGTGGTGACACCCGTGAACGACACCGGTGACCAGCCGGCGGCAGCAGCCCCCAAGGGGCGCCGAGGCCCCTACCGCAAGGGCATCGAGCGACGCCGACAGATCCTCGACAAGACCGTTGAGGTCTTCAACGAGCGCGGCTACGAACACACCTCGCTCCGCGCCATCGCCGAATCCGTCGGCCTCACCCACGCCGCGGTCAGCCGCTACTTCGGCTCCCGCGAACAGCTCTTCCTCGAAGTGCTGCGCGAGGCCGACCAGCGCGCCGAGGCCGAGCTGGCGGTGGACGGCGGCCCCGCGGCCGTGCTGAGCAGCACCGACTTCATCACCCGCGTCCCGGGGCTCATGGCGCTCTTCAACAGCATGCTGGCGCGCGCGCTGGAGTCCGACAACGAAGGGTCACGCGCCTACTTCGCCGAGCGCTACGAACGGCTGCGCGGCCAGATCCACCTGGTCCTCGAACACGGACGGGCCGTCGGCGCCGTCCGCGCGGACATCCCGCTCGATGTCGCCGCCTCGCTGCTCCTGGCGGCCATGGACGGGCTGTCCACCCAGTGGCTCCTCGACGAGAAGGTCGACATGCGGGCCGGGATGACCCTGTTCGACCAGCTGCTGAGCGCCGACCCCCCGGAGGCTCCCGTTCGCGAGGCGGAGGACTCCACCGGCTGACCGGACCTCCGGCGTCCCGGTGCTGCGTGCGGTCGAGGCACCGGGACGCGCCGAACGCCCCGCTCCCCGTGCGTGCATGGGGAACGGGGCGTTCTGGACGGTGCGGCGCCGCCGCACCGGTTCGCTGCCTCGCCTACCGCTCGGCCTGCCGGTCGCGGTGCTCCGCCAGCTCCGCGACGAAGAGGACCAGCGCCAGCACCAGGACCAGGCTGGCGCCGATGAGTACCCAGGTCGAGGCCGTCAGCACCGAGAAGTGCAGCACGAAGGCGCCGATCGAGACCGCGAGCATGAGCCCGGCGGCGGACACCCCGCTCCGCAGCCACCAGCGCTGCTGCGGTGCGGGCTCGCCGTCGGCCGCCCGGAGCGCGTAGTGGTGCACCGGCCCGAACTCCTCCTGCGGCTCGACGCCGGTCTCCCGCACGTGCCGCGCCGCGTCCTCGGTGATCTCCTTCGCCCGGGCGGACGGCACACCGTGCAGTTCCTTCAGCAGGCGTGGCAGCTCCCGCAGCCACTCCTCGCGTCCCAGCGGTCCGCGGGCCGCGACGGTCTTCTCGCCCTTGTCGTCGTGCTTGCGCAGGAAACCCCAGGCGAACGCGGCGGCCCCGACCGCGCTCAGCAGCAGGACCGGCACCCGGCCCAGCTCGGTCGCCGGCAGCAGGACGAAGGCGAGTCCGGCGGCGACCGCCAGGCCCAGCGCGGCGCCGATCCAGCCCAGCCCGGCCGACAGCCGGGTGCCGGAGAAGCTGTACCCGAGGCTGCCGGTGATCGTGGCCAGCAGCGCGAGCGTCGTGCCCACCAGGCCGCCCCAGGTCAGGGCCGTCATGAAGTCGACCGCGCCCCAGAGGAGGAAACCGGCGCCCATGGTCCACCAGCCGGTGAGGATCAGTGCGCCGTCGACGTGGTCCTGGAACGACATGGCGTCCCAGCGCCGCCCGGCACGCTCCTCCTCGGGTATGCGGTCCCGCACGACGGCGACGGCGTACTCCTCCGCGGTGCCGAACGCCGCCTCGGGGCTCTCCCCGGAATCCGCGCAGTGCTGGCCGACCTCCTCCATCACCTCGTCGGCGACCTCGTACCCCACCCCGCGGTCCGCCAGCGCCAGTCGAAGCTGTGCTTCCCAGCGCTTGTCGGTCTCCGTCATCACGATTCCTTCTCCTTCGTCCCCGTGAGATCCAGCAGCTGTCCCATCGCCGCCGAGAACCGCTGCCAGTTCTCGGCCTCCTCCCGCAGCCGCTCGCCGCCCGCGTCGGTCAGTCGGAAGACCTTGCGCCCGGGGCCGCCCTCGCCGGGCTCCCAGCGGGCCTCCACCAGGCCGTCGTTCTCCATCCGCCCCAGGACGGGGTAGAGGGCTCCGCCGCGGACGTTGCCGAAGCCGCCCGCCGCGAGTTCCTGCACCAGCGCGTAGCCGTGCTGGTCGCCTCGGGCCAGCACGGCGGCGAGCGCCAGCGGCAGTACGCCGCGCAGCCAGCTCGCTGTGGGATCCGCCGGAGGCATGTGTAGTCACCAACCCTCACTACTCGCTTGCATCGACTAGTTCGATTTCAGAATAGTGAGAGCCGGGGGTTGCTGTCCAGTCCGTCGCCGGCGGCGGGGGAGCGAGCTCGCCGACGCCCCGGGGCGCCACCCGCCGCCCCGCCGTCCGCCGCCCCGTAGGGGCGCCCGGCGTGGTGGACCGGCGCGGAACGGGGGCGCGGGCGGTGTGCCCGCCCGCTCCTGGCGCATAGAATCGGACAGCTAGTGCCTGTCTCGGCCGAAGGAATGAACCACACTGGGTAAGCGACAGCCGACCGGACCGCCTCCCGCCCCCACCGTGCAGCGGGTCCGCCTGCGTTACGCCAAACGGGGCCGCCTGAGGTTCACCAGCCACCGCGACTTCCAGCGGGCCTTCGAACGGGCGCTCAAGCGCTCCGAGGTGCCGATGGCCTACTCCGCGGGCTTCACCCCGCACCCGAAGGTGAGCTACGCCAACGCCGCGCCGACCGGCACCGCCAGCGAGGCGGAGTACCTGGAGATCGGCCTGGCGGACCACCGCGACCCCGCCGTGCTGCGGGAGCGGCTCGACTCCTCGATGCCCCCCGGGCTGGACATCACCGACGCGGTGGAGGCGCACACCGCGAACTTCGCCGACCGGCTCGCCGCCTCCTGGTGGGAACTGCGGCTCACGGGCGTGAGCCCCGCGGAGGCCGAACGGGCGGCGGCGGTCTTCCTCGCGGCAGAATCCGTCGAGGTCACCCGCCAGACCAAGAAGGGCGCCCGCACCTTCGACACCCGCGCCGCGGTGGTCTCCATGACCGTCGCGGACGGCGGGCCGGTCGCCCCCGGCGGCGGCCCCTGTGCGATACTGCGCCTGGTGGTCCGGCATCTCACACCTGCCGTACGACCCGACGACGTCCTGTCCGGCCTCCACAGCACGGCCGACCTGGCGCCGCCGGTCCCCCCAGGGGTGACCAGGCTGGCGCAGGGGCCCCTCGATGAGGAGACCGGCACGGTGACCGACCCGCTCGCGCCCGACCGCGACGCCGCCCCGGCCATCTCCACGGCCGCCGGACGGTAGGACGCGGCGGCAGAACTGGGGTTGCCGGTCAGGGACTGCGTCCACGCGCCGTGGGACGGCCCGGGACCAGGGAGCCACCCGGGTCCGGCCCGAGCCGACGTCGTGACACCGACCAACAGACTTTCGCCGTAGCCGTGCCGTGAGGGCCCGGAACCGGCGAGCCACAACAGATCAAGCTCCCGTGCGGCGGCCGCAGTCCCTGACGCGGCGCCCGGGAGCGTGACGGGAGAACCCCCGCATGCACGAGATCGACGCGTCCACCGGTACGGACGCCGCAGAACGAAGCGACACGACCCCCAGCGACACCCTGCCGCCGCGCCGCCGGCGCCGCGCGGCGTCCCGTCCGGCGGGCTCGCCCACCACCGCCGCGGAACCCGCGGTGGTCGTCGCCGAGACCTCGGCCCCGACGCCCGAGCCGGCAGCGCAGGCCCCGGAGCCCGCCGGCGCGGCCGCCGAGGAGAAGCCGGCCCGGACCCGTCGCCGCGCCACCCGCCGGGCCAGCGCACCCGCCGGCGCACCGGAGCAGCCCTCGGTCTCCGCCGCCCCCGAGGGCGCGGACCCGGTCTCCGTCGAGGACCCGATCGCCCCCGCGACCGTCCCGGCCGAGCCCGCCGCCGAGGAGAAGCCGGCGCGCACCCGTCGCCGCGCCACCCGCAGGACCGCCGCCCCGGCGGAGCAGCCCGTCTTCGTCGCCGCCGAGCAGTCCCCGGCCCCGCGCGCCGCCGAACCGGCCGCCGCCGCGCCGACCGAGGCCCCGGCCGAGAAGAAGCAGGCCGACGAGAAGCCCGCGCGCGGCCGCCGCCGCGCCACCCGCAAGTCGGCCGCCCCGGCCGAGAACGCCGAAGCGCAGTCCGTGTCCGGTACCGACCGCGCGCCCGCCGACGACCGCGCATCGGGAGCCGACCGCGCCTCCGGCTCCGGGAACGACCGCCCGGCCGGCAACCGCCGCTCCGCCCGCCCCGCCGCCGGCGTCGTCTTCCAGCCCCCCGTCTTCCGGGCGCCGATGTTCCAGACCCCGGAGAGCGCGGCAGCCGAGGCCGCCCGCGCCGCGGAGGAGCGTGCCGCGCAGCAGAAGGCCGCCGCCGCGGCCGCCGCCGACGAGGAGGAGACGGACGAGGACACCACCTCCTCCGTCGACACCACCTCCTCCGTCGACACCGGCACCGACGGGTACGCCGACACCGACGCCGACGACCACGGCGAGAACGGTGAGCGCAGCGGCCGTCGCCGCCGCCGGGGCGGCCGTCGTCGCCGCCGCAGCGAGACGGCGCAGCGCGCCGCCGAGACCGGTTCCCAGGACGACGGCGACGAGGCCGAGCCGGCCGCCGCGCGGGAGAACGCCCAGGCCGAGGAAACCAAGGACGCCAAGCCCGCCGAGGAGACCGGCGGCAACCGCCGCAGCCGTCGCCGCGCAAACGCCGCCGCCCAGGAGGCCGCGGCTGCGGCCGCCGCCGAGGACGCCGACGACACCGAGGACGCCGAGGACGCCGACGGCGGGACCGACGCCGACGCGGAGTCCGACGACGACCACGAGGGCCGTTCCGGCGGCTCCTCCTCCCGTCGTCGCCGCCGTCGCCGCCGTCGCGGTTCCGACAGCGACGAGGCGCCGAACGGCTCCGAGGACGACCCCGAGCGCACCGTCGTCAAGGTGCGCGAGCCCCGCCGCAAGAAGTCCGGTGAGCCGCAGGAGAGCTCCGACGGCGTGCAGTCAATCAAGGGCTCCACCCGCCTGGAGGCGAAGAAGCAGCGCCGCCGCGAGGGCCGCGAGCAGGGCCGCCGCCGCGTGCCGATCATCACCGAGGCCGAGTTCCTCGCCCGCCGCGAGGCCGTCGAGCGGGTCATGGTGGTGCGCCAGCACGGTGAGCGCACCCAGATCGGCGTGCTGGAGGACGACGTCCTCGTCGAGCACTACGTGAACAAGGAGCAGTCCGCCAGCTACGTCGGCAACGTCTACCTGGGCAAGGTCCAGAACGTGCTGCCCTCCATGGAGGCGGCGTTCGTCGACATCGGCAAGGGCCGCAACGCCGTCCTCTACGCGGGCGAGGTCAACTTCGAGGCCCTCGGCATGGGCCACGGCCCCCGCCGTATCGAGGCCGCGCTGAAGTCCGGCCAGCCCGTGCTGGTGCAGGTCACCAAGGACCCGATCGGCCACAAGGGCGCCCGGCTCACCAGCCAGATCTCGCTGCCCGGCCGCTACCTGGTCTACGTGCCCGAGGGCTCGATGACCGGCATCAGCCGCAAGCTGCCCGACACCGAGCGCGCCCGGCTGAAGCAGATCCTCAAGAAGATCGTCCCCGACGACGCCGGTGTCATCGTCCGCACGGCGGCCGAGGGCGCCACCGAGGACGAGCTGACCCGCGACGTCGAGCGCCTGCAGGCGCAGTGGCAGGAGATCCAGAAGAAGGCCAAGAAGGGCAACGCGCCGACGCTGCTCTACGGCGAGCCGGACATGACCGTCCGCGTCGTGCGGGACATCTTCAACGAGGACTTCTCCAAGGTCGTCGTCAGCGGCGACGAGGCGTGGTCGACCATCCACGGCTACGTCTCCAACGTCGCCCCGGACCTCGCGGGCCGCCTGGAGAAGTGGACGTCCGAGGTCGACGTCTTCGCCGGCACCCGCATCGACGAGCAGCTGATGAAGGCGCTCGACCGGAAGGTCTACCTCCCCAGCGGCGGTTCGCTGGTGATCGACCGCACCGAGGCCATGGTCGTCATCGACGTCAACACCGGCCGCTTCACCGGGCAGGGCGGCAACCTCGAGGAGACCGTCACCCGCAACAACCTGGAGGCGGCCGAGGAGATCGTCCGCCAGCTGCGCCTCCGCGACCTCGGCGGCATCATCGTCGTCGACTTCATCGACATGGTGCTGGAGTCCAACCGCGACCTCGTGCTCCGGCGGCTGCTGGAGTGCCTGGGCCGGGACCGGACCAAGCACCAGGTCGCCGAGGTGACCTCGCTCGGCCTGGTGCAGATGACCCGCAAGCGGGTCGGCCAGGGCCTGCTGGAGTCCTTCTCCGAGCCCTGTGTCCACTGCAACGGCCGCGGCGTCATCGTCCACCTGGAGCAGCCGCAGGGCACCGGCGGCGGTGGCAAGAAGAGCCGCAAGAAGCAGAAGCAGGCCGACGCGGACGCCGCCCACCAGGACGGCGCCGGGCAGCACGACCACCACGACCACGGCGACGACGGGGCCCACACCGCGGACCACCGGTCCGAGGAGACCGCCCGCGACGAGGCGGAGACCGCCTCCGCGCCGCTGGCGGCCGACGAGGAGCTGTACAGCAGCGTCGCCGAGGCCGAGGACGCGGCCCGTCGCGGCCGTGGCCGCCGCCGCTCCCGCAAGGCGTCGGCGCCCGCCGGCCCGCCGGTCGCGAGCGGGGACACCGACGCCGAGGTCCTGGACGACGTCCCGGCCCCGGCCCGGGGAGAGGCCGACGTCGCGCAGGCGGCACCCGAGCCCGCCGCCGTGCCCGAGCAGGCAGCCGTGGAGCCCGCCGACACCGCGGAGCCCCGGCGCCGCCGGCGGGTGAGCCGCAAGGCGTCCGCCCCGGCGGGCCCGCCCGCTGCGGTGCAGGAGGACGCGGCCGAGGAGGCCGTGGTCACCGTCGAGGCCGCGCAGCCCGCCGAGGAGACGGGTCCGCCCGCCGCCGAACCGGAGCAGGCGGCCGAGCCGGCCGAGGTCGAGGCGCCGGCACGCCGCCGGTCCCGCTCCACGCGGAAGGTGTCGGCACCCGCCGGCTCGCCGGCCGCGTCCGAGACCGCCGTGCTCGTCGTGGACGCGCCCCCGGCCGAGCCCGAGGCGCCGGTGACGGCAGCCGAGGAGCCGGCAGCGGCCGAGGCC
>NZ_JAAVJD010000149.1 GCF_012033735.1 Streptomyces lonarensis | reverse complement strand
CGCGAGCCCGACGCAGCGGCCCGGACCGGCCGCCGGGGGTACCGTCAGCCCGCGGCACCGGGGGCCGGCACCGCGTGGGCCGGCGCCGCGGGGGCCGGGAGCGGCGGATCAGGCGACGACGCGCCCGTTGAGCACCACGCGCCGCGGGGCCGCCATGACGCGGACGTCGTCCCGCGGGTCGGCGGCGTAGACGACGAGGTCGGCGGGCGCGCCCTCGGTGAGCCCGGGACGGCCCAGCCACGCCCGTCCGCCCCAGGAGGCGGCGGCGACGACCTCGGCGGCCGGGATGCCCGCGCGGACGAGTTCGGCGATCTCGCGGGCGATCAGGCCGTGCGGGATGGTGCCGCCGGCGTCGGTGCCCGGGTAGACCGGCACGCCCGCCTCCCAGGCGGTGCGCACCGTCTCGTAGCGGCGGGCGTGGAGCGCCCGCATGTGCGCGGCCCAGCGCGGGAACTTCCCCTCCCCGCTCGCGGCGAGGTCCGGGAAGGTCGCGATGTTGACCAGGGTCGGGACGATGGCCACCCCGCGCTCGGCGAAGGCCGGGACGGTCTCGGCGGTGAGGCCGGTGGCGTGCTCGACGCAGTCGACACCCGCCGCCAGGAGGTCGGGCAGCGACTCGGCCGCAAAGCAGTGGGCGGTCACCCGGGCACCCTCCTCATGGGCGGCGGCGATGGCCTCCCGGAGCGCGCCGGCGGGCCAGCACGGGGCGAGGTCGCCCCGCTCGCGGTCGATCCAGTCCCCGACGAGCTTGACCCAGCCGTCGCCGGCGCGGGCCTCGCTGCGCACCCGGGCGGGCAGCTCGGCGGGGTCGATCTCGTGGCCGTAGTTCCGGATGTAGCGGCGCGGGCGGGCGATGTGCCGGCCGGCGCGGATGACGCGGGGCAGGTCCTCGCGCCCGTCGATCCAGCGGGTGTCGGAGGGGGAGCCGGCGTCGCGGAGCAGGAGCACCCCCGCCTCGCGTTCGGTCACCGCCTGCTTCTCGGCCGCGGCGGCGTCGATCGCGCCGTGCCCGTCGAGGCCGATGTGGCAGTGGGCGTCGATCAGGCCGGGCAGCGCCCACCCCGAGACGGTGACGGCGTCGCGCGTGTCGGCCGGCGGGGTGAGGCTCACGCGACCGTCGACGGCCCAGATCTCGTCGAGGACGTCCTCGGGACCGGGCCCGGTGAGCACGCGGCCGGTGACGCGGAGGACCGGCCGTTCCTGGGGTGAAGTCATGGCGGCAGGCTACGAGTTGTACGGCTGTGACGCACCGGCACTGTCGGGGATTTCTGTGGCATTGTGCGCTGATGAAATCCGCGGAAACGCAACCGGATGAATACGGGGCGCTTACGGCACCTAGGGTCCCATCTGCTGCTGCCCAGACCCCCGATGCCTAAACAAAACGCATTGAGTTTCACTGGATCAACGATTGGCCGTCGCAGAAGTCATCGATGTTACGGATCTGTGACCAAGCCAACACCCTGTCCGGTTCGCGTGGAAATATCAGCACGAACCCTGCCGTACCACCCCTCGATCCGGGCTACTTTCACGGCCTCCCCATAGCACATTCCAGCCCCGCTGTGAACCGCGCCTGGCGATGCAATCTTCGCACTTGCTGGGTAAATTCGATAGACATGACCTCCGCACAAGCAGACCATGCACGTGCCCCCGTTAAAAGCGCAGAAATGCCCGAGGGATTGAAGCTCGACTATCCACGCCTCGAGGACGGCGCGGCGCTCTGGCGCATCGCGCGGGACTCACGGGTTCTCGATCTCAACTCCTCCTACAGCTACTTGCTGTGGTGCCGCGACCACAGTGCCACGTCCATCGTGGCGCGTGACGCGGACGGTGACCCGGTCGGCTTCATCACCGGCTATCTGCGCCCGCAGGATCAGCGCACCCTCTTCGTCTGGCAGGTCGCCGTTGACCACAGCCAGCGCGGACGCGGTCTGGCGGCGGCGATGCTCGGAACGCTGGTCGCCCGCACCGCGGAGGAACTGGGCGTGGAGTTCGTGGAGACCACGGTCACCCCGGACAACGCGCCCTCCAACCGGTTGTTCACCTCCTTCGCCGATCGGCACAGCGCACCGATGCGCAGCGACGTCCTGCTCGACGCCGACGTGTTCCCCGACGACGGCCACGAGCCGGAGGTGCTCCACCGCATCGGGCCCCTGGCCGCCTGACGGAACCACCGCACGCCCCGGACCACCTCCGCAGCCAGCTCCGCGCCGCCGCACCGGACAACGACGTACCGGACCGCGCCGCGACCGCTCCCCCACCCCGGGAGCGAAGTCGTACCCAGCGCCCCGACGCGCCGCGCGACGCCCGCAGGTGGACGACGCGCCGACCGACGACGCACCGCGACGGGACGCCCACCGGCCTGCATCCCGCACGCACCCGAACCTCAGGAGAGAACGCCGTGACCATCACCCAGCCCGACCTCAGCGTCTTCGAGACCGTCGAGTCGGAGGTTCGCAGCTACTGCCGCGCCTGGCCCGCCATCTTCGACCGCGCCCAGGGCAGCTACCTCTTCGACGAGGACGGCCACCGCTACCTCGACTTCTTCGCCGGCGCCGGGTCTCTGAACTACGGGCACAACAACCCGGTCCTCAAACGCGCCCTGCTGGACTACCTGGAGCGCGACGGGATCACCCACGGCCTGGACATGTCCACCACGGCCAAGCGGGCGTTCCTGGAGACCTTCCGCGACGTGATCCTGCGCCCCCGCGACATGGACCACAAGGTGATGTTCCCGGGCCCGACCGGCACCAACGCCGTGGAGTCGGCGTTGAAGCTGGCGCGCAAGGTCAAGGGGCGCGAGTCCATCGTCTCCTTCACCAACGCCTTCCACGGCATGTCGCTGGGGTCGCTGGCGGTCACCGGCAACGCCTTCAAGCGCGCCGGCGCCGGCATCCCGCTGGTCCACGGCACCCCGATGCCCTTCGACGACTACCTCGACGGGCGCACGCCGGACTTCATCTGGTTCGAGCGGCTGCTGGAGGACTCGGGCTCGGGCCTCAACCAGCCGGCCGCCGTGATCGTGGAGACGGTCCAGGGCGAGGGCGGCATCAACGTGGCCCGCGCCGAGTGGCTGCGCGCCCTGGCGGACCTGTGCCGCCGGTACGACATGCTGCTCATCGTGGACGACATCCAGATGGGCTGCGGCCGCACGGGTGCCTTCTTCTCCTTCGAGGAGGCGGGCATCCAGCCGGACATCATCACCGTCTCGAAGTCGATCAGCGGCTACGGCCTGCCGCTGGCGCTCACGCTCTTCAAGCCGGAGCTGGACGTCTGGGAGCCCGGTGAGCACAACGGCACCTTCCGCGGCAACAACCCGGCGTTCGTGACCGCCGCCGCCGCGCTGGACGCCTACTGGCACGACGGCCAGATGGAGAAGCAGACCATGGCCCGCGGCGAGCAGGTCGAGGCCGCCCTGGCGGGCATCGTCCGGGAGAACCCGGACGCCGGCGGCCACTTCCGGGGCCGCGGCCTGGTGTGGGGCATGGAGTTCCCCGACAAGGAGCGCGCGGGCCGCATCTGCCGCCGCGCGTTCGACCTCGGCCTGCTGGTCGAGACCTCCGGCCCGGAGAGCGAGGTCGTCAAGCTGCTGCCGGCGCTGACCATCTCGCCCGAGGAGCTGGACGAGGGGCTGCGCATCCTGGCCCGCGCGGTGCGCGAGGCCGGCTGACCAGCCCGATCTGGGCCCCGGGGCCGGACGGCGCTCCACCCGTCCGGCCCCCTGCCCGGGGCGCGCACCCGCGCGTCCCGGTGAACCCGTTGTAACGACGGCGGCACCGTCCGGTGAAGGTTCGCCTCAGAGGTTTCGCGCTGCGGCTTGCCGGACCGTCCGCAGGAAGGCACCGTGAAGAAGTGATCGTCCGTTCCCTCAGCGACATCGAAGGCACCGACCGGGACGTGAAGTCCGCGTCCGGCACCTGGCGCAGCAAGCGGCTGGTCCTCGCCAAGGAGCGCGTTGGCTTCTCGCTGCACGAGACGGTGCTCTACGCGGGTACCGAGACGTCGATGTGGTACGCCAACCACATCGAGGCCGTGCTCTGCGTCGAGGGCGAGGCCGAGCTGACCAACGACGACACGGGCGAGGTGCACTGGATCCGTCCGGGAACCATGTACCTGCTCGACGGACACGAGAAGCACACCCTGCGACCCAAGACCGACTTCCGCGTGGTCTGCGTCTTCAACCCGCCGGTCACCGGCCGGGAGGACCACGACGAGAACGGCGTCTACCCTCTGCTCACCGAGCCCGCGGAGGATTGACGCACACAAGGGGCCCCGGCTCCGGGCTAACGCCACCCCCTCGGAACGCGCCGGCGGCGCCGGTTCGGCCCTTTTCGGGGGCGGCACGGGACCAGCTCACGCAAGAGATCAATCGAGAGGATGGCACACCATGACGACCGCACCCGCGCAGATCGCCGACCTCTACCCCACGCGCGGTGAGAGCGAAGTGATCACCGACCGCCAGGACCCGGTTGTCTGGTCGGAACCCGGCACGCCGGGCCCGATCGGCGCCGCCGACCTGGCGTCCTTCGACCACGACGGCTTTCTCGCGATCGACGCACTCATCACCCCGGACGAGGTGGAGCTGTACCACGGCGAGCTGGAACGGCTCACCACCGACCCGGCGGTCAAGGCCGACCCGCGCTCCATCGTGGAGCCCCACTCGGACAAGATCCGTACGGTCTTCGAGGTCCACCGCATCAGCGAGGTCTTCGCCTCCCTGGTCCGCGACCCGCGCCTGGCGGACCGCGCCCGGCAGATTCTCGGCTCGGACGTGTACGTCCACCAGAGCCGCATCAACGTGAAGCCGGGCTTCGGTGCGACCGGCTTCTACTGGCACTCCGACTTCGAGACCTGGCACGCGGAGGACGGGATGCCCCGCATGCGGGCGGTCTCGGTCTCGATCGCCCTCACCCGGAACCACGACACCAACGGCGGGCTGATGATCATGCCCGGCTCCCACCGCACCTTCCTGGGGTGTGAGGGCGCCACGCCGGAGGACAACTACAAGAAGTCGCTGCAGATGCAGGACGCGGGGACCCCGTCCGACGAGCAGCTGACGCGCCTGGCGGACGCCCACGGCATCAAGCTGTTCACGGGCGCGGCGGGCTCGGCGACCTGGTTCGATTGCAACGCGATGCACGGCTCGGGGGACAACATCACGCCGTTCCCGCGTTCCAACGTCTTCATCGTCTTCAACAGCGTGGAGAACACCGCGGTGGAGCCGTTCGCGGCCCCGGTGCCGCGGCCGGAGTACATCGGCGCACGGGACTTCACCCCGGTGCGCTGACCCGGGGGCCGGACGCCGCGTCAGACGTCCTCGGGGCGACAACCCTGAGCGTCCCGCGACGGCAACGCGGCGTCCGGCAACCGAAGGTGCTTGTCACGGGGTGGGCCCGGTGGGAGGTTGGCACGGCTCAGAACCAACTCTCCCAGGGGTGAGAATGCCCGTCGGCAACAACAGCGGTACCGAAGAAGCGGATGCGCCCCCGGTGGCGAATCCCGACACACCGAGGGTGCGCCCCCGACAGTGGATCGGCCTGGGCCTCGGCGTCGTGCTGGCGGTGGCCGTGCGACTGGCGGCTCCTGACTCCCTGTCCGCGGACGCGAAGAACGTCGCAGCGGTCGCCACGCTGATGGCGGTGTGGTGGATGACCGAGGCGCTCCCCCTCCCGGCGACCGCCCTGGTCCCTCTGGTGCTGTTCCCCCTGCTGGGCAACGCACCGTTCTCGGACGTCGCCTCGCCGTACGCGAGCGACACGATCTTCCTCTTCATGGGCGGCTTCGTCCTCGCGGTCGCGATGCAGCGCTGGAACCTGCACACGCGGTTCGCGCTGTCCACCGTGCTGCTCGTGGGGACCAGTCCGGGCCGCATGGTGGCGGGTTTCATGATCGCCACCGGTCTGCTGTCGATGTGGATATCCAACACCGCCACCGCGGTCATGATGCTCCCGATCGGCATAGCCGTCCTGGGGCTGGTCGCCCAGCTCGGCGACGGCAAGAGGGACCCCAACTTCGCGACCGCGCTGATGCTCGGCATCGCCTACGCCGCGTCCATCGGGTCGCTCGGCACCCTGATCGGTACACCGCCGAACGCGTTCCTGCGCGAGTACCTGCAGAGCGCCCACGACATCTCCATCGGCTTCTTCCAGTGGATGCTCTTCGGTGTACCGCTGGCAGCCGTCTTCCTGGCGATCGCCTGGTTCGTGCTGACGAAGCTGGTGTTCCGCGCCACGCTGACCGAGATCCCCGGTGGTCGCGAGATGATCGCCGAACGCAAGCGGGAACTCGGCCCGATGAGCCATGCCGAGCGCACCGTCCTCGCGGTGTTCGGCCTTGCCGCGGTGTCGTGGGTGGTGGTCCCCCAGCTGGACGGGATGTGGGACTGGCCGGAGCGGTTCGGCGACTCCGGGGTGGCGGTCTGCGCCGCGGTGCTGCTCTTCCTGCTCCCGGCCGACCGCTCCGGCGGTGCACGCGTCCTGGTCTGGGAGGACACCAAGGAGATCCCGTGGGGCATCCTGCTGCTGTTCGGGGGCGGCCTGAGCCTGTCCGCCCAGTTCGGTGAGAGCGGGCTCAGCGAGTGGGTCGGCGAGCAGGTCACCGGGCTCGACGCCATCCCGGTCGTGCTGCTGGTGATCTCCGTGGCCGCGCTGGTGCTCCTGCTGACCGAGCTGACGAGCAACACCGCGACGGCCGCGACCTTCCTCCCCATCATGGGAGGCGTGGCCATCGGTCTCGGGCTCGACCCGATGCTGCTGACCGTGCCGGTGGCGCTGGCGGCCACCTGCGCCTTCATGCTCCCCGTGGCGACCCCGCCGAACGCCATCGTGTTCGGCTCCGGGCAGGTCACCATCGGGCAGATGCTCCGCGGCGGTGTCCTGCTCAACGTCGTGGCGCTGGTGCTGTGCACGCTCTCGGTGTACACCGTCGGAGCGCTGGTGCTGGGCATCGCGCTCTGAGGGCAGCCGGGAACGGTCCCGGGAAGCCGGACGGCCCCGCCCCCTCTTTCCGAGGGGGCGGGGCCGTCCGGCTGCTCCGATCAGCGGACCCCGAGGATCTGTTCGATGGGGTCGATCGCGAAGAAGACCACGAAGGCCACCGCGGTCGCCCACATCAGCCAGTGCACCTCGCGGACCCGGCCCAGCGCGGTCTTGACCACGACGTAGGTGATGAACCCGGCGCCGATGCCGTGGGTGATGGAGTAGGTGAACGGCATCACCGCGATGATCACGAACGCCGGGATGGCGATGTCGTAGGCCTTCCAGTCCACGCCGACGACCTGCGTCATCATCAGGAAGCCGACCACGACCAGCGCGGGTGAGGCGGCCTGGGCGGGGACGGTGGCGGCCAGCGGCGCGAAGAACAGCGCCAGAGCGAAGAGCCCGCCGGTCACCAGGTTGGCGAGCCCGGTACGGGCCCCCTCCCCCACGCCGGAGGCCGACTCGATGTAGGCCGTGTTGGAGGAGGCGGAGCAGGCGCCGCCGCCGACGGTGGCGAGGCCGTCCACCAGCAGCAGCCGGCCCAGCCGCGGCGGTCGGCCGTCCTTCAGCAGCCCCGCCTCGTTGGTCACCGCCACGGCGGTGCCCATGGTGTCGAAGAAGTCGGTGAGGAAGAGGGTGAAGATCAGCAGCAGCACGGTGATGACGCTGATCTGACCGAACGCACCGAAGAGGCTGAACTCGCCCACGAGGCCGAAGTCCGGCATGGCCACGATGTCGTCGACGCCGCGCGGCAGCTCGGGGGTGGTGAGCCCCCAGGCGATGTCGTCGGCGAGGGTGTTGATGGCGACGGCCAGCGCGGTGGTGGCGACGATGCTGATCAGGATGGCGCCCTTGACCTTGCGGGCCATCAGCACGAACGTCAGCAGCAGGCCGACGCAGAAGACGAGGACCGGCCAGCCGCGGAGCACCCCGCCGTCGCCGAGGGTCACGGGGGTGCCGTCGCCGGGCCCGGCGAAGCCCGCGTTGATCACGCCGATGAAGGCGATGAAGAGGCCGATACCGACGCCGATGGCCTGCTTGATCGGCATCGGGATGGCCTGCATGACCTTCTCCCGCAGCCCGGTCAGGGCCAGCGCGATGATCAGCAGCCCCTCCAGGACGACCAGGCCCATCGCCTCGGGCCAGGTCATGAGCGGCGCCAAGCCGTAGGCGACCATCGCGTTGAGGCCGAGTCCGGCGGCGAGGGCGATCGGCAGGTTGGCGGTGACGCCCATGAGGATCGTCATGACCGCCGCGACGAGGGCGGTGACGGTGACGAGCTGGCCGATGTCGAGCTGGTCGCCGTTGACGTCGGTGCTGCCGCCGAGGATCACCGGGTTCAGAACCAGGATGTAGGCCATGGTGAAGAACGTGACCAGGCCGCCGCGGAGCTCCCGGCCGACGGTCGAACCGCGTTCGGCTATCTGGAAGAACGCGTCCAGGCGCCCCGCGGGCGTCTTCGCGCCCGGGGCGGCGTCGTCGGTCGGGGTCGTGCTCATGGGTGGTCCTCACGGAGGTCGCGTCGGCGCCGGGACGGCGGGAACGCAGCGATTGTGCCTGACAGGGACACCTCCGTCCCAGCCAGGTCCGGAACGGAAACGGCGCCGTAACCCGCCGTCACGCGGCGTGGCGCGGTTTCGGGGACTGCGTGGTGGGGGCATGAGTCACCGGCGGGGTTCGGCCGTGCCGCGGGCGGCGCGGCACGAGCCGCCGCAACGGGTCGGTCCGCAGGGCCGGTTGGTTCCGTCCGGCTGGGGGCTGCCCCCTGCGGCCGGGTGTCGGGGCGCCGCCTCGCCGCTGCCGGGCGGGCCGGCGGGCCGGGCCGGCGGGCGGGCGGTGCGCTTGTCGGACATGGGCTGCTCCTCGGGGACGAGTGGTCGGGCACGGAACCGCCGGCGCCACGGCCGGTCGGCAGGGGAGGGGTAGGGGCCGGGACAGGGCGTCGGGCCCGGCGGCCGGCACGGGCACCGTCGGACAGGAAGCACCACGCCGGGCGCGCCCGGCGGCGGCGCGGCCCCCGCCGGTACGACGCCCGCCGGTACGACGCCCGTCGCGTCGGCACCGCCGCGGCCGGCACCCGACAGCACCGGTGGCGGGTTCTCCCTGCCCGGATGAGCGACCGGCCGGGCCCCGCCTTCACCCCTCGGGTTCCGGCAGCGGCAGGGTGTCGTACGCGGAGGGGGGCCCGTCGAGTTCCTCCAGCACGACACCCGGCGCTGCGAGCACCACGTCGCCGGCGAGATGGACCAGCGACCGGTCGCCCGTGGCGAGGTCCTCCACGCGGTAGTCGTGGACGGTGAGCGTCCCGGCCTCCGGGTCGTGGTGGTCCTCGCTCGCGGCGAGCGACCACGCCTGGTCGAGGGTGAGCGGCGCGAGCACGGGGTCGGTCAGCGCGACGAGCCGGACCCGTGCGGCGCGCCCGGCGGCGGGGCGCAGCAGCCGGGCCAGGGCCACCAGGAACGCGGGTGAGGTGCCGGTGAACGCCCGGGCGGGCGCGTGGCCCTCCTGTGCATGGGCCCCGGTGGCGTCGGTCCGCACCCACCGCACCCCGTCGAGCGCGGCGCCGCGCACCTGCCAGTCGCCGGCGGCCGCCTCCACGCGGATCGGACGTCCGAGGTCGTCGAGGGCCAGGTCGAGCCGGCCGGTGGTGGTGCCGTCGGGCGCGGTGCGGTGGGCGACGTAGCGCCACCCGGTGGGCCCGGGGGCGCACCGGAACCGTTCCTCGCCGAGGGGGGTGTGGTCGTGCGGGTCGTGGAGGGTGTAGCGGCCGCTGGGCATGGGCGCCACCGTACCGAGCGGCCGGGCGGTGGGGCGGACGCGGACGGGCCGCCCCGGGTGGGGCGGGCCGTCGGTGGTGCGTCGCGCGCCCCTGCCGGGCGCTGCCGGAGCTCAGTAGCGGTAGTGGTCCGGCTTGTAGGGGCCCTCGACGGGGATGCCGAGGTAGGCGGCCTGCTCCTCGGTGAGCGTGGTGAGCTTGGCCCCCAGCGCGTCGAGGTGGAGGCGTGCGACCTTCTCGTCGAGGTGCTTGGGGAGCACGTAGACCCCGGTGGGGTACTCCTCGGTCTTCGTGAACAGCTCGATCTGCGCGATCGTCTGGTTGGCGAAGGAGTTGGACATCACGAACGACGGGTGGCCGGTCGCGTTGCCGAGGTTGAGCAGGCGCCCCTCGGAGAGCACGATGAGCTTCTTGCCCGTGGGGAAGGTCCAGGTGTGGACCTGGGGCTTGACCTCGTCGCGGACGACGTCCGGCAGCTGCGCCAGGCCGGCCATGTCGATCTCGTTGTCGAAGTGGCCGATGTTGCCGATGATCGCCTGGTGCTTCATCCGGGCCATGTCGGGGGCGAGGATGACGTCCTTGTTCCCGGTGGTGGTGATGAAGATGTCGGCGGTCTCGACCACGTCGTCCAGGGTGGCGACCTGGTAGCCGTCCATCGCCGCCTGGAGCGCGCAGATGGGGTCGATCTCGGTGACGATGACGCGGGCGCCCTGGCCGCGGAGCGACTCGGCGCAGCCCTTGCCGACGTCGCCGTAGCCGCAGACGACGGCCGTCTTGCCGCCGATCAGCACGTCGGTGGCGCGGTTGATGCCGTCGATCAGCGAGTGGCGGCAGCCGTACTTGTTGTCGAACTTCGACTTGGTGACGGCGTCGTTCACGTTGATGGCGGGGAAGAGGAGCGACCCGTCGCGGAACATCTCGTAGAGGCGGTGGACACCGGTGGTGGTCTCCTCCGTCACCCCGCGGATCTCCGAGGCGGCCTGCGTCCACTTGCCCGGCGTCTCGGCGAGCGTGCGGGTCAGCAGCTCCAGGATGACGCGGTGCTCGTCGTTGTCGGCGCCCTCCGGGGAGGGGACCTCGCCGGCCTTCTCGTACTCGACGCCCTTGTGGAGCAGGACGGTGGCGTCGCCGCCGTCGTCCAGGATCATGTTCGGGCCGCCGGTGGGGGTGTCGCCCCAGGTGAGCGCCTGCTCGGTGCACCACCAGTACTCCTCCAGCGTCTCGCCCTTCCAGGCGAAGACGGGGATGCCGGCGGCGGCGATGGCCGCGGCGGCGTGGTCCTGGGTGGAGAAGATGTTGCAGGAGGCCCAGCGGACCCGGGCGCCGAGCGCCACGAGGGTCTCGATGAGGACCGCGGTCTGCACGGTCATGTGCAGCGATCCGGTGATGCGGGCGCCGGCGAGCGGCTGCGACTCGGCGTACTCGGCGCGGATGGCCATCAGGCCGGGCATCTCGTGCTCGGCGAGGGAGATCTCCTTGCGGCCGAACTCCGCCAGGGCGATGTCCGCGATCTTGAAGTCCTGGAAGTCCTGCGGGATGGCGCTCGTCATGAGCGGCTGCTCCTCAGCTGTGTCGGAAGTGGGCAGGATGCGGCGGCCGCCGCATGGCGGCCGACCGCGCAGTCCGTCGGAGGGCCTTCTTTCCCCTCGGCCGGGGCGGCCTCACGGCCGTCCGGCTGCCATCAGCAGCGACATCGCACGTCGTTCCCGAGGCTAACAGCCGCCCCCGACGGCGCGCCACGACGCGAGGTGGCGCGGGCCGGGCGGGCGGCCGGGGCGCGCCGCCCACCCGGGACCTCGCCTCGGAGCGCGACCGGTTCGGAGCGCGACCGGCTCAGAGCGCGACCGTCGCGCGGAAGAGCGTCCCCTCCCCCGTGCAGGCGGGCACGGGCCCGGACGCGGCGACGTACGCGGCCTGGCCCGGGGTGAGCACCGTGTGGGCCCCGTCGCCGGCGGTGAGGCGGACCCGGCCCTCGGTGCAGAGGAGGATCTGCGGCCGCCCGGCGGGCGGGGTGACCGGGGCGTCGTCCGCGGTGAGCCGGCGGCGGGAGAGCCGGAACTCGGTCACCGGCGTCTCGTAGTGCTCCTCCCCGTGGGCGTCGCGGACGGGGAGCAGCACCCGGGGGTCGCCGCCGGTGAAACGGACGATCCGCAGTAGTTCGGGGACGTCGACGTGCTTGGGGGTGAGCCCGCAGCGCAGGACGTTGTCGGAGCCGGCCATGATCTCGACGCCCAGTCCCCCGAGGTAGGCGTGGGGGACGCCCGCGTCGAGGAACAGCGCCTCCCCCGGCGCGAGTCGGACGTGGTTGAGCAGCAGGGCGGCGATGACGCCGGCGTCCCCGGGGTAGCTCCGCGCGAGCCGGGCGTAGGCCGCGCAGGCCGCGGCGAACTCCCCGCTCTCTGAGGCCAGTCGGGCGGCCGCCCGGGCGACGTGCGCGACCGTGGCGGCCGTGGTGTCGTCGGCGCCGGGCTCGGCGGCCGCGGGGGCGTCTGCGGCGCCGGCAGCCGCGCGGCCCGCGGTGAGGACGGCGGTGAAGACCTGCCGCAGTGCCGTGCCGTCGCGGTCCTCGCGGAGCGCCGCGGCGTGGCCGGCGAGCGCGGGGACGCCGAGCTCGTCGAGGAGCCGTGCGGTGCGGGCCGGTGCCCGGAATCCGCAGAGACCCTCGAACGGCGTGAGGGCGCAGATCAGTTCGGGCTTGTGCTGGTCGTCCTTGTAGGTGCGGTGCGGCGCGTCCAGCGGCACGCCCCGCGCCTCCTCGGCCGCGTGGCCGGCGGCGGCCTGCGCCAGGTCGGGGTGGACCTGGAGCGACAGCGGGGCGTCGGCGGCGAGCAGCTTCAACAGGAACGGCAGGCGCGGCCCGAAGGCGGCGTGGACCTCGGGGCCGACCTCGGTGTCGGGGTCGGCGGCGATGACGTCGGCGAGGCTCACCGGTCCGGCCCCGCGGTCGAGTCGGGACGGGGCGCCGGGGTGGGCGCCCAGCCACATCTCGGCCTGGGGTTCACCGGTCGGCTCGACTCCCAGCAGGGCGGGGATGGCCGTGGTGGAGCCCCAGGCGTAGGGGCGCACGGTGGTGTCGAGTCGTTCCATGGTGGTGGCTGCTCCAGTGCGGTCGCGGTCTTCGCTGCTGCATCACGGGCCGGCGGGCGGGTCCGTGACGGGCCGCGCGGAGACGGCCGCAGTCATGATCGGGCGGCCGCGGTGAGCGTCAGGTAAACGGCGGTGAAATCGAGCTGGGCGAGGAGTTCACCGGCGGTCTCCAGGGGATGGCCGCCCTCAGCGGCGGTGAGTTCGCCGAAGGCGACGCCGTGGTGCTGGGCCAGGTCGCGCGCGGCCGCGGCGGCCCGCGGCGGGAGGTCCGCGCCGGGTGGCAGGTCGGTCGGGGCGGGGCTGTCGAGCAGCACCACCCGGGGGTGGAGTTCCGGCTCGTCGTCGGCGCGGTCGCGGAAGAAGTCGTCCGGGTCGCCGCCGCGCCGGGCGGTGAGCAGCGCCGCGTGCGCGGTCAGCGCCTCGGGCAGCGGAGCGGTCAGCGCGGGTACGCCGGGCAGCGCGTGCAGCAGCCGGACGGCGTGCCGGGCCACGGCCCCGGCGAGGTCGCCCTCACTCCACAGCAGCGGCAGCGCGCCCTGGCACGCGGCGGCGAGCGTCCGGGCCGGGTTCTCCGCGGTGGGGACGACCGGCCCGCACCGCTCGGCGACCGTGTCGAGGCGGTCGGCGAGCGCGGCGACCGCGGCGTCGTCGGCGTCGCAGACCCCGAGCCGGTGGCCGAGCATCAGGGTGGCGGTGAGGAGCGGCCAGTGGCCCGCCGCGGCGGCGGGGTGGTCGGCCGGCTGGAGGTGGTCCGCGGTGGTGGCGGGCAGCGCGGGTCCGCGGCGGCGAGCGGTGGCCTCGGCGAGCGGGGAGCCGGCGGGGGCGACGGAGGCGAGCGCGCAGCCGCGGCGGTGCGCCTGGTCCAGGAGTTCGACCAGTCCGCTCTCCGAGCCGTCGGCGCTGGTGAGGACCACGACGTCCAGCGGGCCGGCCCAGCGCGGGAGCCGCCAGCGGAGCAGTCCGGGGTCGGCGGCCGGGCCGGTGGCGGCGAGGTGCGCGACGCGCACGGCCCCGTCGCCGAGCGCGCCGAGCAGCCC
>NZ_JAAVJD010000148.1 GCF_012033735.1 Streptomyces lonarensis | reverse complement strand
GGTCAGGCCGGGCTCGGCGCGGGTGCCACGCCCGCGCCGCCCGCGCCGCCCGCGCCGGAACGTGCCGACATCGCGCCGCTGAGGATCACCGCGCGGCGGCGCGTGACGAGGCGTGGGAGCCGTCCGGCCAGCGCGTTGCGCCGCCCCGACTGCACACTCGGGCGCCGCCCCCGGTCCAGGGCGCGCAGCGCGGTACGCACCACCTGCTCCGGCGTCTCGTAACTCCCCTTGTAGGCACCGCCGCTCAGGTCGTCGAAGAACTCGGTGCGGGTCAGGCCGGGCGCCAGGGAGAGCACGCGCAGGCCCGTCCCGCGCGACTCGTACCAGAGCGCCTCCGTGAAGCTGAGCACGAACGCCTTGCAGGCGCCGTAGACCGCCATGCCCGGCGTGGGCGAGTACGCCGCCATGCTGGCGACGTTCACCAGGATGCCGTTGCCCGAGGCCCGCAGCGGGCCGATGAACGCCCGGGTGAGGTCGACGAGATTGGCGACGTCCACGGTGATCTCGTCCGACAGCGCGGCCGGGTCCTCGGTGTGGAACAGGTTGTCCGTGCCGAAGCCGGCGTTGTTCACGAGCCCGGTCACCGGGATGCCCCGGTCGCCGAGATCCGCTGCCAGCGCCCGTCCGGCCCCGGGCAGCGAGAGGTCCAGGGCGATCGGGGTGGCACGGACGCCGTGAGCGTCGCGGAGTTCCTCGGCAAGCGCCTCCAGGCGGTCCAGTCGGCGTGCGACGAGGACGAGGTCGGAACCGCGGCGGGCGAGTTCGCGTGCGAACGCGGCTCCGATGCCGGAGCTCGCACCCGTGACAACGGTGCACTGGTCGGTGAAATCAACAGCAGCCATGCCGTGCACCCTAAGCGCATTCTTGCACTTGGTGCAACAATCTACCTTCGGTGAGGCTGTCTACACTGAACCCATGGCCGAGACACCCAGCCTCCGTGAACGGACCCGCCGCGCGGTCCGGGCGGAGATCGCCGCGGCGGCGATGCGCCTCTTCACCGAGCACGGCTTCGACGCCACCACGGTCGACCAGATCGCCGCGGCGGCCGGTATCTCGCGTCGCTCCTTCTTCCACTACTTCGGAAGCAAGGAGGACCTCGTCATGGGTGACACCGCCGCCATCGGCGAGTCGGTGCGGGCCGCGCTGGAGGCACGACCGGCGGACGAGTCGGCCTGGACGGCGATCCGCGAGGCGTTTCTCGGGCTGCGGTCGACCCACGGGTCGGTCAAGGAGCAACTCGTCCTGGCCCGGCTCTACCACGACGCTCCGACGCTCCGCGCCCGCCACCTGGAGAAGCACCTGCGGTGGCAGGAACTGCTCGCGCCCGACATCCAGCGCCGCCTCGGCCTCCCCGCGACCGAAGCGCCCGACCCGCGTGCCCGCGCTTTCGTCGCCGCTGCCCTCGCCTGTCTCGACGCCGCGGTCGACGCGTGGGCGGAGTCCGGCGGCGCCGCCGACCCCGTGCAGCTCTTCGACGAGGCCACGGCGCTGCTGCGCGCCTGACCGCCCGGTCGGCGGCGACACACCCCGCCCGCGCACGCCCCGCTGGTGGGCTGCTCCTTCGCGCCGAAAGCGGCGCTGCGGCGGCGCTGCCGAGAACTGCCTGGACAGCCGTCATGACGTGGCGTGCCAAGACGGCTTGACTGTGGGGTGTGAGCGGGCCGGGCGCGCGGAGGCGCGGCAGGGGCGCTCGCAGAGGAGGGGCAGGACTCGATGAAGCACGCCGACGCACGGGCCGCCCGCGTGGACTCGCGACGGCGGCCCACCGCACTCCGGCAGCCAGGGGGGCCGTCGCAGTAGCAGCGCGGCATCCGCAGTAGGCGCGAGCAGCAAGGCAACGCGCACTCGCCGAGCCCCGTCTCGCCGCCGGCCCGGGGCGGACACGCACGGCGTCCGGGCCGAGGCGTCCCTCATGGAGCGGTCCGGAGGCGTCGTCTCCGGCCTGCCCGAATCGGTCGGCGCCGCCCGGCTCCAGCCACCGCGGTCGACACCGCCGGCGGCGTTGCACCCTGGTCAACCCTGGACGAAGGAAGAGACACCCATGCGCGTGAAGACGACCTCCCGCACGCTCGTCACCTTCAGCGCCATCGCCGCCATCGCCGCCACCGCCGCGATCGGCGCGGGCGGGCTGGTCACCGCCGGTTCCGCGACCGCCGGGCCGGCGCTGACAAGCAGACGGTGACCACCTCCGGTACCGGGCCGTCCGCAGCCGCAGCGGCGCCGCCCGCGCGACGGCGCACCGTCACCAGCCGCGGCCGCCGACGTCGATCCGCCCGCCGTCAACAACCTCGGCCTCGGCAACCAGCAGGCCCGCAACGTGCAGTGCTTCCTGAAGAGCAGGGCCGGGACTGCACGGGCGGCCTGGACGGTCTGCTGGGCCACCGGGAGCCGGTAGGCCATGCAGCGCCGGCCGGCCGGCGGCTACGGCTGCACCGGTGCGATCGGCGGCATTGCCGGCGCCGGGACCCAGGCGGCTGGGCCGGTGGTGCGCGACGCCCGTCGCGTCACCACCGGCCCTCGCCGTCCGGGGCGCGTCAGCCCAGGTGGGCGATGACGTGGTCGGCCGCCTCCAGGGCGACGCGGCGCATGGCCTCCTCGGTCTGCGCCCCGACGTGCGGGGTGATGACGACCGTCGGCTCCGACCGCAGCGGGTGGTCGGCCGGCAGCGGTTCGACCGCGGTGACGTCCAGTCCCGCGCCCGCGAGGTGGCCCTCACGGATCGCCGTCAGCAGCGCGGCCTCGTCGAGGACGCCGCCGCGCGCGGTGTTGAGGACCACCGCGCCCCGGGGGAGCGCCCGCAGTTGCGGCAGCCCGATGAGTCCGCGGGTCGCCGGCACCAGCGGCACATGGAGGCTGAGGTTGTCGGTCTCGGTGAGCAGCGTCGGCAGGTCCACGGGCTCCGCCCCGGCCGCGCTGATCTGGGCGTCGGTGAGCCCCGGGTCATGGGCGAGGACGCGCATGCCGAAACCGCCGGCGGCGATGGCGGCGACGTCGCGCGCGATCCGCCCGTAGCCCACCAACCCCAGTGTCGAGCCGCTCAGTTCACGGCCGCGGATGGACCCGCGGACGTCGCCGCCCTCGTTGCGGACGGCGATGCCGATGCCCCGGCGCACCGCCAGCAGCAGCGCGACGGTGTGCTCGGCCACCGAACGGGTGTTGGCGGCAGGCGTCGTGGTGACGGCGATGTCCAACTCGTGGGCCCGGTCGGTGTCGACGGTGTCCAGCCCGACGCCGTGGCGCGCAACCACCCGCAGGTTGGGAGCGCGGAGCATCATGTCGCCGTCGACGCGGGCGGTCCGCAGCAGGATCGCGGTGACGCGGTCGCAGACCTCGTCGAAGGTCTCCGCGTCGGGGCCGTGACCGAGGCTGACCTCGGCGTGCTCCCGCAGTCGGGTGACCGCGTCCTCGTGGACGGGCCGGGGAATCCAGACCAGCGGACGCCCGGCGCCGGAGGGGCGCGCGCCGCCGGGGGCGGCCTCGGCAGCGGCGTGCTCAGTCACGGGGCACCAACCTCTGGTTGGCGGCGCGCCGTTCGGCCTCGCCGGCGATGAGCTGCTCCGCCGCCGCGACGGTCTCCGCGATCCGTGCCCGGGGGACCACCGTGACGCCGTCGTCGTCCCCGACGACCCAGTCACCGGGGTGGACGGGGACACCGCCCACGGCGATCGGCTCGCCGACGCGGTACGGGCCGTTCTTCCACGGTCCGGCCGGTGTGACGGCGCGGGCGAAGACCGGCACGCCCAGCTCCTCCAGCTCCGCGACGTCCCGCGCGGCGGCGTCGAGGACGATGCCGCCGACCTCCAGTGCCTTGGCCTTCTGCACGATCAGCTCGCCGATCACGGCGCGCGTGGTGTCGCCGCCGCCGTTGACGACGAGGATCTCGCCACGGCGGATCGTCTCGAACGCGGCGTGCAGCCCCTTGTTGTCGCCGGGGCGGGTCCAGACGGTGAACGCCGGACCGGAGAGGGCGGCGCCGCGCCACAGCGGGCGGATGCCCTCGACCGCGCCGAAGCGGTCCATGGCGTCGGAGAGGGTGGCAGCCGGCAGCGCGCCGGGGGCGGGGTGGTCGTGCACGGTTCTCCCTGGGGTCGGGGGCCGTGGCCGCGCTGCGGCCACGGACGGGCGCGGGCCGGGCGCACCCCGGGCGGGGGGTGGCGCCCCGCCCGTCAGTAGAGGGCCGGGGGCAGCCCGGTGCGGGCCACGTCCTCCGCGCAGCGGCGGACGGCGTGCACGAAGCCGGGGATCTTGTCGTCGGTGAACCGGACGGTCGGCCCGCCCAGCGCCAGGACGACGGTGCGGGCGGGCCGGCGCGCGTCGGGGAAGCGGACGGGGACGGCGAGGCCGCTGTTACCCGCCTCGCGCTGCCCGTGGGTCAGGCTCCACCCCTGGGACACGGCGAGGGCGACCCCCTCCCGGATCTCGGCGGCGTCGGTCGTGCCGGCCGGGCCGGCACGACCGTCGGGACCCGCCTCGGCGACTATGCGGCCGATCAGGCCGTCCAGCTCGGACTCCGGCTCCATGCCGAGCAGCACGTACGCCGCGGAGCCGACCGTCATGGGCAGCTCGTCGCCGGGCTGCACCGCGTGCCGGAGGGTGTTGGGGCTCGGTGCCTGGCCGACGACGACCCGGCGGGTGCCCTCCCGCACGTAGAGGCTGACGGTCTCGCCCGTCTCGGCGGCCAGCGCGCGCATCCGCGCCAGCGACGCCGCCGGGACAGCCCAGGCGGACTCCGCGAACGCGGCGAACGCGATGAGGCTGGTGCCGACCCGGACCTGTGCGTCCGCGCCCACCTCCAGCAGCCCCTCACCGGCCAGGGTGTCGACCAGCCGCAGGACGGTGGTCCGCGGCAGGCCGGTCTCCCGGACGAGGTCGGCGAGGGAGAGGGACATGCGGTCCGGGGTGAAGGTGCGCAGTACGCGCCACGCCCGGCTCACGGCCCGGATTCCGCCGGCGTTGTCGCCGCCATCTGCGGTTGGTGCGGACACGATCCAGGGCCTCCTCTGAAATCTGTTCGAACTGAAGGGTTGTATACCACCTGGCGGTCATCTATATCTACTAGGCGGACACCTCCGGGTGGTCCAAACCCTCTGTAAACAGGCCAATCAAGGAGTGACCGTGCGGAAGAAACGTCCCGCGCTCGCGGTCCTCGGGGTCGCGGCAACGCTGGTCCTCGCGGGGTTCGCCGCGGTGGACGCCAGCAACTCCACCTCGGGCGCCACACCGAGGTCCAAGCTCACCGTCACGGCGCCGGCGGCGCCCGGCGGCGGCTGGGACCTCGCCTCACGGGAGCTCCAGCAGGCGCTTCGCGCCGGCTCGATCGTCAACAACGTGCAGGTCGTCAACGTCCCCGGTGCCGGCGGCACCATCGGCCTCGGACAGTTCGTGGAACTGGGCGCCGACCCGACGCGGATGATGATGACGGGCACGGTGATGGAAGGTGCCATCACCGTCAACAACAGCCCCGTCGACCTCGACGACACCACCCCGATCGCCCGCCTCGCCGAGGACTACGAGGTGCTGATCGTCCCCGCCGACTCCCCGTACGAGACGCTGGACGACTTCGTCGAGGCCTGGCGCGAGAACCCCCGCAGCCACGCCATCGGCGGCGGCGGCCTCGGCGGCACCGACCACCTGCTCGCCGGTCTCACCGCCCGCGAGGCGGGCGTCGACCCGGAGGAGATGAACTACATCGCCTTCGCCGGCGGCGGCGAAGTCCTCACCGCGCTGCTCTCCCACACGGTGGAGCTCGGCGTCAGCGGCTACAACGACTTCCGCGACCAGATCGAGGCCGGCAACCTCCGCGCCCTCGCCATCTCGGCCGAGGAGCCCGTCGACGGCATCGACACCCCGACCCTGATCGAGCAGGGCATCGACGTGGCGCTCCCCAACTGGCGCGGCCTGGTGGCCCCACCCGGGATCACCGACGAGCAGCGTCGTGAACTCATCGACATCGTCGAGGAGATGGCCCAGACACCGGAGTGGCAGGACGCCCTCGACCGCAACAAGTGGGTCGACGCGCTGCTGACCGGTGACGAGTTCGCCGCATTCATCAGCGAAGACCAGGCCCGGGTCGACGCCGTCATCGAGGAGTTGGGGCTGTGACCACCGAATCCGCCCCCGACCGCGGGCACTCGGAGTTCCTCGCGCGCCGTACCGGCCTCGTCATGCCGGCGCTGCTGCTGGTCGCAGGCGTCGTCCTGGCCATCGGGACGTTCACCATGGACGTGCCCAGCGGCGTGGCCTCGCCCGGCCCGCAGATGTTCCCGGCCTTCATCTCGGTCGCCTGTCTGGTCTTCGCGGTGCTGCTCGCGGTGGACGTGCTGCGCAAACCGGAGCCGGAGCAGGTCGCCGCCCGCACCGCTCCCGCCACCGGCGGCACTGCCGCCCGCACGGCCGAGCCGACCACCGCGACCCCGGACGGGCAGGCCACCGCGCCCGCCGCCACCCCGGACCGCGACACCACCGCGGTCGGCGGCGCGACCGCCGCCGGTGAGACGTCGGCCGTCGGCGGAGCCGCCGTGGAGGAGCCGCTGCGCATCCGCTCCAACCGACCCGCCGTCCTCGGCCTGGTCGGCACGGTGATCGTCTTCATCGCGCTGCTCGTGCCGCTGGGCTGGATCATCGCCGGCGCGCTGCTCTTCTGGGGCGTCGCCCGCACCCTCGGCAGCCGCCGACCGGTCTTCGACATCTTCGTGGCGGTCGCGATGTCCTCCAGCATCCAGCTGGCCTTCTCCGCGGGGCTGGGCCTCAACCTTCCCCCCGGCATCCTCGCGGGAGTCTTCTGATGAACCAGCTGAGCAACCTCGGGGACGGCTTCCTGACCGTCCTCACCCCGATGAACCTGCTGTGGGTGTTCGTGGGCGCCCTGCTCGGCACCGCCGTCGGCGTGCTCCCGGGGCTCGGCTCCGCGATGGCCGTGGCGCTGCTGCTGCCGGTCACCTTCTCCCTCGACCCCATCGGCGCGTTCATCATGTTCGCCGGTGTGCTCTTCGGCGGACTGTTCGGTGACTCCATCTCCGGCATCCTCATGAACACGCCGGGCAACAGCACCGCCATCGCCAGCACCATCGAGGGCCACAAGATGGCCCAGGACGGCCGGGCCGCGCAGGCGCTGGCCACCTCTGCCATCGCCTCGTTCTTCGGCGGCACCGTCGCCGCGATCCTGGTGGTCTTCTTCGCGCCGTCGCTGGCGAGACTCGCCACCCACTTCGGGCCGGCGGAGTACCTGGCGCTCGCGGTGTTCGCGTTCGTCGCCATCTCGGCGGTGGTGGGCGAATCGATTCTGCGGGGTCTGACCTCGCTCGTCATCGGTCTCGCCATCGCGCTGGTCGGCATCGACGGCATGTCCGGCGCCTCGCGGTTCACCGGCGGGATGCCCGAACTCTTCGACGGCATCAACATCGTGGTGATCACCGTCGGGCTGCTGGCCCTCGGCGAGGTCATCGCCGTCGCGGCCCGGCGCGGCACCAAGGAGGAGGCCAAGCTCATCACCTCCGCCGGCCGACTGTGGCTCTCCCGCAAGGAGTTCCGCCTCGCCCTCCCGGCGTGGGTGCGCGGCACCACCATCGGTGTGCCCTTCGGCATCATCCCCGTGGGCGGCTCCGAGGTGCCGACCTTCCTCGCCTACGGCACCGAGCGCCGGCTCGCCGCCCGCAAGCCGGGCAACATGTTCGGGCGCGGCGACGGCCGGGGTGTCGCCGGACCGGAAGCCGCCGGCAACGCCACCGCCAGCACCGCCATGGGCGCGCTGCTCGCCCTCGGCCTGCCGACCTCCGCAACGGCGGCGGTTCTGCTGGCCGCCTTCCGCCAGTACGGGCTCCAGCCCGGCCCCCTGCTCTTCGAGCGGGCCAGCGAACTGGTCTGGGCGCTGCTGGCCAGCTTCTTCATCGGCATGGTCGTGCTGCTGATCCTCAACCTGCCGTTCGCCCCGCTCTGGGCGAAGCTGCTGAAGGTGCCGCGGCACTACCTCTACGCCGGCATCACCGTCTTCGCGATGCTCGGCATCTACGCCACCAGCAGCAAGGTCTTCGACCTGGTCCTGGTGCTCGCCATCGGCCTGCTGGGCTTCGGGATGCGGCGGTACGGGCTGCCGGTCGCCCCCGTGCTGATCGGCGTCATCCTCGGCCCGCTCGCCGAGACCGAGTTCCGACGCACCATGGCCGTCAGCGAGGGCGACCCGTTCGCCCTGGTCTCCAGCCCGATCTCCGCGACGCTGTACATCGTCCTGGCGCTCGGCGTCACCGGCCTCCTCGTCCAGCGCTCCCGGGCGCGGAAGAAGGAGGAGAGCCGGCTGATGACCCCCGTCGCCTGACACCCACGGCGCACGACGCACCCCTGGGCCCGGCCCCCGCAACCAGCGGGGCCGGGCTCGCGGCGTGCGTCGGTCCGTTGCCGGAAGCCGCAGTTCGGCGGGGCTGATCCGGCCATTCCGGTGCGGTCGCTGTCGACGCTCCCGGGTGGCCGGTCGTGCGCGGACGCGTCCTGTCGGGCTGCCCGACGCGGGTCAGGCGGCAGCGGGCGTGGGCGCGCGGCGGGTTCGCCGGCTTGCGGCCCTGGTGTACCGGTGGCGTGTTCTGGGGGGCATGCGCCCCGAATTCCAGGGCATTGCCGGTAGTCACCTGGTGATCACTGTGCAAGGGTGCACGGGTCGTGGCGGCGGTGTGCGCCGTCCATGACATCCCGTGGGGGGAACTGTGCGCATCCGCGCTCGCGGCGCGCCGGGTCGGCGTGCACGGAACCAGGCGAGGGCAGTGGTGGGGCTCCGTCATCCGCCTCTAACCCGCCGGGCTCCGGGGCGCTGGAGCACGGGGGGCGGCCGGTGGCTTGCTGGCGGTGTCCGACCCCGACCCTGACTCCGCCGCGGGAATGGGGCCGGTTTCCTCGCTGCCGCTACGTCGCCGCAGCGGCAGACCGACAGAAAGAGGACGGTGTGAGCGAACTGGTTGCCAAAGGTGTGTCGCTGGGGCTTCCGACGTGGGTTGGTCTCGCGATCGGGGCGCTCAGTGTTATCGGAATGATCATTGTCGTTATCGTTTATGGCGGGAAAGAAGAGAACGGGGGCGGGTGAGAGGGGTCGAAAGCGGGTTCTGGTCGCATGGCCCCGGCGAAGCTTCAACCTGCATGATGGGGCGCGAGGTCGGTGCTGAGGGTTCTTGACCCGTCTCCCTGGCCAACGCGTTGACGTTGAAGGGGTCGCATGTCGAAAAAGGATTGGATGCTAGCGCCTGTCGCTCTCGCGATGCCCGCGGCAATCACCTGTTTCGTTCTCCATCATTTCGGTGTCCGTCCCTTCGCGATTCTGTTCCTGGTGCTCTGCGCTGGTTCGGTGCTCATGGTCATGCGAGTAGCCAACAGAAGGAAGACGGCCTTTGCTGCCCGGGCGTCGGGGAGAGTCCACGGGGCGGGCTGATCCGACGCGCTGAGTCCCTGCGCGGCGCCAATGCGTCCCCCGCCCCCGGTACCCGGGGTGCGCCAGCGAGAGGAGAGAACGCGATGAGCGGAGAGAACGCGATGCGGCAGCGCCGCACATACGTGATGAGTGACTCGATGCGGCGCTCCGCCCGGGTGGTGCAGTGGGTGTCGGTGCCGCTGGGCCTGGTGGCCTGCTGCTACGTGGTGTGGTACCTCGTCACCGGTGGTGGCGTGGCAGTCGTGCTGTGGTGGACCTTCTGGGTCGTGGCGATGGTGCTCGGCTGGTTCGGGCAGCGCCGGGTCCTGCGGCGCGACGCCGAAGCACGAGCCGAAGCAGCAGGCACCGACACCCGCGAGGCGTCGTGAGCGGGCGGAAGGCGGGCGTGCTCCTCGGGGTGGCGCTGCTGCTCACGGTGGTGGTGGGGGTGGTGCTCGGAGCCACCGGCGCGAGCCGGACGGTTGTCCAATGGGCCCTCGTCGCCGTCGTGGTCGTGATCACTCCTCCGGCGATGCTGCTTCTGCGGCATCGGCAGCCGGAGGCAACCCGCACCACGACGTACTCCCTCGCGCCATGGCACCGGCGGATGTCGAAGTTCGGGGTGGTCCTCTTCACCCTGCTGGCGATGGTCTGGGTATGGCTGCTGGTGATGGGCATCAGCGCCGGGGAATCGGCGGGACGTCTGGCCTGGAATGCCGCACAACTGGCGTTCGCCCTGGCGATGCTGGCACTCAACCAGGTCACGCTCCGCCGTGACGCCCGTGCGCGGCGCGCGGCCGTGGAGGGCGATGACGGTGTCGAGGGTGCCACGGGCACCCTCGACACCCGCGGCGGGAGGCTACGGCAGACACCGTGACCACCGGTGCCAGAGCCCGGCGGCCGGTCGCCGGGCGACCCGCACCGTCGCCGCGCGACGTCCGCGCACGACCCTCTCAGCGCTCGCCCGCCCCCGGGCGGCGGCGGCCGGCGGCGTGCACCGCCAGCGCGGCGAAGGCCGCCGCCGCGAGGCCGCCGACGGCGAGCGTCCTCGGCGAGGCGACCCGCTGCGCGGGAAGCGCAGGTCGCTGCAGGGCCGGACCCGTCCGCCGCCGGGCGAACCGCGAGTCCGTCGACTGCCAGGAGAGGAGCGAGCGGTCGGACTGGCCGGAGAGCACGGATGTGATCGACTGGAACGATCCGATCGAGAACAACGACATCGCCGAGCCGATCGACCCGACGGACAGCGCCGAGCCGATCGACAGGACCGAACCGGTCGAGCCGATCGACAGGACGGAGCCCGCCGAACCGATCGAGAGGATCGATCCTGCGGAGCCGATGGACAGCAGGGAGCCGGTCGATCCGACGGACAGGACCGAGCCCGCCGACGACGCCGGTTGGGTGTGGTCCTCGTGCGGACCGCCGTGACAGGACATGCGCCCATTGTCCGCCACGTCGGCGCCCTCCGTCGTTAGGCCGGATGAGTGCCCGACGGGGTTCGGCCGCGCCGGCCCGCCCGGTGTGCCCGTGCCGCCCCGCACGCAGCAGCGCGCGCGTTCAACCACCGTCGCCACCAGTGCGGATGACCGAAGATCCACTCCCGGGCACGGTGGGTGACGGCTAGGGTCGTGGGCGCGGTCCGCAGCGAACGTCGGGCCGCTGTCCGGGGCGTGGGGCGCCGGGCAGGGGGAGACACGACGGGGGTTCCACCGCACGATGCTCGACGTCATCGGACTCAGCCAGGGATACCGGCGACGACCGGTCATCCACGATCTCAGCATCTCGCTCGGAGCCGGGGCCTTCGGGCTGCTCGGGCCGAACGGGTCCGGCAAGAGCACCCTGCTGCGGACCCTCGCTACCACGACGCCGACCCCGCGCCCCGGCCAACTGCGGCTGTTCGGCTCGCTCCTCGACTCGCGGCGCGCGGTCCGCGCCGCCCGCCGCCGCATCGGGTACCTGCCGCAGAGCTTCGCCCACCCGCCCGGGTTCACCGTCCGCGACTTCGTCCGGCACTGCGCCTGGCTGCGGGAGGTGCCGGCGGCCCGGATCAACAGCGCCGCGGACGAGGCGATCGAACGCGTCGAGCTCGGCGACCGCGCCGACACCCCGCTGCGGAAGCTGAGCGGGGGCATGCTCCGCCGAGCCGGGGTCGCCCAGGCCATCTGCGACCAGCCGGATCTGGTCATCCTCGACGAACCGGCCAACGGCCTGGACCCACAGCAACGCGTGCGGTTGCGGGCCGTGTTGCGGGAGCTGTCGGCGAGCAGCTGCGTCGTCGTCTCCACCCACCTGGTGGAGGACACCGCCCACCTCTGCGACCGGGTCGGCGTGTTGTACGAGGGGCGGCTGCGTTTCGACGGCACACCCGAGGAGTTGGCGGCGGCTGCCGGGGATGAGGACGCGGGGGACACCCCGCTGGAGCGCGGCTACACCGCGACCCTCGCCGCGCCGCCCCTGCCGACCGGCGCCCCGCCCCCGGCAGCGCACCACCGGCCGTCACCGGACACCGGCCCGCGCCCCGGCGAAGCAGCACCCGGTGGGGCAGCACCCGGTGGGGCAGCACCCGGTGGGGCTGCGCACGGCGGGGCTGCGCACGGCGGGGCGGCCGCGCCGCGTGACGCGTCATGACCGGCTACCGGATCGAACTGCGCCGCTCCCCGCTGCGCTGGTGGTACCTGCCGCTGGTCGCGCTGGCGGCGGCGATGGCCGTGCTGCCCGGCGCGTGGCAGGACTCCTGGCCACGTGCCTCCGCCGCGGCGTCGGCCGCGGCGTTGCCGCTGATGGTCGCCGGCTGCGGCCTGGTCGCCCACCGGGCGGGCGCGGCCGCCCGCCGCGGTGCCGACGCACCCGTCGCCTCGCGGCGCGGCTCCACCGCGGAACTGGTCTCGCTCGCCGCCGACGCCACCTGGCTGGCCGCGGCCCACCTCACCGCGGTTGCCGTGGTCTGGGGCGCCGCGCTTGCGGTGGGACTGCCGGGCGCGCCGTGGCCGGAGTATCCGCTGTTCGGGCTGGCGGGGGTGGTCCTCGCCGCTGCGGTCGGGCATGTCCTGGGCCGACTGCTGCCGACCCGCTACACGCCCGTGCTCGCCACCGTCGGCGGCTACGTGCTGTTCCTCGCGGTCATGGCGGACGGGTCGCCGCTGACGGCGACCATCGGCTACCAGGGGGTGGAGCAGCGGCTGTCCGCGACGCACCTGGTGTGGCGGTTGGCGCTGGTCGCGCTGGCTGTCACCGCCGTCGTGCTCCTCACCGGCGGCCGGAGCGACGCGCGCCCCTCGGGGCGCCGGCCGGCGCGTTCGATGCGGCTCGCCGGGCCGGCGGCGGCAGCGGCGCTGCTGGTCGGAGTCGTCGCCATGCCGTCCGGACCGGAGGCGGGGTTCCACACCGCGCGCACCTCCGCCGACCCCGCCTGCGACGGGACGGTCGATGACGGCGAGGTCTGCGTCTGGCCGGAGCACGCGCACCGGCTGCCCGACGCGGTCGACATGGCCGGGCGGCTGGCGGCGGCGGGCGAGGGCGTGATCCCGGCCGGGGTCGTCCATCGGGAGGTGGGACTGGCCGGAGCGGGCGCCGTGGGGCAGGGCTTCCTCCTCGACCACGGGAGGGGGGACCTGGCGCGGACCATGGCGGGGGGCTCGGTTGCGGCGACGCTGCCGGTCTGTGACCGCTGGGGCCCGCAGGAGTGGGCGGTGCAGGACGCGCTGACGCTCTGGCTGGAGCTGCGGGCGCTCGACACCGACCGGCTGCCGAACCGTGGGAGCTTCTCGTCGGGGGAGGATGCCGACCGTACGGACGAGGTGGTGCGGGTGCTGGCGCTGCCGCACGCCGAGCAGACCGCCCGGGCCCGCGCGTGGACGGCCGAGCTGGAGGCCGCGCCGTGCTGAGCGCCGCCGGCGGAACACCGGGGCGGCCGACGGTCGACCCGTCATGCGACCGCCGCCTGCCGGAGGCCGCCGGGCCGCCTCCGGCGGGCCATCGCCGCGCCGTGGTGCTGCGGCACCTGCGAGGCCACGGCGGTGCGCTGCCCCTGGCGCTGCTGGCGGTCTGCGCGGCCGGCTGGTTGTGGTGGGGCGACCGCTTCCTCGTGCTGCCGCACCTCGGCGGTGGCGCGGGCATCCCGGTGGCAGCGGCGCACGCGCTGCCGATCGCGGTGGCCGTCGTGATCGTCCTGTCGGCTGAGGACGGTATGCGGGACTTCTCGGCCCGGGCGGCACGCTCCCGCCGCGTCGTCCTCGCCCGGCATCTGGCAGCCGCGTTCGCCGCCGGTGCGGCGGTTTGCGCCGTCGGCGCGCTCGCGACGGGGACGGCCGACCAACTGCCCGTCGCGCTGCGGAACCTGCTGCTGGCCACCGGGCTGGGCGCGCTGTGCGCCGCGCCCTGGTCACCCCGCCTGGGCTGGCCGCTGCCGCTGCTCGCCGATGATGCGGGCGGCGGGTTCGGGGGTGTCGCCCTCGGCGAGCGCGGCGTTCTTGACCTTGGCCATGGTGTGCATGGTGTGCACCAGCGGCACCCC
>NZ_JAAVJD010000147.1 GCF_012033735.1 Streptomyces lonarensis | reverse complement strand
CGCCGGGGCCGCCGCCCGGCTTGCGCCGACGGCGCCGCCCTCCCGGGCCCGCCGGCAGCACGACCGGCCGGCCGGTATCCGCCGCACCGGCACCCCGCCCGGCGAGAAACCGCAGCTCAGGGCGGTCTCCCTGCGCCACGTCACCCGCGCCGGCATCGCCCCGACGCCGGGCGCCACCCCTGCCGACGCCGCCGCCCTCGGCGGCCCCCGCTGCGCCGTCCGAGCGACCCCGTCCCCCGGGTGGACCACCCCGGGATGCACACCACGCAGCGTGGCCGCATGGTGACGATATGACCATGAGCCTGGACCAGATCCGCCGCTGTGCCGTGGCCGTCGATCTCGGCGCCTCCCGCACCCGCGTCTACCTCAAGCAGACCGGCCTGATCGTCGACGAGCCGTCCGTGGTGGCCGTCAACACCCGGACCGGCGCCCTCATCGCCGTCGGCGCACCCGCCGAGCGGATGGACGGCCGCACCCCCCACAACATCCGGGTCGTCCGCCCCATCAACAACGGCACCGTCGTCGACATCGACATGGCCCAGCGGATGCTGCGCGCCATGGTCGGCACCAAGCTGCGCCGCGCGCTGCGCCGCCGTCCGCTGCTGCGCATCGGCATCTGCGTACAGCACGACGCCGACCCCCTGGCCCGCCGCGCCGCCTACGAAACGCTGCTCGGCCTCGGCGCCCGCCGCGTCGAGCTCGTCAACAGCCTGATCGCCTCCGGCATCGGCGCCGGCCTCCCCGTGGAGCAGCCCGAAGCCGCGATGATCGTGCAGTGCGGCGCCACCACCACCCAGGTCGCGGTGCTCTCGCTCGGCTCGATCGTCGCCGCCGACAAGGTGCCCATGGGCGGCGAGACGGTGGACCGCGCACTGGTCCAGTACCTGCGCAACCAGCACGAACTGCTGCTCCCCAGCCAGGCGGTCCGCCCGCTGCACCTCGCGCTCGCCGGGAGCGAGTACGGCAACGCGCAGGTCCACGGCCGGGACGTCGCCACCGGCCTCGGCCGCACCGTCCACATCGACCAGGGCAGCCTCCGCAACGCGGTCCGCACCCCGCTGACCTCGCTGCTAGACGGCATCCGGTCCGTGCTGCACCGCTGCCCCCCGGACCTGGTCGCCGACCTCGCCGACCGGGGGATCACCCTCACCGGCGGCGCCGCGGAACTCCCCGGCCTGGCGGACACCCTCCGCGAGAACACCGGCATGCCCGTCGCGATCGCCGACGAGCCGGGACTGTGCGCGGTCCGCGGGCTCGGCGCGATGATCGAGGGCAAGGTCCGCCCGGTCACGATGAGCCAGCCGGCCGAGGAAGCCGAGCCGGTGGCCTGACACCCGGCCCCCGCGCCACCGCACCGCGACGGGACGGCGCCCGGGCGACGGCATCAGCCGGACGCCCGGGCCGCCCCCGTCACCGTCACGGGACCCGTCACCGTCACCGCCCCCGCAGCGTCACCGGACCCGCAGCGCTGCCGTACCGCTGCGCTGCCGCGTCAGAGCTCCACGCCGTGGTCCCGCAGCCACGGCACCGGGTTGATCGCCGACCCGATCCACGGCGTCAACCGGATTTCGAAGTGCAGGTGCGGGCCGGAGGAGTTGCCGGTGTTGCCCGACAGCCCGAGCCGCTGCCCGACGCCGATCTCCTGACCGGCCTCCACCTCGATCACCGACAGGTGCGCGTACTGGCTGTAGTAGCCGTTCTCGTGCTCCACCACCACGGCGTGGCCGTAGGCGTCGTTGCAGCTGGTGGCCGCGATCCGCCCCGAACCGATCGTCAGCACCGGGGTCCCCGTCGGGATGGCGAAGTCCTGGCCCGAGTGGGTCGAGGCCCAACGGTTGCCGTTCTGGCCGTAAGTGGCCGTCAGCGTGTAGTCCTCGTGGACCGGCGCCGTCCAGTCCTCCTCGACCGCGTCCTCCGCGAGCCGCTCGTCGTCGCGGACGGAGACGGCGCAGTCCCCCGGGTCGGTGGCGTCGCGCAGCACCTCGTCCTCGTCGACCCCGCCCGCCGCCTCGCGGCGTTCCGCAGCCCGCTCGGCGCGGATGCGCTCGACCGCCGCCGCCTTGGCCTCCTCCAGCTCTGCCAGCCGCTCCTCGGCGAGTTCGAGCTTCTCCTCGACCGCCTCGCGGATCTTCTCCTGCTCCTCGGTGGTCTTGGCGGTGTCGGCGCGGAGGTCGCGCATCTCCTCCTCCGAGTCCTTCAGCCGCTGCTCGCTCTCCTGCGTGCGCTCCAGCAGCGTGGCCACCGTCATCTCGCCGCGGCCGATGAGGGAGCTGCTGATGAAGAACGCCTCGGGCGTCTCGGAGAACATCAGATGCGCCAACGCGGCGCCGCCGCCCGCGCGGTAGCGGGAACCGGCCTGCTGGCCGACCATGGTGCGCAGCGCGTCGAGCCGCTTCTGCTCGCTCTTCAGCTCCTCGCCGAGGACCACCAGATCGGCCTGCTCCTGCGCCGACTTGCGCCGCAGCCGCTCGTGCCGGGCGCTGGCGCGGCCCGCCTCCTCGCGCAGTTCCTCGATCTCCTCGGCGGCCTCGGCGAGCTCCTCGTCGAAGGCGGCGAGTTCCGGGGAGACCAGCTCCGGCGGGGCGTGGACGTGGCCGTCCTCGTCGTGGCCGTCGTCGCCGTTCCCGTCGTCGTGCCCGTCGCCGTTGTCGTCGTCGGAGCCCGAGATGCCGTCCTGCGCCGGCAGCGCCGTGGCCACCCCCTGTCCGAGGGTGCGCTCCGGCGTGCCGGGGGCCGCGACCGCGGGGAGGGTGCCGACAAGGACCGCCCCCGAGGTGACCGCCGCAATGCCGCACGCGCGCGCCATGATGCGCACGGAGATCCCTTTCGCCACAGCCGTCCCCCGAAAGAAGCGTGTTCCGGACCGTCCCCGTTTCTACCAGACGCCCCGGCGTGTCGGGCAGTTCCCGCACGAGCTGTTCATCTCGGCTCCACCGGGTACCCGGGGACTACCCTCGAAGGGAGGAGGCCGACATGCAGGACGATCACCGCACACCGGACGACCGCGGCCCGCACCACCTCGCGCCGGGCGACGACGCGGCGCACGGCGACGCACCGCGCACCCACCGGTCGGACCCCGACCACCACCCCTACAGCTTCCGCAACCCGCGCACCGGGACGGAGCCGATCACCGCGCGCAGCGACCTCACGCTGCGACTGGTGCTCTCGTGGGTGTTCGCGCCGCTCTTCCTCGTCCTCACCGTGGGCTTCGCCGTCTGGTGGGGGATGACGGGGCCGGGCGACAGCCCGGACCGCGGCGAGCTGGGGATGCTGGTCGCCGGCGGCGCGGTGCTGACGCTGCTGGCCGCGATCGACCTGGTCGTGGTCACGCGGCGGCTGCGGCAGGCGCGGGCACGGGGCGAACGGGCCACCGGCACCGCGTCGGAGCCGATGCCGCCCCAGGACGGCGGCGGGCCGCGGCCGCCCGCACCGGGCGCCGGGCCGACGGACCGCCCGCGGGACGAGCACCGGGCCGCCGGGCAGCGGCGCCGCGGCTACGGCCACTGAGGCACGGGGGGCAGCCGGACGCACCGGGCCGCCGGCGGCCGGCTGCGGGGCCGGGCGGGGCGAGCGGGCCGGTCAGACGTTGACGCCGTAGACCTGGGCGATCTGCACCAGCCCGGAGGGGTGCGCGGCGCAGTCGGCGTGGAAGCCCCAGCCCTGCGGCGTGCGGTACAGCTCGCCGAGCGACAGCCCGTAGCCGTCGCCCACCGCGTCGTTCTCCAGCCGGAAACCGCACAGCTCCGCGCCGGAGTCGGCGTCGAGGACCCGGACGGTCATGTCGGCCAGCGACGACATGTTCAGTCCGCGCTCCTCCGCCTCGTGCAGCGACAGCGCGAAGACGATGCGGTCGGTGTCCGCGTCGAGCCGGCCCGGCTCCACGAGGAACCGCTGCTCGCCGTCGCCGTCGCCGTGCAGCGGCGTGGCGTCGGCGGGACCGTCCTCGCCGTCCTCGCCCTCCTCGACGGACGGGTTCTCCAGCCGGATGGAGTCGCCCTGCTCGTCGTGGTCGCTGGGGAGCGCGACGTTGTTGTAGAAGACGAAGTGCTGGTCGCTCAGGACCTGACCGTCGGCGTCGACGGCGAACGCGCTGCCGTCGACTTCGGGCGCCTCGTCCGTCTCGGGGGCGAGGCTCCAGCCGAGCGCCACCATCAGCCGCTCGGTGTCCGGGTACGGGCCGCAGCGCTGACCGGGCGAGAGCCACGGCGGGCCCGGCGGCATCGGCGGCTCGGCGGGCATCGGCGGCTCGAAGGGCGGCGGCGGGACCTCGGGGACGGTCGGCGCGACCATCGCCATCCGGGGGTCCACGCGGGTGGGCACGTAGCCGGGGGGTGCCTCGTCGTCCAGGGCGGCGGGGACGAAGTCCGGGGTGTCCTCGACCGCCGGGCGCGGCAGCTGACGCAGCGTCCGGGCCACCTCGGCCGCGTCGACCGGCCGGTCCTCGGCGCTCTTGGCGAGCAGCTGCAGAATGAGGGCGTCCCACTCCTCCGGCACCCCCGGGCGCAGCGCGCTGGGGAGTTCGGGGGTGGCGGTCACGTGGTCGCGCATCAGCGCGTAGAGCGCGCTGCTGTTGAACGGCGGCCGTCCGACGACGAGTTCGTAGAGCATGCAGCCGAGCGAGTAGAGGTCGCTGCGGGCGTCGTAGGAGCCGCTCTCGATCTGCTCGGGCGCCATGTAGGCGGGGGTGCCGACGACGACGCCGGTGCTGGTGAGCCGCGCGTGGTCGGCGGACTCGCTGAGGACGGCGGCGATGCCGAAGTCAAGGACGCGGACGAGGCCGTCCGCGCAGACCATGACGTTGGCGGGCTTGAGGTCGCGGTGGACGACGTCCGCGTCGTGGGCGACGGAGAGCGCGCGGCAGATCTGCTCGGCCCAGCGGGCCACCTCGTCGAGCGAGGGGAGGGCGTGCTCGATGACATCGGCCAGGGAGCGGCCGTGCAGGCGCTCCATGACGAGGTAGAGGAGCTTGCTGTCCTCCACGGTCGCCTCACCGGCGTCGTGGACGGTCACCACATAGGGGCTGGCGAGTCCGGCGAGCAGCTTCGCCTCACGGTCGAAGCGCTCCTTGGCCCGGGGGTCGCGGCGCACGGAGACGCCGCTCATCACCTTGACCGCGACGTGTCGCTCCAGTCGCAGGTCGACGGCCTCCCAGACGGCGCCCATGCCGCCTTCGCCGAGTCGCTCCCCGATCCGGTACCGGCCATCCAGCACCAGCGCGTCCATCGTTTCCCCTGCCGCTCACGCCACTCGCTGAGACCTGCCGATCTCTCCCCGCCGTCTGTCAGGCCAGGCCAGGGTAACCCTTCGCAGCGGCCCCGGGACCCTCGCCCCGGGAAATGGTCGGACGACTGTGACACCGGGCGCAACCCGTCCCGGCGGCTCACCTCGGACATCGGCGGGGCGGCGGCCGGCCGGTAACGGGACGGGGTGGGACGAGACGGGAGCGCCCGGGACACGGCGGGGCAGCTCCGGGCATGTCGGCGGGCCTGTGGCGCCTCCCGCACCACCGGCGCCCCAGCAACCGCGCGCGCCCCGCCCACGCCCCGTTCGTGCAGGGGCGGCGCGGCGCGGGTACCACGCGCCGCGGTCCGCCACTTTCCGCCGAATCGCCCCGCCCGGCCGTCGCGGGACGCCGCCCGACGGGCACGGCGGTGAGCAAGGCCGGCTCGCTCCGCCGGTGGGCACGGGGAGCGGTGGTCGGGCCGGGCCCCCGGGGGTGCCGGCGGGCGTCCGCCCTGCGCGGGGCGCGGCGCGCGCCTACCGTGAACCGGAGGGGGCCAGCCGTCACCGCACGTGACAGGAGTGCAGCATGGACGTCCTGATCCTCATCGGACGCATCTTCTTCGTCGTCCTCTTCCTCAGCTCCGCCGTCGGACACCTCACGCAGACCGCGGCGATGGCCCAGTACGCCGGGGCCAAGGGCGTGCCGTCACCCGCGCTGGCCACCCGGGCCAGCGGCGTGCTGATGCTGATCGGCGCGCTGATGGTGCTCCTCGGCATCTGGCCCGACGTCGGGGCACTGCTGCTGTTCCTGGTGCTGCTGCCGACGGCGGTCCTGATGCACGCCTTCTGGCAGGAGGGCGACTCCGGCGCCCGGCAGCAGGAGATGATCCAGTTCAACAAGGACCTTGCCCTCGCGGGGGCGGCCCTCGCGTTGTTCGCCTTCTTCGTGAAGACCGGTGACGACCTCGGGCTCACCCTCACCGGCCCGCTGTTCTGACCCGCTGCCCGTGGGGCGCCGGGCAGCGGCTCCCCACGGGCGGCGCCCCGGCCGTGCGGCACACCATCGGCCGGCCGCCGCCGGGGAACGGCCGAACCGGCGCCCCCGGGGGAACGGCCGCCCGTCACCCGAACAGACGCACCGGGCCGAACCACCCGATCCGGCAGTTTGCGGCACCGTCGCGCGGTACGGCATGGAACGCCGGCCGCGCGACTGCTTCGCTCCCTTCCGGCGGGCCGCACGGTCCGCCCGGAGGGAGCGACGGGTGGTGGGGGTCGACGTGGTGGACCACAGGGCTGCGGACGGCCGGCGGTGGCCGGGGACGCGCACCGCCGCCGAGTGCCGGGCGGACGACGACGTGCCGGTGACCACGCTGGCCGGAGTGGACGCCGACGAGGGGCTGCGACTGCTGGAGCCCCGCGTGGCGCGCGCTACCTGGCTGGACCGGTCGGAGTTCCTGCTCGCCTCCTTCGGCGCGCGCCCCGAGTGGCTGCGCGCGGCCTGCGTCTCCCCGCTGCTGGGCGACACGGCGGAGCCGCCGGCCGGCGGCCCGGCTCCCGGCGGCGGCGCCGAGCCGCTCCCCCGGCGCTACGCCGTGGCGTTCGCGCCCGAGCACGGCGGCCACGCCGTGGCGTGGGCAGCGCGCCACCGCGTTCGCCTGCTGGCGCCGTCCGCCGCCGTGACCGCGCTCGCCGCGGACAAGGTCGCCGCACTCGACCTGTTCCGCGAGGCCGGCGTGGCCGTCCCCGAGCACACCGTCGTCCCCGCCCGTGACCGCTCCCCCGCCGCGGCGTACTGGCCGGCCCACTGGGAACGGGCCGTCCTCCAGCGGCGGGAGAACAACCTCCTCGGCCGGGGCACCTTCCCGCTGTCCTCCCCGGCCGAGCTGGCGGACGCACTGCGGCGCCTCCCGGACCGCTCGCTGCGGCTCAGCCGGTACCTTCCCGGCCTGTCCCTCACCGCCGGCGGGTGCGTGGGCGCGGACCGCACCGTCGTCACCGCCGTCTCCCACCAGCTGGTGGGGCTGCCGCAGTTGGGCGCCGGCTGGGGCACGCACTGCGGCAACCAGCTCGTCGGCCCGGCGGACATCGGCGCCGGGCGCTACGCGGCGGCGCGTGATGCGGCGCACGCCGTCGGGGAGGTGCTCCGGGCGCGCGGCTACCGGGGTGTCTTCGGTCTGGACCTGCTCGCACCGGACGACGGGGCGGACGTCGCGCCGGACGCCGTGACGGACGGCAGCGGCGCGGTCCCGGGCGGCGCGGTCCCGGGCGAGGCCGGGGACGGTGGGGCAGGAGACAGCAGCGGTGGTCGCGTCGTCGCCGTGGAGATCAACCCCCGGTTCCAGACCGTGCTCGCCCTCGTCCAGGCGGCGGAACGCCATGCCGGCCTGCTGCCGTCCCTGGGCCTGCACGTCCTGGCGCACCTGCTGCCCGAGCTGCCGCCGGTCCGCGAGGTGACCACCCCGCCGCCCCGGCTGAGCCAGGTGGTGGTCCACGCCGACCGGGCCGCCACCCTCGCCGCCCTGCCGGAGCCGGGCCGGTACCGACTCGCCCCGGCCGACTCCGCCGCCGAGTGGCTCTGCGCCGCCGACCACGGCCCGCTCACCGGGGCCGCCCCCGACGAGGCGCTGTGGTGGCCGCACGCCGCCCCGGGGCCGGTGGCCGCCGGGGACGAGGTGCTGCTGGCGCAGTTCAACGGCTGGAGCGCCGCCCTCGAACCGCGCCCCCGGCTGTCGCCCGCCGCGCTGCGGTGGACGATCGCCGCCCGTGCCGCGCTGCGCGAGGAGCCGTGACCGCCGTCGACGCTCCCGGGGCGTCCGAGACCGGCGACGGCACGCGGGGCGGCGGAACGGCGGACGATCCGGGGGCCGATCCGCCCTTCCGGCGCGGTGAGTTGGCGCTCAGCGAGCGCGAGATGCGGGAAGCGGGCCACCGGCTGATCGAGACGGTCGTCTCCCGGCTCACCACCGTGGCGGCCGGGCCGCCCCACGCCACCGCCACCCCGGCCCGGCTCCGGCCGCTGCTCGACGAGCCGCTGCCGGAGGCGCCCGGTTCGCTGGCCGAGGCCGTCGACCGCGTCGTGCGCGACGCGCTGTCCCACGGCATCCGGTTCGACCACCCCCGCTGCTTCGCGTTCGTCCCCACCACCGGCACCTACCCGGCGGTGCTGGCGGACGCCCTCGCGGCGGCGTTCCACAGCGTGCCCGGCGCCTGGCTGGTCGGCGCGGGGCCGACGCAGCTGGAACTCACCACCGTGCGCTGGCTGTGCGAGCTGCTGGGACTGCCCGCCGGGCACAGCGGGCTCTTCCTCAGTGGCGGGTCGGCCGCCAACCTCACGGCGCTCGCCGTGGCACGCGACGACCGGCTCGACGGCGAGGGCGTGCCACCCGGGGCGCGGTTGTACTGCTCCAGCCAGGCCCACCCCTCCGTCGCCCGCGCCGCCCACCTCGTCGGACTGCGGCGCACGCAGCTGGTCGTCCTGGAGCCCGACGCCGAACTGCGGCTCCCGGCGGACCGGTTGCGGGCGCGGCTCCGTGCCGACCTGGCCGCCGGGCTGCGGCCGTTCGCCGTGGTCGCCACCGTCGGGACCACCTCCACCGGCGCGATCGACCCGCTCCCGGAACTGGCCGACATCTGTGACGAGTTCGGCCTGTGGCTGCACGCCGACGGCGCGCACGGCGCGGCCGCGGCGATCACCACGCGGGGCCGCGAACACTGCCGCGGCCTGGCGCGCGCCGACTCCGTCACCGTCGACCCGCACAAGTGGCTCTTCCAGCCCTACGAGGCCGGCTGCCTGCTGCTGCGCCGTCCCGAACTGCTGCGACGCAGCTTCGCGATGGACCGCCACCGCCTGGACACCGGCTACCTCCGCCCCGCGCGGGCCGACGGCGAAGAGGTCAACCTCGACGACTACGGCCCGCAGCAGTCGCGCGGACTGCGCGCGCTCAAACTCTGGCTCTCGCTGCAGACGTTCGGCGCCGAGGCGTTCCGCCGCGCGGTGGCGTCCGGCACCGAACTGGCCGAGTACGCGGCGGACCACGTGCGGGCGATCCCCGGGTTGGAGCTGGTCACCCCCGCCTCGCTCGGCATCCTCACACTGCGGTGCGTGCCCGCACCGGGGCGCGCGGACGGGCCCGGCTCCGCGGGCGCCGCCGACCGGCTCCAGGAGGCGGTGAGCGCCGAGGTCTGCGCGGGCGGCCGCGCCATGGTGCTGACCACCGACGTACGCGGCCGCCGGGCGCTGCGGCTGTGCGTCATCAACCCGGCGACCACGCGCGGCGACATCGACGAGACGCTCGCCCTGCTGGCCGAGACCGGACGGCGGGCCCACGCCGCCGCGCCACAGCGCACGGCGGCGGACGGACGGCGGCCCGGCAGCTGACCGACCGCCGCGCCGACCGTGAAGCTGTGCGGCGGTGCGGCGGGACCAAGGACGGCCGACCCGCTCCCGTCGCACCCGCACGCCACCACCGCGCGTCCACCCGCCCCGCCGCCCGCCACCCGGAGGAACCATGGACCTCGCCGCCTGGCTGCACCGAGCCGTCGAGAACCACCGCACCTGGGAGGAGAGCCACGGGCCGTATCCCGACCACCCCGCACTGCGGGTCGAACCCGACCGGTTCGCCGCCGCCTTCGACGAACTCGGCAGCCGCCTCGCCGGCAGCTACCCGTTCTTCCACCCCCGCTACGCCGGGCAGATGCTCAAGCCGCCGCATCCGGCGGCGGTCGTCGGGCACCTCGCCGCGATGCTGGTCAACCCGAACAACCACGCCCTGGACGGCGGCCCGGCCACCTCCGCGCTGGAGGTCGAGGTGATGGAGCAACTCGCCGCCATGGTCGGGTTCGACGACCACCTCGGCCACCTCACCTCCAGCGGGACGCTCGGCAACCTGGAGGCGCTCTTCGTGGCACGGGAGCTGCACCCCGGCCGGGGTGTCGCCTACAGCGCCGAGAGCCACTACACCCACGAGCGGATGTGCCGGCTGCTCGGCGTGCGCGGTCATCCCGTCGCTGTGGACGCCGCCGGCCGCACGGACCTCGGCGCGCTGGAGGAGCTGCTGCGCACCGGCGCCGTCGGCACGGTCGTCGCGACCACCGGCACGACGGCGCTGGGAGCCGTGGACCCGCTGCACCTGCTGCTGCCGCTGGCGCGCGCCCACGGCGCGCGGGTGCATGTCGACGCGGCCTACGGCGGGTTCCACTCCCTGCTGACCGGCGTGCCCCGGGTCGCGCCGGGCGACGGCAGCGGCGCGGGCGGCGGCGACGGCAGCGGCGGGACGGCCTCCGGTCCGCTGGTCGACCCCGCGCCGTGGGCGGCGCTCGGCGACTGCGACTCGGTGGTGATCGATCCCCACAAGCACGGCCTCCAGCCGTACGGTTGCGGCGCGGTGCTGTTCCGCGACCGGTCCACCGCCCGCTTCTTCCGGCACGACTCGCCGTACACGTACTTCACCTCCCGGCAGCCGCACCTCGGCGAGATCAGCCTGGAGTGCTCGCGCGCCGGCGCGGCGGCCGCCGCGCTCTGGCTGACGCTGCGGCTGTTCCCGCTCACCCCCGACGGTCTCGGCGCCGTGCTGGCCCCGGGGCGCCGCGCCGCGCTGCGCTGGGCGGAGCTGCTCGCCGACGACCCGGACCTCGTGCTGTACCAGCCGCCGGAGCTGGACATCGTCTGCTGCTTCCCCCGCACGGCACCCGCCACCGCACCCCTCACCGCTCCCCGGGTGAGCGCGGCGTCCGAGGCGATGCTCGCGGCCGGCATGCGGGAGGGCGAGCCCGACCCGGTGTTCCTCAGCACCACCCGGGTGACGGCGGCGGCGTTCGCCGCCCGCCACCCGGAGATCCCCCTGGCGGGCGCCCGGCAGGTCACGGTGGTCCGCAGCGCGCTGATGAAGCCGGAGTCCGAGCCCTGGCTGCCGCAACTGCACGACCGCGTCGCCGCGTTGGCGCGCGGGAGCCACGAGGGCGGGTGACGGCCGCCGGGCGGCCGGCCGGCGGGGGCTGTCCGCGGGCGGCCGGCGGACCGCTCGCACCGGCCCTTTCCGCGAAAGGCGGACCGCCCGGGGAACCGGGCGGGCGGGTGGCTGCGTGGGATACTTGACAGCACAGTCACGTTCACAGCCACGGGGGGCCAACTATGGCTTATGTACTGTCATTTGTTGTCATCGGTCTCGTGGTGGCGCTGATCGTCCTGCTGCTGCGCCGCCAGCGCGCCGCCGAGGAGACACGACCGGCCCTGCCACGCGACCCGTTCGACAACTCCGACGCCGCCTCCGGCGACCCGCGGAAACTGCGCGCCGGCGACATGGTCGAGTACCTCGGCGAGCGGATGTTCGTCCGCGGTTCGATCCGCCTCAAGGAGGGCGGCTTCACCTGGGACGAGCACTTCCTGGACGCGCTCAACGAGGACGGCTCCGGCCGCCGTTGGATCTCCGTCGAGGAGGACCCGGACCTGGAGGTCATGATGTGGACGCCGTACGAGGGGCCCGACCTCTCCCCGTCGGCGCGCAGCCTCACCGTCGACGGCGTCACCTACCGGCGCACCGAGCACGGCGTCGCCACCTACACCTCCGAGGGCACCACGGGCGTCGGCGCCACCGGCCGCGTCGAGTACGCCGACTTCGAGGGCCCCGGCAACCGCGGCCTCGCCTTCGAGCGCTACCTCGCCGACGACGGCTCGGGCAGCTGGGAGGCCTCGCTGGGCGAGCGCATCCCCAACGGCACGCTCACCGTCTACCCGGGGAGCGACGCATGACGGCGGCGACCCTGGAGACGCCCTACCTGGACTCCTCGCCGGAGGACCTCTCGCTCGCGCTGGGCCTGCCGGACCAGGACGCGCTGCTCACCACCGAGGTGCCGGTCGACGGCGTCGCCGTCCGGCTGCGGCTGCTCGGCGCCTCGCACCAGGTGTTCGCCGGGCCGGTCCGCGAGACCGTCGCCTGCCTCGGCAAGGGTGTCGGCGAGGGCCTGCCGGCCACGCTCGACCGGGAGGTCGAGGGCTGGTCCTACCGGTTCGAGTCGCACACCCGGCGCTGCTCGGCGCCGGAGTTCACCGACCGCGTGCGGCGGCTGCGCGAGACGCTCGCCGACCGCGACGACGCCCTCTTCGGCGTCTTCCCCGGTGCGCCCGACGCGGTCACCGCGCTGTCGGTGCGGCGCGCGGCGGACACGGCCGGCCTCGGGGAGGCGGTGGGCCCGCGGGTGGAGTGGCGGACGTGGCACACGTACCCGCGCTCGCTGGAGATAGTGGAGACCCGCACCGTGGCGGTGTCGCGGTGAGGGCGCGCAGGACGGCGGCGACGATGGTCGTGACGCTGACGATGGTGCTCCTGACCGCGTGCGGCGGCGGTTCGGGCGGCGGATACAACGAGGTGCCGCGGAGCTACATCAGCGAGACGTACACCCGCAGCGGCAGTTACTGGACCACGTCCACCATGTCGCCCTCCCAGGTGGCGTCGGACATCAACCGGAACACCGAGGCCGGCAGCCGGGTGAACAAGCCGAACCGGGTCTACCTGCGGTACCACAACCACGTGGTACGCGTGAACTCCGCGGCTGGCGGCGGTAGTCGGATCGAGATCTCCTCCTACCGCACCGCGCACCGCGCGTGGAACACCGACATCGGCGGTGTCTGGCCGGTGCCCGGCCCCAGCGGGAACGGCGGCGGAGGCGGGGGCGGCGGGGGCGGCTTCCGCGGCGGCGGCCCCGGCAGCGGCAAGTAGCCGACAGGCGACGGCACGGCGCGACGGACGGGCACGGCCACCGGATTCGGTGGCCGTACCGCTGCCGCGAACGGCCGGAACAGGGTTGAATACCGGTGGCGGCCACGCTTCCCGAGCGCCCGCCACCAGCACGCCCGCCCCACACCCTCCGGTGACACCACCGCGCGGCACCCGTGCGGCGGACGGCATCGAGAACAGCACCGGACCGGGTCCGGGGCCGGCGAGTGACCGGGCCCGGCGGACAACAGCAGGGCACCGCAGGCGCGGTGTGCGAGAGAGGCGACCGTGGCGGAGATATTCGAGTCGGCGGGCATCACCATCGCGTACGGGGTGGTCGGGTTCATCGTGATGGCGGCCGGCTTCGCCGCGCTCGACCTGGTGACCCCGCGCAAGCTCGTCGAGGTGGTCTGGAAGGAGCGCAACAAGGGCGCCTCCATCGTCCTCAGCGGCCAGATGCTGGGCGTCGGCCTGGTGATCTCGCAGGCGATCCGCTCCAGCGAGTTCCAGGAGGGCCTCCTCTGGGGGCTCACCAGCACGCTGGTCTACGGCCTCGCGGGCGTGCTGGTGATGACACTGGTCTTCGCCGTCGTCGGCATCGTCACCCCGGGCCGGATGGGCGCCACCGTGATGGAGGACGTCGACAACCGCCCGCACCCGGCGGCGTGGGTCCAGGGCACGATGTACATCGGCACCGCGCTGATGGTCTCCGCAGCGCTGTCTTGACCACGCACCACCACCCCACGACCGCGCCGGCCCCCGGCGGAGACCGGGCAGCCGGCACCGCCCGGGGCGACGGCGCCGATCGCGCCAGGGCGCCTCGCGCCTCGGCGGCCGGCTCCACCACGCTGGCCGAGCCGGCACCCCCGGACGCCGCCAGAGCCGCCGTCCCGGACGCGGTCAGGAGCACCATCGTCAGCGTCACGACCATCGTCGCCGCCGTCCTGCGCGCCCTCACCGCGACACCGCCACGGTGCGGGTCTCCACTATCTCCAGCG
>NZ_JAAVJD010000146.1 GCF_012033735.1 Streptomyces lonarensis | reverse complement strand
GCCGGACGGCGGGCTGTGCCGCCGTCCGGCCCCGGCCGCGTTCGGCCGCGTTCAGGCGGCGTGCCAGCGGATCGCCGCGGCACCCGCGTAGTCCCCGGCGTGGGCGAACCCGGCGAGGACCAGCAGGCTGTCGTCGGCGATGCCGTCCTCCCGCAGCACGTGGTCGAGGGTGACGGGCACCCCGGCTCCGAAGAGGTTCCCGAACCGGTCGAAGGTGTCGGGGTGCCGCTTCGCGTCGATGCCGAGCCGCTCCTGCCACTGGCGCAGGAAGACCCGGTTGGGCTGGTTGGTCACCAGCAGGTCGACGTCCTCCGGGCCGGAGCCGAGGTCGTCGCAGACCTCGCGCACCACCTCGGGGACGAGGCGGTTGCCCCGCTCCACGATGTCGGCGACCTTGCCGGGGGTGAACCCGACGTGCATCTGGCTCTCCCCCGGCTCCCAGTAGCGCCGGCCGTCCGACAGCGTCAGACCGCAGTCACGGGAGTACTCCCCCAGGTTGCGGGTCCGTACCGACAGCACCGGCGACCGCGCGGAGGCGGTGACGTAGCCGACGCCGCAGCCGTCGCCGGGGATCATGGCCTCCGGCAGCGTGCGCACCCGGGACTGGGCCATGACCGTGCCGGCGCCGTTCTGCACGTTGCAGAGCAGCGCCGCGTTCGCCTGCCCGCTGCCGATGAGGGCGCGCGCCAGCCGGAGCATGTGGACGAACGAGGCGCAGCCGCCGTTGTGCGCGTCCAGCACCCAGTCCGGGCGCAGTCCGAGCCGGTGGCTGGTCTCGGCTCCCGACCCCGTGAAGGGCAGGTCGGGCAGGAGGACGTTGGTGATGACGGTGTCGATGCGGGCGGCCTCGTCGGGGCCGATCCGGTCCAGCAGGGTTCGGGCCGCCTGCTCGATCATGTCGGCCGCGGTCTCCTCGCGGTCGACGTGGTGCCGGTGCGAGGGCGGCCCGAACATGTCGTGTCCGGCCATGGGGGCGTCCTCGCCCTGCTGGTCCAGAAACCACTGGGTGTCGATCCGCCGCGGCGGGAGGTAGGACGCCACCTCCATCAGGCTGACGGTCCTCATGCGGTACCGGACTCCCGGGGGGTCCCACCGCCGTGGTGGAACTCCAGGATCTTCTTCAGGTTCTGGAGCTCGACCCAGTGGCCGGCGTAGAAGAGGTTCCAGAAGTCGCCGACCCAGGGGCGGTCGGGCGAGGTGGCCAGCTCGGGGTGGGGGTTCTTGTCGTAGTAGGGGTGGCGGCAGTTGGTCCAGAGCACGACCGATCCGGGGCGGCCGAGGACCAGTTGGGCGTCGATGATGCGGTAGAGGTAGATCATCCACAGCTCGTCGCCCTGGTCCCAGGCGCAGTGCATGTCGACGGTGAGCGCGGCGGGGTCGGTGTGGAACTGCATGTAGATGGGCGTCCGGTCGTCGACCAGGGTGTCGCGCCCGACGTGCAGCCCGGGCCGGCCCTCGACGGGGCGGAAGTCCCGGGTGCTGTAGGTGTACTCGTTGAGGTTGCGGATGTCGCTGAGGTAGTCGAAGACGGCGCGCGGCGGTGCGTCGATGTACTCCTCGACGGTGCAGAACCGCCCGTACACCTCGTCGTAGGTGAAGCTCTCCTTCGTCAGCTGCTGGGCGTGGACGACGGCGTCCTCGCGGGAGGTGGTCTCCCAGCGGAGGAGCCCGGGGACGTCGGCGATGTACGGCGGGATGGCCGGCGGCGGGGTGTAGGGCTCGGTGGTCACGGGGTTCCTCTCGTCGGGGCGTGCGGGTACGGGTTCGCCGTCAGCGCGCGGCGGTGGCGGCGTGGCGGAACGGTTCGAAGGGGGGCGTCTCCCGGTGGTCGACGGCGATGTCGATCACGCGGGGCCCGGTGGCCGGCGGGCCCGCCAGGGCGGCGCGCAGCTCGGCGGCGGTCCCGACCTGGTGGGCTGTGACGCCGGGGAGGAGGGCCGCGAGCCCGTCGGCGATGCGGGAGGACCGGAACAGGTTGTAGCTGTAGTCGGCCGCGAAGTAGACCTGTTCACGGGTGTGGCACATGGCGTGGGCGTTGTTGTTGAGCACCAGGTAGGTGACGGGGAGGCCGAGTTCGGCGGCGGTGTGCACCTCCAGGCCGTGCATCAGGAACGACCCGTCGCCCGCGACGACGTAGGTCGGCGCGCCGGTCGCCAGTGCGGCGCCGACGGCGGCGCCGAAGCTGTGGCCCATGCCGCCCATGCCCTGGGCGACGACGAACCGGCCGCCGGGCGGGGTCGGGAGGTGGTGGATGGCGGTGGCGCCGCAGTTCCCGGCGTCCACGACGACGGTGGCGCCGTCCGGCAGCAGCGGGGCGAGGGTCTCCACCGCGCCGCGCATGGTGAGCTCTTCGTGCGGCTCCGGGCCGGGCGGTGCGGCGTCGCCGGGTGGGCGGAGCCGAGGCGCGGCGGGGGTGAGGCCGGACGCCAGCGCCGCCAGTTCGCCGCGGAGCGGTCCGGGGAGGTGGTGGAGGTGGGGGCCCTCGTCGAGGAACGGCGGCTCGGTGCCGAGGAAGACCACCGGCCGGCCGCTGAGCCGCTGCCGGAGGTCGCCGCCGGCGAACAGCGGGAGGCGGGTTCCGGCGACGACGACCGCCGACGCCGCGTCGAGGGCGTCGCGGACGGCCGGGTGACCGATGGGCCCGGTGACGCCCAGGAAGCGCGGGTGGGCGTTGGCGTGGACGTCCCGGGCGTCGGGGGCGGCCGCCACGTCCGCGTCCAGCACCTCGGCGAGTTCGGCGAGTTCGACGCGGGCGTCGGCGCGGGCCACACCCCGGCCGGCGACGATCGCCACCGGGCCGGCGGCGCGGGCCCGGCGCAGCACGTCCAGCGCGGCCTCGCGCGCCGCGGCGGGCGCGGGCGGATGGGAGCGGGGGGCCAGCGGCCGCGGCGCCGGCGGGGACGGCAGCGGAGCCTGCTGCACGTCCTTGGGCAGCAGCAGCACGGCGGGGCCGGGGGTCTCGCTGATCGCCGCCTCCCAGGCGTTGCGGAGCAGTTCGGGAACGTCGCCCGGTTTCTCGGCGCGGGCGCAGGCGACGCCGAGCTCGGTGAACAGTCGCAGCGCGTCGATGCTGCCGGCCTCCCCGGAGGTCTCCTGGAAGGAGCCCCGGCCGTCGAGCGCGGCGGGCGGCTGCCCAATGAGCACCAGCGCGGGGACGCAGGAGGCGCGCAGTTCGGCGATGCCGGGCACCAGGTTCATGGCCCCGGCGCCGGAGGTGGCGACGACGACGGCGGGGCGCCCGGAGGCCCGGAAGTGGCCGTCGGCCATGGCCGCGGCGGAGAACTCGTGCTTGGCGACGAGGGCCCGCAGCGGCGGGCCGGCGCGGTGCACGGCGTCGTAGAGGTCCTCGATGTTGGCGCCGCCGACACCGAAGACGTGCCGGAGTCGCTGAGCCGTGAGGAATGCGGCGATGTGGTCGACCACGCGGGCGGAATGACCCATGGGGAGCGTCCCTTGTGCCGTCGGGGAATGGGAGCGACACCGCATTCTGTTTCCGCGTTCCGAGGCCGGGCAATGACAACCCCCTGCCAGGGACGGCGGAGCAGTACCGGCGGTACGTGCTAGCAGACTTCTGCCAGTCGCTTGCCATGCCGGATCGCGGTGCGGCCGACCTAGGGTGATCCCGCCATGCAGCCGGTTCACCGAAAGGTCGTCACCATGGTCACCACTTCGATGGTCTGCGAACTGATAGCCAAGAAGCTCGGCAGCAAGGCCGGGGCGCACACGTTGGACGCCGAGACCCGCTTCGACGCGGTGGGGCTCTCCAGCCTGCAGATCGCCGACATCGTCTACGAGATCGAGGACGAGGTCGGTATCGAGTTCGACCCGGGCCGCGCCGCGGACGTGAAGTCCGTCGGCGACCTGGTGGCGCTGGCCAACGCCACGCGCTCGGACGGCGTCGAGGCGTGAGCGCGCCGGCGCCGGCGGGCGCGCCGGCGGACACCGTGGTCAACGCGGGGGCGTCGGCGGAGGCGATCCGCCACCACTACGACGTCTCGGACGCGTTCTACGCGCTCTGGCTGGACCGCTCGCTGACCTACACCTGCGCGCTGTGGGGCGAGGACGGCGACCCGGCGGAGACGCTGGAGCGGGCGCAGGAACGGAAGTTGGACCACCTGATCACCGGGGCCCGCGCCACCGGTGCGCGGCGGGTACTGGACGTCGGCTGCGGCTGGGGCAGCATGCTGCGCCGCCTGACGCAGGCGCACGGCGTCGGCCACGCCGTCGGGGTGACGCTGAGCGAGAGCCAGGCCGCGTGGTACCGCCGCGGGCCGGCGGAGCGCACGGAGCTGCTGCTGGAGTCCTGGCAGGAGCACCGCCCCGAGGACGGCGGGTACGACGCGGTGGTCTCCATCGGCGCGTTCGAGCACTTCGCCGCGCCGGGCCTGCCGCGGGCCGAGCGGGTGGCGGTCTACCGGGAGTTCTTCGACCGGTGCGCCCAGTGGCTCCCGGTGGGCGGTCGCCTCGCGCTCCAGACCTGCGTCAAGGGCAACAACGTGGTGATGGACCGCCGCACGGTGGCGGATCTGCTCTTCATCATGAAAATGATCTTTCCGGAGTCCGAGATTCCGGCGGTGTCGGAAATCGTCGAGGCGTCGGAGCGGACGTTCGACATCGTGGGAATGCGCAATGACCCCGACCACTACGCGCGTACCGCCGGCGTCTGGCACGAGCGGTTGACGGCGCGTCGCCCGGAGGCGGTGGAGATCGCCGGCGAGACCACCGTCGCCCATTACGAGCGGTACCTGTCGAGTTCCGTCGAGCATTTCCGCAACCGCCATCTCGGGCTCTCCCGCTTCGTATTCGAGAAGGTGCGCTGAATGACCGATGTGAAACATGTCGTCTACTGGCACGAGACGGAGCACGCGGAACCGGGCCCGCCGCTGCGCGAGTCGGTCGACTGCGACGTGTGCGTGGTGGGCGGGGGCTACACCGGCCTGTGGACCGCCTACTTCCTGAAGAAGGCCGAGCCGGCGCTGGACGTGCACGTGGTGGAGGCGGAGTTCTCCGGCCACGGGGCCTCCGGGCGGGCCGACGGCTTCGTCACCCCCACCGTCGGAAAGGACATCCAGGCGCTCGTGGCGCGGTTCGGCGAGCAGCGCACCGCCGACGCCTCCCGCGCGGTGGGCCGGTCGATCCTGGAGATCGGCCGGTTCCTGCGCCGCCACAAGGTGGACGCCGAGTTCGAGGCCAACGACTACCTGCTGGCGGCGACCACCCCGGCGCAGCTGCGGCGGCTGGAGAAGGACCGCGCCCTGGCGGCCCGGCTCTCCGGGGGTGCCGGTCCGGCGCTGCTCGGCGCCGCGGAGACCCGGGAGCTGATCGGCTCACCGGCGCTCACCGGGGCGCTGCGCACCGGTGGGGCGCTGGTCAATCCGTTCAAGCTGGCCCGCGGGCTGGCGCGGGTGGTCCGGGAGGCGGGGGTGGTGATCCACGACCGGACGCCGGTGCTGCGGGTCCACCCCGGGGTCCGGCCCACGGTGGTGACGCCCGGCGGGCGGGTCGTCGCGGACAAGGTGGTCATCGCCGCCAACGCGCACCAGTTCACCTTCCCGCCCTTCCGGGACCAGGTCATCCCGGTGTGGAGCTACGCGCTGGTGACGGACCCGCTGACCCCGGCGCAGCTGGACCGGATCGCCTGGGAGGGGCGCGAGGGGCTGGTGGAGGCCAAGACCTTCCTGACCTGCGCCCGCTTCACCGCGGACAACCGCGTGCTGTGGGCGGGCGGCCCGGCACTGTACTTCCGCAACCGGGACACCCGGCGGCGCCGGATGAACGACCCGCGGGCGTACCGGGTGCTGGTCGAGGAGTTCCGGCGGTTCTTCCCGATGTGGGACGACGTCCGGTTCCGCTACGCCTACGGCGGGACGGTGGACATCGTCCGGGACTTCGCCCCGCACTTCGGGCAGCTGCCGGGCAACCTGTTCTACGGCTACGGCTTCTGCGGCAACGGCATCTCCGCGACGCACACCGGCGGCAAGGTGCTGCGCGACCTGGTGCTCGGCAAGGACTCGGAGTACGCGCGGCTGCTGTACGTGGACGACGATTCCCGTCGGCGGCAGGCGTTCCCGCCGGAGCCGCTGCTGTACGCGGGGGTCCGGGGCGCGTGCCGGCTGATGGACTGGCGGGAGGCGCGCGCATGAGCCGCCGTCCGGTGGTGCTGCTGACGGGGGCCTCCGGCGTCGTCGGGCAGTCGTTGCTGCGGGAGGAGGCGGAGGTCACGCTGCTGGCCGCCGCCCGGGGGCCCGTCGAGGCGGGGCGCGCGGCGCGCGTGGTGCGGTGCGACGTGTCGCAGCCGCTGCTCGGTCTCACCGCCGACGCCCACCGGGCGCTGGCGGCGGAGGTCGACGCGGTGGTCCACTCGGCGGGACTGACCGAGTGGGGCCGGCCGGCGGCCGACTACGAGCCGGTCAACGTCGAGGGGACCCGCCACGTCGCGGAGTTCGCGGCGGCGGCCGGCGCCACCGTGCACTTCATGAGCACCGCCTTCGTCGCGGCGCTGTTGCCCGGCGCGCCGGGGGGCCTGACGGAGTCGAACGTGACGACGCCGTACGTGCGGTCCAAGCTGCGCGCGGAGCAGCTGCTGGCGGAGAGCGGGGTGCCGCACACCGTCTTCCGTCCGACCAACCTGATCGGTGATGCGGTCACCGGCCGGACCTCGCGCGGGCAGATCGTCCAGTCGATCTCGGACTGGATCTGCCGGGGCCGCGCCCCGTTCGTGCCGGTCCACGCGGGCAACCGGATCGACGTGGTGCCGCAGGACCTGCTGTCGATCGCGGTGCTGCGGGCCGTGGAGCAGGGGGTCGACTCGGGCGAGTTCTGGGTGACGTACGGCCCGGAGGCGATGGACATGGGCGAGGCGCTGCGCATCTGCACGGAGCACGCGGCCGAGCGGGGGCGGACGCTGACGCCGGTGCCGGTGCTGGACCCGGAGGACCCGCGGGCGCGGGAGGTCGCTGGGCTCTCCCCGATGACCCGCACCTACCTGTCGGTGCTGCGGGACGTCAGCGAGGTGACCCGCGCCGGCGGCGGGGTGCTGCCGACCTCGATGCCCGAGCTGCGGGACCGGTTCGGCGTCCCGAAGGTCGCGGACACCGAGGCGTACCGCGCCACGCTGCGGTTCGCGGCGGGCGGGTGAGCGGGCCGGGCCCGGGCCGCGGCGACGCGGCCGTCCCGGCGGCCGGAGCGGTTCCGGCGGCCGGTGTCGTGAACGGCGCAGACCGATCGACGAGAGGGGACGGGGAGATGGACGACGCGACGGACGACGCGGCGAACCGGCCGGCGGACGAGGCCGCGACCGAGCCGTGGGCGCCGCCGGTGCTCAGCGGCACGGTGGCGGTGGTGACCGGGGCGAGCCGCGGCGTGGGCCGCGGGATCGCGCTGGCGCTGGGCGAGGCGGGCGCGACGGTGTACGTGACCGGCCGCAGCTCGCGGACGGGCGACCGGACGGAGGGGCTGCCGGGAACGGTCGAGGAGGTGGCCGAGGAGGTCACCGCGCGCGGCGGCCGGGGGGTGGCCGTGGTGTGCGACCACACCCGCACCGAGGACAACGAGGAGCTGGCCCGCCGGGTCGGCGCCGAGCACGGCCGGTTGGACCTGCTGGTCAACAACGCCTGGGGCGGGTACGAGCGGTCCGCCGACGTCCGGTTCGACGCGCCGTTCTGGCGGCAGCCGATGTGGCGCTACGACCTCTGCGCCGCCTCGCTGCGGGCGCAGTACGACGTCACCCGGCTGCTGGTGCCGCTGATGGTGGAGCTGCCGCGCGCGCTGGTGGTGGGGATCGGCTACACCGACGGCGGGACCTATCTGGGCCAGGCCGCGTACGACGTGTTCAAGCACGGCTCGGACCGCCTGAACCGCGCCTTCGCCGCCGATCTGCGGCGGACGGCGGTGACCGCGCTGGCGCTCCACCCGGGGTTCGTGCTGACGGAGCGGGTGGCGGCGGCGGCCGACCTGATGGGCTCCGGCCCGGCGTCGATCGCGCACACCCCGGAGTACGTGGGGCGCGCGGTGGCCTCGCTGGCCGCCGACGCCGGGGTGGCGCGCCACGCCGGCGAGGTGCTGGCCACCGGGGACCTGGCCCGGGAGTACGGCTTCTGCGACGTCGACGGCCGCCGCCCGCCGGTGTTCCGACTGGAGGGCCGGCTCTCGTTGGCGACCCGGATGGACCGGTTGAACCGGGCGGTGGCCGCCGCCGGCGGCGCGGGCGAGGAGCGGTGAGGGGGCGGCGCCCGCGGTGGCGGGGGTCAGCCGCCGGGCGCGGCCATGCACCGGTCGAGCAGCGCCGCGCACTGGCGGCGCAGCTCGGCCGGCGGGAGCCGGTCGGGGAGGCAGACGCCGGCGAAGAGCATGCCGTCGATGCCGGTGACCAGCATCTCGGCGGCGCCTGCCGGGTCGGGGGCGCCGAGGTGACGCAGCAGCGCCTCCCCGCTCTCGCTGAAGAGCCGCCGCCAGCGTGCCAGGTGTCCCTGCAGCGCCGGTTCCCGGGCGGCGTGCAGGAACAGTTCGAACCGCGCCATCGTCTGGTCGCGGGCGGAGGTGAGGAACGGTCGCAGCACGCGCGCCAGTTCGTCGGGTGCCTCGGGGTGCGGGGCGCCGCCCAGCACCTCCCCCATCACCTGGCGGTCGCGGTCGGCGAGATGGGCGATCACCTGCTCGATGAGGGCGTCGCGGGTGCGGAAGTGGTAGGTGGTCGCGCCGTGCTTGAGGCCGGCCTCGTCCTCCACCCGCCGGTGGCTGAGCCGTTGCAGCCCGTCCCGGGCGATGACGGTGACGGCGGCGTCCAGCAGTCGCAGCCGGGTCGGGCTGCGATGGGACGGGGAATCGATTGACGACTGCATGCCACCACCCTAGGGTCCTACGTTTGTAGAAATCTCTACTACGATCGTAGCAAGACCATCGGTGCACTCGACCGTGCGGGAGACCCCATGACGCACTCGCCCCCCACCACCGCCATCCGGAAACCGGCCGCCGCGGCCGGCCTGGTGTTCGCGGTCACCTGCGGCGCCCAGTTCAGCGTGATCATCGACGACACCGTCGTCGCGATGGCGCTCCCGTCGATCCGCGAGGACCTCGACTTCCGCGCCGCCTCGCTGGCGTGGGTCGTGGACGCCTACATGCTGCTGTTCGGCTGCTTCCTCGTCCTCGGCGGGCGCTGCGCCGACCTGTTCGGCCGCCGCCGCGTCTTCCTGACCGGTCTGACGATCTTCACCGTCGCGTCCTTCGTCGGCGGCATCGCCACCACACCCGAGATGCTGATCGTGGCGCGCGGCGTGCAGGGCCTGGGCGCCGCGCTCCTCAGCCCCGCCGCGCTCTCCATCCTGGTCAACACGTTCACCGACCCCGGGGAACGGCGGAAGGCGCTGGGCGTCTGGGGCGGGCTCACCGGTATCTCCGGCGTCACCGGCGTCCTGCTGGGCGGCGTCATCACCGACCTGATCAGCTGGCGCTGGGTCTTCTTCGTCAACATCCCCATCGGCGTCCTGCTGTTCGCCCTGGCGATGGCCCCGGCCATGGCCGACCGCGACGAGCGCGACTCCCGCGTCCGACTGGACACCACCGGCGCCCTGCTGCTCACCGCCGGCCTGCTGCTGCTGGTGCACACCGTGATCAGCACCGAGCACCGCACCTGGGACTCCGCCGCCACCCTCGGGGGCCTGGCCGTCAGCGTCGTCCTGCTGGCGCTGTTCGCCGTCCGGGAGAAGACCGCCGCCGAACCCCTGATCCGGCTCTCCATCTTCCGCAACCGGCAGATCGTCCTCGCCAACCTCATGATGCTGCTGGCCGCCTCCGGCCTCTACGGCATCTTCTTCTTCCTCACCCAGTACATGCAGCTGGTGCAGGAGTGGTCGCCGATGCGCGCCGGCCTCTCCTGGGCACCGTTCGGCGTCACCATGGCGCTGTTCTCCGGCATCGCGATCCAGCTGCTCCCCAAGGTCGGCGGGCGGCTGCTCTGCTTCACCGGCCTCTCCGTCGCCACCGTCGGCCTCGGCCTGCTGCTGCGCACCAGCGTCGAGGGCAGTTACGCCACCGAGGTCCTGCCCACCCTGCTGCTGTGCTCCGCCGGCTACGGCCTGGCGCTCGTCCCGCTGGTGGTGGCCGCGGTCAGCGCGGTCGACCGCCAGGACACCGGGGCGGCGTCGGGAATCCTCAACTCCGGCCAGCAGATCGGCGGGGCCGTGGGCCTGGCCGTGCTCGCGACGCTCGCCAGCAGCCGCCTCACCTCCTCCAGCGAGTCCGGCAACGCGCTGCCGCAGGCACTCCTGGACAGCTACCACACCGCGTTCCTCACCGGCACGGTGCTCACCGCCGTCGCCGCCGTCACCGCGCTGGGACTGCCGTCCCTGCGCACCGAGTTCGACCCGGAAACCACCCAAGGCGTCCAGTGACGCACCGACAGACCAGATAGCGAGGTGGCCGATGGACGGCCGAGAACACCGCTGGTTCATCCTCACGGCGTCCGTGGTACCGCTGCTCGCGGTGCTCGCCGGCATGGTCCTGCTCTGGAACCGTGTCTTCGGATGGACCGACCTGCTCGTGCTGGTGATCATGTACGTGGTCGCGGGCATCGGCATCTCCACCGGCTACCACCGCATGCTCACCCACCGGTCCTTCCAGACCTACCGGCCGATCCGGGTCGCCCTGGCCACGGCCGGGGCGATGGCCGGGCAGGGGCCGCCCATCATCTGGGCGGCCCACCACCGGCGCCACCACCGCGTCGCCGACAAGGAGGGCGACCCGCACAGCCCGCACCTGGACTTCGAGCCCGGGTTCCGCGGGGCGGCCGCCGGCATCTGGCACGCCCACCTCGGCTGGCTCTTCAACAGCCGCCTCACCTCCGACCCGCTGCGCTACTGCCCCGACCTGACCCGGGAGAAGTCGCTGCGGTGGCTGAGCGAGAACTTCGTCCTGGTGGTGGCGGCCGGGATCGTGCTCCCGGGAGTCCTCGGCTTCGCCCTCTCCGGCGGTTCGCCGGCCGCGTTCCTCACCGGCATGCTGTGGGGCGGGCTGGTCCGCATCTTCCTGGTCAACCACATGACGTACGCCGTCAACTCCATCGGCCACTACTTCGGCCGGCGCCGGTTCACCACCACCGACGAGTCCCGCAACATCGCCTGGCTGGCCCTGCCCTCCTTCGGCGAGGCCTGGCACAACAACCACCACGCCTTCCCCCGCTCCGCGCGCCACGGCATGCGGTGGTGGGAGGTCGACCTCTCCGCCGTCTTCATCTGGGGGCTGGAGCGCACCCGCCTGGCGTGGAAGGTGATCCGCATCGACACCGAGCGGCTGTCCATGCGGGAGGCGGGAGTCAGCCGCGTGGAGGCCGCCGGCGCCGACCGCGACGCACTGCTCCGCGGCCAGCAGGACCTCGTCCCGCTCGCCGAGCGCCGGCCCGACGCGGCCCCCTCCCCAGTGGAGGTCGAGTGAACGCCGTCCCGACCGCCGCGGGCGCCCCGGCCGCCCCGGCCGGCGCCCGGACCCGGGCCGCCGACCCCCATCCCGGGCTGTGGGAGGCGCTGCTGGGCGGCTCCGGCCGCGGCACCCTCCACGCCTGGGAGGGGGACCGCTTCTCCCACACCACCTGGGCGGCGGTGACCGCCGACGCCCGCGCCATGGCGGGCACGCTGCGGGCGGCGGGTGTCGTGCCCGGCACCCGCGTCGCGGCGGTGCTCTCCAACACCCCCGAGGCCGTCCGCGGGCTGCTCGCCGCCTGGATCGCGGGGGCGGCGGTCGCCTCGCTGCCGCTGCCCGCACGCGGGATGACGGCGCCGGAGTACGGCGCCCAGATCACCGCGCTGCTCGACCGGGTGGACCCGGTCGTCCTGCTGGCCGACCCCGGGCTGCTGCCGATGCTGCCGGCGACCGCCGGGCGCGACCTGCCGGTGCTGCCGTGGACCGCGCTGACCGGCGGGCCCGGCGGTGTCGAACCGTGCCCGCCCGGCCCCGACGAGACCGCCTTCATCCAGTGCTCCTCGGGCTCGACCAGCGTGCCCAAGGGATGCGCCCTGACCCCGCGGGCCATCGCCGCCCAGCTCGGCATGATGCTGGAGATGGCCGGCTCGACCCCCGGCCGCGAGGTGATCGGCTGCTGGCTGCCGCTCTCCCACGACATGGGGGCCTTCGGCTGCCTGCTCAACTCCTGGGCCTACGACTTCGACCTCGTGCTGTCCACCCCCGAGCGGTTCGGCATGGCGCCGCGCAGCTGGTTCCGCGACCTCTCGGAGTTCGGCGCCACCATGACCGCCGGCACCAGCACCGCGCTGCACCTCGCCACCCGGGCGCAGAGCCGCACCACCCCGCTCCCCCGCGAACTGGCCCTGCGCGTGCTGACCCTGGGGGCCGAACGCGTCGACTGGGACACCATCGCCGCCGCCACGGAGCGGTTCGCCCCCTCCGGCCTGCGCCCGGAGGCGTTCATGCCCGCCTACGGGCTCGCGGAGGCCACCCTCGCGGTGGCCTGCACCCCGTACGACCGCCGGCCGCACGCCGCCGCCTTCGACCGCGACGCGCTGCTCGCCGGCCGCGCCGAACCCGCGCCCGAGGGCGCCCCGGGCTCGGTCCGGCTGGTCTCCAACGGACCGGCGCTGCCCGGGGTGCGGATCACCGCGGGCCCGCCGGGCACCAGCGCCGAACTGCACATCTCCTCCCCCAGCCTCGCCACCCACTACCACGGCGACCCCGAGCGCACCGCCGAGCGCTTCACCGGCGGCGGGCTGCGCACCGAGGACCTCGGGTTCGAGCACGACGGGGAGATCTACGTCGCGGGCCGCTCCGACGACCTGCTGTCGGTCGGCGGCCGGAAGATCTACGCGGCCGAGGTCGAGGCGGCGCTGGACGCCCTCGGGCCGCTGCGCCAGGGAGCGTCGGTCCTGCTGGACACCGGGCGCGCCGGGGCGGTGGAGCTGGTGCTGCTCACCGAACCGCGCCGCCGCCGGGACGACTTCCCCGCCATCGCCGACGACATCGCGGCGGTGGCCCGCGGCACGGCCGGCGTCGCGCTGGCCGAGTGCTGGTTCCTGGAGCAGGGCACGGTCCCGCGCACCCCGAGCGGCAAGGTGCAGCGCAACCGCTGCCGGGCGCTGCTCGGCGACGACCGGCTGCGGACCATCGCCCGGGTCCGGCTGGGGTGAGGACGGATGACCCCGCCCCGTCACCGACACCACCGAGGAGCACACCCGTGACCGATACCGCCGACGGGACGAAGCACCCGCCGCGCTCCGGCAGTTCGTTCTTCCGCTCCGGCCCGGACGACCCGGACGCGCTGCGGCTGCACCTCAACGAGTCCGCCCACGGCCCGCCTCCGGCGGCGGTCGCCGCGGTGAGCGAGGAGGCCGCCCGGGCGCTGGAGCGGTACCCCGACAGCGCGTACGACACCCTGCGACGCGCGCTGGCACACCATTTCCGGGTGGCGCCGGAGATGGTCGCCGTCGGCAACGGGGTCGACGAACTGGTGCTGCTCACCGCGCTCGCCACCGCCCGCGACGCCGGGGCGCGCGTCACCACCACCACGGGGACCTTCCCCGGCTACGCCGCCTCGGCGGCCACGGTGGGCGCGCCCCTGCACACGCTGCCGACCGTCGGGCACGCCGTTCCCGTGCCGGCGGCCGCGGCGGTGCTGGCGGCGCACACCGGACCGGTCTTCGTCTGCAACCCCCTCAACCCGACCGGCGCCCTGCTCGACGGGGGCCAGGTGGGGCAGTTGCTCGCCGCGGCCGAGGACGCGCCGGGCACCCTGGTGATGGACGAGGCGTACCTGGACTTCGCCCCGCCGGGGTCGCACCACGCGCTGGCCGCCGTCCGGGAGGGCGCCCGCGCCCTGGTGCTGCGCACCTTCTCCAAGGCGTGGGGGCTGGCGTCGGTCCGGGCCGGCTGCGCCGTCGGCCCGCCGGAGCTGATCGCCCGCCTCGACGCGGCCGCGCGGGCGCTGCCGTTCCGCGTCGGCCGACCCGCCCAGCGGGCGGTGCTGGCG
>NZ_JAAVJD010000145.1 GCF_012033735.1 Streptomyces lonarensis | reverse complement strand
GACGCGGTGGCTCCGCGGGGCCACCGCGAGCGGCTGTCGGTAGCTGGCCCGAGGGCAGGGAACCCATCGGGCCGAGCCCCGTCCCGTCGGGGCGGGCACCCCGGCCCGAGGAACCGGGTCGAAGCGCGTCGTCGTTCTCGCGCCTGTCGAACGCGCGAGGGGGCGCACGCCGTGAGCGTGCGCCCCCTCGTCGGTGGCGTCGTGGGCCGGGCCGACGGCTCAGCCGCCGAGTCCTCCGCGGCTCAGCCGCCGAGTCCTCCGATGAAGCCGGGCGGCCCCTCGTCGTCGCCGCCGTCATCCCCGCCGTCACCGTCGTTGCTGGTCACCAGGGTGATCTCGCCACCCTCGGCGATCTTGCTGCCGGGGCCGGGGTTGGCACCGATGACGACGGCCCCGTCGTTGTCGGGCCCCTGGACCGAGACCTGCAGACCCATCTCCTGGAGCTGGTCGCGGACCTCCGTGAACGGGCGGCCGACGATGTCACCGGGGACGTCCATCTCGTCGGGGTCGTCGCTCGGCTCGGCGATGATCAGATGCACCGAGGTCGAGGAGCCCGGTTGCACCGCCTCGCCGGCGCGCGGCGTCTGGCTGATCACCGTGTTCGGGTCGCGGCTGTCGTCGCGCTGCCGCTGGGTGGTGACGGTGAACTGGAAGTCACCGCCCTCCAGCTGCGACTTGGCCTCCTCCAGGCTCTTGCCCGCCACGTCCGGCATGCTGATCGTGTCCGGTGCGGTGGCGACCGTCAGGGTGACGGTGGAGCCCGCCTCGACCTCCTCGCCCGACCCGGGGCTCTGCGAGAGGACGGTGCCGGCCTCCTCGCTGGTGGTCTCCTGCGTCTCCTGCTCGACCTCCAGCCCGAGTTCGCGCAGCTCCTCCTGTGCGCTGTCGTAGCTCTGCCCCGTGACGTCGGGCAGGTCCACCGACTCCGGGCCGGCCGAGAGGATCAGGGTCACCGTGGAGCCCCGGTCGGCGTCCTCGCCGGCGGCGGGCTCGGTGCGGCAGACCAACTCCTCGGCCTGGTTGCTGCACGCCTCCGGATCGCCGACCTCCACCTCCAGGTCCACCCGTTGCGCGCGGACGGTGGCCTCCTCGGAGCTGAGCCCGACCAGGTTGGGCACGGCGACCGTCGCGGACTCGCCGCCGTTGTCGCCGAAGACGGCCCGTCCGATGAAGATGGCGCCGACCAGCACCAACACGCCGGCGACCACCATCATGACCAGCCCGGTGTTGTTCTTCTTCTGGCGGCGGCTGGGGCGGTCGTAGTCGTCGTAGGAGTCGTACTGGTCGCCGGACGGCGGCAGCATCGTGGTGGTGGCGCCGCCCCGCTGCGGTGTGAGCGCCTGCGTGGGGCGGTCGTCGTACCCGCCGTAGCCCACCGAGCCCATCGCCACGCTCGCGGCGATCGGACGACCGTCGAGGCTCGCCTCGATGTCCGCCCGCATCTCGTCGGCGGACTGGTAGCGGTAGTCCGGGTCCTTGGTGAGCGCCTTCAGCACGATGGCGTCGGTGTCCGGCGGAATCTCCGGGTCGTAGATGCTCGGCGGCTGCGGTTCCTCCCGGACGTGCTGGTAGGCGACGGCGACCGGCGAGTCCCCGACGAACGGGGGCCGGACCGTCAGCAGCTCGTACAGCAGGCAGCCCGTGGAGTACAGGTCGGAGCGGGCATCGACGGTCTCGCCCTTGGCCTGCTCGGGCGAGAGGTACTGGGCGGTGCCGATGACGGCCGAGGTCTGCGTCATGGTCATGCCGGAGTCGCCCATCGCACGGGCGATGCCGAAGTCCATGACCTTGACCTGGCCGTTGCGGGTCAGCATCACGTTGGCGGGCTTGATGTCCCGGTGGACGATCCCGCTGCGGTGGGAGTACTCCAGCGCCTGGAGGATGCCGATGCACATCTCCAGCGAGCGCTCCGGGAGCAGTTTCCGCCCCGAGTGCAGCAGCTCACGGAGGGTGGAGCCGTCCACGTACTCCATCACGATGTAGGGGATGGAGACGCCCTCGACGTAGTCCTCGCCCGTGTCGTAGACCGCGACGATCGCCGGGTGGTTGAGTGACGCGGCCGACTGCGCCTCGCGGCGGAACCGGGCCTGGAACGTGGGGTCGCGGGCCAGGTCGGCACGGAGGGTCTTGACGGCGACGGTGCGGCCCAGCCGGGTGTCGTGGGCGAGGTACACCTCGGCCATACCTCCACGGCCCAGGACGTGCCCCAGCTCGTACCGCCCGCCGAGGCGACGCGGCTCTTCCATGTCTCCAGCCCTCTCCGTTCGTCCCGCCCCTGTGAGGGACGCGGGCGGTGTGCTGCGGCCTGCTGGCCCGGGGATACGGTACCCGGACGACCGGCTGAGCCCGGGTCACTGCCACCCGCCGATATGCAACCGGTATGGCCTGCCGGGCGTCCATCCCCCCTATGACGCGAACCGCCGCCGGTTGGTTCTCCTCCGGTCGAACTCCCCGGTGGGGGCCGTTGCGGAGAGGGACCAGCGGGCGGCGGCGGTCGGCGCAGGGCGTACGCGTCAGCTCCCGAGCACGGCCTCCATGACGGACTTGGCGATCGGCGCGGCGAGCCGCCCGCCGGAGATGTCCTCCCGGGAGCCGGAGGGGTCCTCGACGACGACGGCCACCGCGACCGGCGAGCCGTCGTCCGTCATCGCGTAGGAGACGAACCACGCGTAGGGGGACTCCTGGTTGTCCACGCCGTGCTGGGCCGTACCCGTCTTGCCGCCCACGCGGACACCGGAGATCTTGGCCGGCTCGGCGGTGCCCTCCTCGACGGTGTACTCCATCGCCTCCTGGAGCGCCTGCGCGTTCTCGGGGGAGAGCGGGCGGCTCAGCTCGGTCGGCTGGTGCTGCTCCACCACGTTGAGGTTCGGGGCGCGCAGTTGCTCCACCATGTACGGCTCCATGAGCTTGCCGTCGTTGGCGATCGCGGCGGCGACCATCGCGACCTGGAGCGGCGTCGCGCGGTTGGAGGCCTGGCCGATGCCGGCCTGGGCGTTCTGCGGCGCGTTGTCCTCGGGGTAGGAGCTGGTCGCCGAGCGGACCGGCGTGTCGTGGTACTCGTTGAAACCGAACGACTCGGCGGTCTCGATCATCTTCTCGTTGCCGAGGTCGGCGCTGATGCCGAGGAAGACGTTGTTGCAGGACCACTGGAGGCCGACGGTGATGCTGCCCTCCTCGCACCCCACGTTCTGGATCTGGTTGGGGACGGTGGTGCCCGCCGTCTCCGGCAGCTCGAACGGCACCTCGTAGTCGGTCTCCTGGTCGACGTCGTCGAGCAGGCCGTGCTCCAGCGCCGCCGCGGCCGTGACCAGCTTGAACGTCGAGCCCGGGGGGTACGTCTCGCGGAGCGCGCCGTTCTTCATCGGCTCCTCCGGGTCCGCCTCGGCCTGGAGGGCCGCCCACGCCTCGGCGTCCGAGTTGCCCATGCCGGCGAAGTCCGAGGGGTCGTAGGACGGCGTCGAGGCCAGCGCCAGGATGGCGCCGGTGCGCGGGTCGATCGCGGCCACCGAGCCGCGGCGGTCGCCGAGCCCCTCGAACGCGGCGCGCTGGGCGTCCGCGTTGAGGGTGGTGACGACGCTGCCGCCCTTGCGCTCCTTGCCGGTCAGCATGTCGATGGTGCGGCTGAAGAAGAGGCGGTCGTCGTCACCGGTGAGGATGCCGTCGTAGATGCTCTCCAGCTGGTTGGCGCCGAACGCCTGCGAGGCGTACCCGGTGACCGGCGCCCACATCTCGCCGTCGGAGTAGGTGCGCTTCCAGCGGTAGTCGGTGCCGTCGGTCTCGATGGAGCCGGTGATCGGCTCGCCGTCCACGATGATGTCGCCGCGCGGGTGCGCGTAGCGCTCGATCGCCACCCGGCGGTTGTGGTCGTCGTTCTGGAGTTCCCCGGCCTGGATGAACTGCACGTAGTTGACGCGGAGCAACAGCGCGAGGATCAGCAGGCCGCAGAAGACAGCGACCCGTCGCATGGGCTTGTTCACGCTCGGACCACCTGAGTCTGTTCTGCGTCCGTGCTGGACGCCGGTACGGGGGCGGGGCGGCGGGCCGTGTCGCTGATGCGCAGCAGGATCGCGACCAGGGCCCAGTTGGCGATCACCGAGGAGCCGCCCTGCGCCATGAAGGGCATCGTCATGCCGGTCAGCGGGATCAGCCCGGTCACACCGCCGGCGACGACGAAGACCTGCAGCGCGAACACGCCGGAGAGCCCCACCGCGAGCAGCTTCCCGAAGGGGTCGCGCGCGGCGAGCGCCGTGCGCAGGCCGCGCTGGATCAGCAGGGCGTAGACGAGCAGCACCGCCATCAGGCCGACCAGCCCGAGCTCCTCGCCGACGGTCGCGAGGATGTAGTCGCTCTTGGTCGCGATGCCGCCGATGAGCCGGGAGTAGCCCTCGCCCAGGCCGCTGCCGAGCAGACCGCCGGAACCGAAGGCGTACATCGCCTGCGCGGTTTCGGTGACGCCGCCGTTGGCGCCCAGCTCCAGCGGGTTCAGCCAGTTGTGGACGCGCTGTCCCACGTGGTAGTTGAACGAGGCGACGAAGACCGCGCCGCCCACCGACAGCAGCAGCCCGAAGACGATCCAGCTGGTCCGCTCGGTGGCGACGTAGAGCATCACCACGAACATGCCGAAGAACAGCAGCGACATGCCGAGGTCGGTCTCCAGGACCAGGATCATCAGGCTGACCGCCCAGACGACCAGGATCGGTCCCAGGTCGCGGCCACGCGGCAGGTACATCCCGAGGAAGCGCCGACTGGCGAGCGCCAGCGCGTCGCGTTTCACCATGAGGTAGCCGGCGAAGAAGATCGCGATGACGATCTTGGCGAACTCACCGGGCTGCAGGGTGCCCACGCCGGGGATGCGGACCCAGATGCGGGCGCCGTTGGTGTCGGCGCCGAAGAACAGCGGCAGCAGCAGCAGGACGAACGCCACGACCATCGAGATGTAGGTGTAGCGCTGCAGCACCCGGTGGTCGCGCAGGAAGATCAGCACGCCCAGGAAGAGGGCGACTCCGAGCGCGGACCACATCAGCTGGGAGGGGGCCGCGTTGGCCGGCTGCAACCGCGGTTCGTGGTCCAGCCGCCAGATCAGCACCAGCCCGAGGCCGTTCAGCAGCGTGCACAGCGGCAGCATCAGCGGGTCGGCGTACGGAGCCCAGCGCCGCACCACCAGGTGGGCGGCGCCGGCGATCCCGGCGAGGCCGAGCCCGTAGGCGACCATGCCGGCCGGGAGGCTGCCGTCCAGCGCCAGTCCGGTGTTGGCGTAGGCCAGCACCGTCACCAGCACGGCGAAGCCGAGCATGACGAGCTCGGTGTTGCGCCTGCTCGGGGTACCGACGCTGGCGACGGTGGTGTTCGCGGTACTGCTCATGGCTCGGCTTCTCTCAGCGCGGCGTCACGGCGCAGTGGCTCAGCTGGTGCACTGGCGGGCGAGCCGCTGCTGGGTATCGGTGAGGGTCGGGATGTCGGAGGCCGCGGCGTCGGTGTCGTCGGCCTCGGCGAGAGCGGCTTCGCGCTCGGCCTGCAGACGACACGCCTCGGCCTGGTTGGCCAGCTCCTCGATCTTGGAGCGGGCCTCGGCGAGACCGCCGGTGGTGATGGCCTTCTCGACCTCGCTGCGCTGGAAGGCCGGCAGGTCGACGAGTCGGATGTCGGGGTGGTCCTCGTGCACCTCGTTCAGGCTCAGCGGCCCGAGGTCCTGGCTGACGCCCTGGAAGATCGCGACGTGCTCGTCGTTGGCCGCGACGTAGTACTGGTTCTGGGTCCACCGGTAGACGCCGTAGGCGGCGGCTCCCAGCAGGGCCAGCACCAGCACGGTCACGGCGATCCGCCGGAACCAGCGCCAGCCGGAGCGGCGCGGCAGGTACTCGTCGTCGGTGAAGGAGCCGAAGCTGCCGATGACGCCGTTGCCGTCGTCGCCCCCGCCCTCCTTCTCTCCGCCGTTGCGGGAGCGGCCCAGCTCCGCGGCGCGGGAGGCCGGCGTCTGGCTGACCGGGCCGCCGATGTGCGGCTGGGTCTCGGCCACCGCGCCGACGATCTGCGGGGCGTCGCTGTAGACGGAGGTCTCGGCGTCGCCCGGCGCGTGGCCGACGTCGAGGACGTCGGCGATGATGCAGGTGATGTTGTCGGGCCCGCCGCCGCGCAGCGCCAGCTCGATCAGTTCGCGGATCGTCTCCTGCGGCGGTGCGAACGCGCCGAGGGTGTGCTCCATTGTTTCATGTGAAACCACGCCGGAGAGGCCGTCCGAACACACCAGGTAACGGTCGCCGGCGCGCACCTCGCGGATCGAGAGGTCGGCTTCCACCGAGTCGGCGCTTCCCAGCGCGCGCATCAGCAGGGAGCGCTGCGGGTGGGTGGTCGCCTCCTCCTCGGTGATGCGTCCCTCGTCGACCAGCCGCTGCACCCAGGTGTGGTCCTGGGTGATCTGGGTGAGGACACCCTCGCGGAGGAGGTAGGCGCGGGAGTCGCCGACGTGCACCAGACCGAGCCGCTGTCCGGTCCAGAGCATCGCGGTGAGCGTGGTGCCCATGCCGTCGAGCTGGGAGTCCTCCTCCACCATCGCCCGCAGGCGGGTGTTGGCGTGCTGGACCGAGGCGTTCAGCGCCGTCAGCAGGTCGGAGCCGGGGATGTCGTCGTCGAGCTGGACGAGGGTGGAGATGACCTCGGAGCTGGCGACCTCGCCCGCGGCCTGGCCGCCCATGCCGTCGGCGATGGCGAGGAGCCGGGGGCCGGCGTAGCCGGAGTCCTCGTTGTGCTCCCGGATCATCCCGGTGTGGGAGCCGGCGGCGAACCGCAGTGTCAGACTCATGCTCGCCTCACCGGCCGGTTCCGGGCCCCGCTCGTCGCTCTGCCGCATGGAGCCCGCCCTGTCCTCGTCATAGTGGGGTCGACCCTACTTCCGCAGCTCGATGACGGTCTTGCCGATGCGGACCGGTGCACCCGGCGGGATGGGCATCGCCGTGGTGAGCCGCGACCGGTCGAGATAGGTGCCGTTGGTCGATCCCAGGTCCTCGACGATCCACTGACCGTCCTGGTCGGGATAGATCCGGGCGTGCCGTCCGGAGGCGTAGTCGTCGTCGAGCACGATGGTGGAGTCGTGTGCCCGCCCGAGCGTAATGGTCTGCCCCTGGAGAGCGACAGTGGTTCCCGTGAGGGAGCCCTCGGTGATGACCAGCTTTGTCGGCGCCCCGCGGCGCTGGCGGTTGCCGCGTCCCGACTGCTGCTGCCGCCGCTGCGGCTGGGCGCGCTGTTCCGGCGCGCCACGGCGGGCGGTCGCGCGCTGCGTGACACGCGTGCCGAACAGGTCGCTGCGGATGACCTGAACGGCCACGATCACGAACAGCCACAACACGGCGAGAAAGCCGAGCCGCATGACCGTCAGGGTCAGCTCTGACATGGCCCCCGATTCACCCTTCGGCTTGCCGGTAGATGATGGTGGTACTGCCCACGACGATCCGTGAGCCGTCGCGGAGCGTAGCGTGCTTGGTGGGGTGCCCGTCCACCACGATGCCGTTGGTGGAGCCGAGATCGCGCACGGTGGCCGGTTCCGTCGCCTGGATCTCGCAGTGGCGGCGGGAGACGCCCGGGTCATCCACGCGGACGTCGGCCTCGGTGGAGCGTCCCAGCACCAGGGTGGAACGCGAGATCTGGTGGCGGTTGCCGTTGATCTCGACCCAGCGCCTCGTGCGGTCCGCGGCGGGGGCACCGCCGGAGCCGTACGCGCCGGGTGCGCCCGCGGGCGGTGGCGGCACCGCGCCGCCGGCGCCGGGCTGCGGGTAGCCGTAGGAGCCCCCGTGCGTGGGGCCGGGCGGGGTCGTGGGGGGCGCACCGCCGGCCGCGGCGCCGCCGGCCGACGAGGAGGCCAGCGTGCGGCTGCGGACGCGGTAGAGCCCCGTGTCGAGGTTGGGGGCCTTCTCCAGGCTGACCGTGATCTCGCCCATGAAGGTGTACCGCTGCTGCTTGGCGTACTCGCGCACCATGCCGGCGAGCTCCTGGGAGAGCTGCCCGGAGTAGGGGGCGAGCCGGTCGAAGTCGCCGTCGCTCAGCTCGACGATGAAGTCGTTCGGGACGACGGTGCGCTCCCGGTTCCAGATCGTGGCGTTGTTGTCGCACTCACGCTGGAGCGCACCGGCGATCTCGACCGGCTGCACCTCGGACTTGAAGACCTTGGCGAAGGTGCCGTTGACCAGGCCCTCCAGCCGCTGCTCGAACCGCTTGAGTACTCCCATGGTGCACCTCCTTCTCCGGTGTACCCGGCGTCTGGGCGCTGTCCGCGGCGGCGTCGGCCCCCGGGATGCCGTGGGAGGCACCGGTGCGGTCAGCGGTCATGCTTACTGATCGTATCCACGCGCGGGTGAATCGGCTGGTTCCCGGTGAGTACCGGCCAGCGCCCCTGCCCGCGCGCGGTGATCCCCCTGGATCGTAAGGCGGATCACGACACAGTGTCCCGCATACCCGGTAGGGGCCGTCGTCGCACTCCAGGGGCTCCGGATGAGGGTGTGAGACCACTCCGGTGGCCGTGCTAATCTTCTACATGTCGCAAGGCGCTCCCGGCCCCAGGCCAACGGGTGCGGGGAAGAGCCGGGCGATCACCCTTTGCGCGGGTGGCGGAATAGGCAGACGCGCTGGATTCAGGTTCCAGTGCCCGAAAGGGCGTGGGGGTTCAACTCCCCCCTCGCGCACAGTGAACGAAGGCTCCCACCGGTTTCGGTGGGAGCCTTCGTCGTGTTGCGCCGGTGTGACCTCTCTCTCATGGGGTGCGCCGGAGCGGCCGGCGGCGCCGCGGTCCGCGCGTCGGCCGGTCGGGTCGCGGGACGGGTCGGCGGGGTCGGGCGGGGGTCGGTGCACCGCGCAGGGGGCGGTCCGGAGGTCGCGGGCCGCGGGGGTGCCCACGGGGGCGGGGGCCACAACGGACCAGGTAAGCCGGTCATCAGATTGTGTGAGTATTAGTTATACGGTTCAACGCCGCGCGTTGCACGGGATTTCAGATTTGCCGTCTGTAAGAGTTTTCTCCAGCTCACTGGAAAGAGAGTTGGAGATCCCCTCATGCGTTTCCATCCCAGACGTGTGGGCCGCGTCGTGCTGTGTGTTCTCGCAGCGCTGGCGTTGTCCGGAATCATCCAGGCACCGGCTTCGGCGCAGTTCTCCTCGGCGCCGTCCGTCCCCTTCTCCGAGCGTTACCGTGCCCAGTTGCACGGCGGTGTCTCCCGCGCCGCCAACGCGGCCATCACCTGCGTCGAGCAGGTCGTACCGGGTGCCCCGGCCTGCCCGGCGGCCCAGCGCGGGGCGGCCGGCCGCAACGGCGACTACCGCATGTTCTACACGGACATCGACGACGACCCGAACACCTACAACTCGACCAGTGCGGAACTCCGTATTCCCGACGGTGCGCGCGTCACTTACGCCCGGTTGTACTGGGGTGGAAACCTCCGCGTGGGTGAACAGAAACCCCACGCGGACAACGGACGAGTACTGATCGCCGAACCCGGCGGGCGCTACAAGGTGTTGCGCGCGGATTCCGTCGTCGGCCACCGCGTCACCGACCACGACGACGCCTTCACCGCCTCCGCGGACGTGACCGAACTGGTGCGCTGGTCCCGCTCTGGTGAGTGGACCGTCGCGGACATCAACGTCGCCATGGGCCACTCCGAGGCGGGGGCCTGGGGCGGGTGGACGCTGGTCGCCGCGTGGGAGCACGCGGACGCCCCGCTGCGGGACGTCGTGATCCAGGACGGTTTCCGCTCCACCGACGGCGGCGAGATCCGACTGGACATCGGCGGGCTGAACGCGGCGCCCGGCGCCGACGGACGCATCGGATTCGTCGGCTACGACGGGGACCGCGGCTCCTCCGGGGAGACACTGGCGGTGACGGCGGACCGCCGCGCGCCCGTCCTCCTCTCGGACGACGCCAACCCGGCCGGCAACGTCATGAACTCCACCATCAGCGAGCTCGGCGTGCCGGTGACCAGCCGCACCCCGGCGCACCACAACACGCTCGGGTACGACTCCGACGTCATGGACCTGACCCCCGCCCTCACCGGCGGCGCGGAACGGCTCTCCGTCGGCTTCGGCGGCGGCGGGTACCACCTCGGCGCGGTCTTCCTCCAGGCCGATGTCCGTGGCTGAGACCACCGCCGTCACGGCGGACGAGACAGGCGCCCGGGAGGGCGCGGAGGCCGCCCGGCCCCGCGTCATGCACACCCCGCGAGCCGCCACCCACCCCCGTCAGCTCACCGTGCTGCACATCGCGCAGCCCTCGGACGGCGGGGTCGCCCGCGTCGTCACCGACCTGGTGCGTGCCCAGCGCGCCGACGGTCTGCGCCCCGTGGTGCTCTGCCCGCCGGACGGCCTCGGCGAGGCCGCGGAGGAAGCCGGGGCCACGGTCTGCGCGTGGTCCGCCGCGCGTGAGCCGGGGGCCCGCGTCGCCCAGGAGGCCGCCGTCATCGCCCGCACGGTGCGGGAGATCGACCCGGACCTCGTCCATCTGCACAGCGCCAAGGCCGGGCTGGCCGGCCGGCTGGCGCTCCGGGGCCGCATCCCCACCGTCTACCAACCGCACGCCTGGTCGTTCGAGGCGGCGCGCGGCGTGACCGGCGCCCTGGCGCTGCGCTGGGAGCGGTACGCCGCTCGCTGGGCGCACCAGATCGTCTGCGTCAGCGACGACGAGCGGCGCCGCGGCCAGCGTGCCGGCGTCCGCGCCCGGTGGACGGTGATCCGCAACGGCGTCGACACCGCCCACTTCGCCGACGTCGTGCCGGCCGTGCTGCCCCGCACGGCGGAGGACGGAGCGGGTTCCGACCGACTCGGCGCGGACGGCTCCGCGGACGGGGCGGGCGCCGCCTGGGGCGCGTTCGACGGCACCGATCAGGACGTCGACGAGCAGCGCACGCTGGTCGACGGCGGCCGGCCGCCCGTCGTCGTCTGCGTCGGACGGCTCTGCCGGCAGAAGGGGCAGGACGTGCTGCTGCGCGCCTGGCCGGAGATCGCCGCGCGGGTCCCCGGCGCGCGCCTGGTCCTGGTCGGCGACGGCCCCGACGCGGAGCGGCTGCGGGCCATGGCCCCCGACGGGGTCGACTTCGTCGGGGCGGTGCCGGACGCCGCCCCCTGGTACGCGGCCGCCTCCCTGGTGGTGGCGCCGTCCCGCTGGGAGGGCATGGCGCTGGTGCCGCTGGAGGCGCTGGCGGCGGGCCGCCCGGTGGTGATGAGCGATGTCGCCGGCGCCCGCGAGAGCCTGCCGCCCGCGCACACCGCGCTCTGCCTGGTGCCGCAGGACGACCCGGTCACCCTCGGCCGCGCCGTCACCCGGTTGCTCAACGACCCTCGGCGGGCCGACGAACTCGGCGAGCAGGGAAGCCGGTTCGCGCGGTCCGAGCACGACGTGGCACGGACGGCAGCGGCGTTCTCGCGGCTGTACCGGTCGATGCTCACCCCCGGCACCCCGCGGTCCCCGCTCAGCATGAGGGAGTTCAGCCGGCCATGACGACGCCGACGCCGGGCCCGGCCGCCTCCGGGCGGCCGGGCGGGTGCCAGCAGGCGCCCGGCCTGTCCCCGTACCTGTCCGCCCTCCCCGTCGCGTCCGCCCCGCACCCGCCCCACCCACTGCACCTGTCGGCCGGGCAGGCGGTGCAGGCGGTGCGGACGGTGCAGGCGCCGCCGTCCGCTCCGCCCGCGCCGTCCGCCGGCCCCGCGGCGGCCGCGTTCGCCGCTTCAGCTGCTGCCCCCGCCCGCGCCGTCGAAGAGCTGCCCGCTGTGCGGCGCGCCGCGGCGGCCCCGTCGTCCTCCGTGGTGGCGCCGGAACAGGGGGCGCCGGAGCCCGCTGTGCCGGAGCCCGCCGTGCCGGAGTCCGTGGGGCCGGTAGCGGCCGCGCCGCCGGCGGTGTCCATCGCGGCCGACGCCCCGGCAGCGGCGCCGCCGTCGGGCGGGTCGCCGGCCACTGCCGGTACCCGCTCCGGCTCCGGACGTCTCGGCCGCTGCCCCGTCGGGCTGCTGCTGCCGCCCCGGGGGGCGGGTTCCGCCGAGGCGACCGCGCCGATCCCGGTGCGGATCGTCCGACCGTTCGGCGCGGCGCCGGCGGGCATGCTCCGCCCGGAGGCCCCGGTCGGGCCGAACGCCCCGGCCACAGCGGCGGCCGCGACCGCGCCGCCGGCGCGGCAGCCGCTGGCCCCGGCCGGAGCGGAACGGGGCGACGGTGTGGTGCCCGCGCAGCACTCCGGTGGGAACGCGACGGCAGCCCCCTCCTTGACCGCGACCGCGGCGGAGCCGGCGTCCACCGGTGTCCCGGAGTCGGCCATCGCCGCCGCGGTCGCCGAGGTGCCGGCGGCCTGCCCGCGCCGACCGCGGCGGCACAGCCTCGCCGTCGCCCTGATCGCGGCGGATGCCGTCACCGCCGTCGCGGTGGTGGTCCCGCTGCTCGGACGGACCTCCGCGACGCTGTGGCTGGTACTGGTCGCGCTGCTCGTCATGGTGACCCTCCACCTTCGTGCCGGGCTCCACCGAGCCGACCCGTTCACCACCGCCCTCGCCGAACTGCCGCGCATCGCCGCCCAGAGCACCGTCGGCTGGTGCGTGGCCCAGACCGTCCTGGTGGCGGCCGACGCGCCCTCCGCGCCGGTCCTCCCGTTCCTCGCCGTCGTCGCGCTGTACCCGCCGGCGGTCTGCGCCGCACGAGCGGCGGTGCGGGGCGCCCGGCGCCGCACCCACCGACGCCGTCCCCGCCCCGCGGTCGTGATCGCCGGCGGCCCGGGCGGGGGTGCCCTCGCCGGCGTGCTCGGCGACCACCCGGAGTACGGCATGCGACCGGTCGCGGTCGTCGTGCCGCCGGCGCACCGGGACGCTCCGGCGCCCCCGCCGGGGGCCCCGGGCACCACCGCGGCACCCGCCGGCCCGCCGCGGCTCTCCGGCGGTGACCTCGGCGCCGTCGCGACTCTCCTCGACGGAGAGCAGGTCCTGGACGCGTTCGTCGTCCGCGGCCCGGCCGAGCCCGAGGACCCGGAACTCCTGGAGCTCTGCCACCGCATGGGCTGCACCGTCTGGCTGGTCGAGGTCGGCCCCGGGCTCAGCGCAACCACCGGCGGCCGAGCCGCCGTTCCGCCCGCCGGCCACCTCTGGGGGTTCGCCTGCCGCCGGCTCGACCCGCCCGCCGCCACCCCCGGCACGGTGGCCCGGATCGCCAAACGCGGCCTGGACATCGGCGGCGCCGCCACCCTCCTGCTGGTCGCCGCCCCGCTGCTGCTGGGCTGCGCACTGGCGGTGCGCCTGGCGGACGGCCCCGGGGTCCTCTTCCGCCAGCAGCGTATCGGCCAGGACGGCCGCCCCTTCGTGATCCTGAAGTTCCGCTCCATCCGGCCCAGCGACGACGCCGAGGCGGCGACCCGCTGGAACGTCGCCGGCGACCGCCGCATGAGCCGGGTCGGCAGCCTGCTGCGCCGCACCTCGCTCGATGAGCTGCCGCAGCTGTGGAACGTGCTGCGCGGCGACATGAGCCTGGTCGGCCCGCGACCCGAACGCCCCCACTTCGTGGCCGAGTTCAGCCGCAGCCACCCCGGGTACGCGCGCCGCCACCGGATGCCGGCCGGGCTGACCGGGCTGGCCCAGGTCAGTGGGTTGCGCGGCGACACCTCCATCGAGGAGCGCGCCCGCTTCGACAACCACTACATCGACACCTGGTCGCTCTGGCAGGACGTCTCCATCATGCTGCGCACCAGCGTCGGCTGCTTCCGGTGCGGAGGCAGCTGAGATGAGGCTTCTGCCCCGCCGTCCCCGCGCGGACCGCACTGCCGTGGCCGACCGCGCCGCGACCGCGCCCCGCAGCGGCGGTGCGACGGGCACCGCGCCCAGCGCCGGCCGTGCGACCGGCACCGCCGTGCTCGACCGGCCGGGGCCCGCGAGGGCGGTCGCCTGCGCCGCCGTCGTCCTCCTTTCCGGCGCCCTCACCCGGCGTGCGGTGACGGCGCTCTGCGCCCTGGCACTCCTGGCGGGCGGC
>NZ_JAAVJD010000144.1 GCF_012033735.1 Streptomyces lonarensis | reverse complement strand
CCGCGGCCCGCTCCGGGATCGACGCGGACCGCGTGCGGTTGGGGCTGCCGCGGCTGCGCCTCACCACCACGGTCGAGCTGCTGCCGCAGCTGGCGGCGGTCGGCGCCCGGCTGATCTCCGGCGCGGGCGCGGACTTCTCCCGGCTCTCGCCCGAACCGCTCTTCGTGGACCGCGCGGTGCAGCAGAGCGTGCTCACCCTGGCGGAGAACGGGGTGCGGGCGGCGGCCGCCACCGTGATGTCGATGCGGTTCGGTTCCGCACCGCCGGCGCGGCCGCCCCGGGTGGAGACGGTGGTCCTCGACCGGCCGTTCGGCGTGGTGGTGATGGACGCGACGGGCACGCTGCCGCTCTTCACGGCCTGGCAGGCGACCGCACCGCGACCGCCGGCGGCGGCCGACACGCCCTGACCCCGCGCGCGGCCGCCCGGTCGCGTCGCGGCGGCATGGGACGCCTCACGCCGGGGCGTGGCGGCCGATCGTCAACCGGAGCGCGTCGCCCTCCGCGGCCGCGTACGGCACCGACCAGCGGTGGTCGGGGATGGCGGTGCCGGCGTCGGTGGTGTGGGCGGGCACCGCGAGCACCGTCCCGGCCGCGCCGTCGGTGACCAGGTCCGCCTCGGTGAGGACGCCGTCGGTGAACCGCAGCGCGAGCGTCAGCGGGTGCGGTGCGACGGCGAACGCCGCGGGGTCGGGCACCCCCTCCACCAGGACGCGGGCGCCGGGGAAGAGGTGGGTGTGGGAGCAGCGCGCGGCGAGGACGGCGGCTCCGTCGGAGGGTGGGGACACGGGACCTCCCGGTGGTGAGCGGTTGCCGCCCGCAGTCTGCGGCGCGGGCCCGACCGCCCGGCGCAGATCGTCGGGCGCCACGGCGGCGGCTCACCCGGACGGGGGGCGGGCGGCGGGGGCGTCGGTGATCACCCCACGACAGCACCGGCCGACACCGGTCGGCGCTGCACCGCGCCGCAGAGGGTGAGAGCCGGGACCGTGACGAGGGTCGAGCCCGCCATCACCGCGCCCCCGTCGGCCGCGTACGGTCCGGCGACGTGGCGCGGCCCGACCGCCGCCGCGTGCCGGAGCCGTCCGGGCGCCGCCGGCGGCAGCCGCACCGACGGACCAGGCGCCGGCAGCCGCACCCGTAGGGGTGGGCGGCCTCCGCTGCTCCCGGGGCACCGCGCGCCCGCCGGTCCGACGCGTTCCGGCCCCGCCGGGCTCGCCGCGCGCCGGGCGCCGGGCGCGCGACCGTCGTCGGGACGCGACACGGGGCGGTGCCACCGGTTCGACGGAACCGATCGGGGGCAGCGTCCGTCACAGACCCAACGTGCCCCGCGATCCGGGTGGGGCGCACGGGACGGAAGGAGCGTCATGCGCAGCAAGGTTCTGGTTCCGATGCTGGCAGCCACGGCCCTCACCATCGCGGCGTGCGGTGGTGACTCCTCCGGGGACGACAGCCCGCCCCCCGCGGCGGACTCCGGAGCGGACGACGGCGCGGCCACCGGCGGCGCGGGGGACGACGGTGCCGGGGAGGACGGCGCGGCCACCGGTGGCGCGCCCGGCGGCGAGGAGCGGCAGCCCGGCGACCTCCCCGACGAGAACGTCTTCCTGGAGCGCGCCGAACAGATAGCCGAGGAGTGGCCGGACGCGCAGCCCGCGGACAACTTCTCCAGCCCGGTGCTGTGGGCGATCGAGGGCGTCGTCGAGGCCGACCCGGAGGACACCGCGCTGACGGTGGTCGTCGGGCACGGCGACTGCGACGCCGACTGGGGCAGCTGGGTCCACGAGACCGACGACCTGGTCGTGCTGGGCGGTTGGTCGGTCGAGGACCCCGCGGCGGAGGTCTGCAACGAGATGCTCGCGGTGGACGAGGTCGAGATCGAGCTGGAGCAGGAACTCGGCGACCGCACGCTGGTGGACGCCATGACCGCCGAGGAGCCCACGCCGATGGCCGCCTCCGGCAGCTGACCCCCGCGACGGTCGCCGCCCGCGCCGACGCGCCGGCGGCCTCACCGCACGAGCGGCGTCACCACGATGGACGCGTCGCCGCGCCGGACACGTCACCGCCCGGTACCGGGGTCCTTCCCGGTACCGGGCGGGGGTCTGTCCGGGCGGCGCCGCGGGCCCGGCGGGTCTCCCCGACCGGGCACCGCCGCCCCGGCGTCAGACGGTCAGCGAACGGTCGGTGGGCCGCACCGGGTAGGGCAGCTCGCTGCCGCCGGTGAGGAACCGGTCGACGCCCCGGGCCGCCGCGCGGCCCTCGGCGATGGCCCACACGATGAGCGACTGGCCGCGCCCGGCGTCACCGGCGGCGTAGACGCCGCGCTCGGAGGTGGCGTACTCGGCGTCGCGGACGATGTTGCCGCGCGCGTCGAGTTCCAGGCCGAGCTGGGAGGTCAGGCCGTTCTCGGTGTCGGTGCCGGTGAAGCCCATGGCGAGGGTGACCAGCTGTGCGGGGATGCGCCGCTCGGTGCCCTCCTTCTGGTGCAGCTTCCCGTCGACGAACTCGACCTCGACGAGGTGCAGCGCCTGGACGTTGCCGTCCTCGTCGCCCTCGAAGTGGGTGGTGGAGACGGCGTAGACCCGCTCCCCGCCCTCCTCGTGGGCGCTGGTGACCTTGTAGAGCATCGGGAAGGTCGGCCACGGCTGGTGCGGGGCGCGCTCCTCCCCCGGCTGGGGCATGATCTCCAGCTGGGTCACCGAGGCGGCGCCCTGGCGGTGGGCGGTGCCGACGCAGTCCGCGCCGGTGTCGCCGCCGCCGATGACGACGACGTGCTTGCCCTCGGCGGAGATGGGCGGCGCGATGAAGTCGCCCTCCTGCACCTTGTTGGCGAGCGGCAGGTACTCCATCGCCTGGTGGATGCCGTTCAGCTCCCGCCCGGGGACCGGGAGGTCGCGGGCGATGGTGGCGCCTGCGGCGATGACCACCGCGTCGTAGCGCCGCCGCAGGTCGGTCGCGGTGATGTCGCGACCGATCTCCACGCCGGTGCGGAACTTGGTCCCCTCGGCGCGCATCTGCTCGATGCGGCGGTTGATGTGCCGCTTCTCCATCTTGAACTCGGGGATGCCGTACCGCAGCAGCCCGCCGAGCCGGTCGGCCCGCTCGAAGACGGCGACGGTGTGCCCGGCCCGCGTCAGCTGCTGGGCGGCGGCCAGACCGGCCGGACCCGAGCCGATCACGGCGACCGTCTTGCCCGACAGGCGGCCGGGGGGCTGCGCGGTGACGGCGCCCGCCTCCCACGCCTTGTCGATGATGGTGACCTCGACGTTCTTGATGGTCACCGCCGGCTGGTTGATGCCGAGCACGCACGCCGACTCGCACGGGGCGGGGCACAGCCGCCCGGTGAACTCCGGGAAGTTGTTGGTCGCGTGCAGCCGCTCGCTGGCCGCGGTCCAGTCGCCGCGGTAGGCGTAGTCGTTCCACTCGGGGATCAGGTTCCCCAGCGGACAGCCGTTGTGGCAGAACGGGATGCCGCAGTCCATGCAGCGCCCGGCCTGCTTGGTGATGATCGGCAGCAGCGAGCCGGGGACGTAGACCTCGTTCCAGTCCCGGACGCGCTCCGGGACCGGGCGGGTCTGCGCGACCTCGCGGCCGGTGGTGAGGAAGCCTTTCGGGTCAGCCATGGGTCGCCGCCTCCATCATCTTCTCGTGGGTCGCGGACTCGGAGAGCCCGGCCTGCTCGGCGGCGTCCTTGGCGGCGAGCACTGCCTTGTAGGTGAGCGGAACGATCTTGGAGAAGCGCGTGACCGTGGTCTCCCAGTCGGCGAGCAGCTTCTCCGCGACGGTGGAACCGGTCTCCTGCTGGTGGCGGCGCACCACGTCGTGCAGCCACGCGGCGTCGGAGTCGTCCAGTTCCACGACGGCGTCCCGGTTGCCCACGTTGACGTGGGCGCGGTCGAGGTCGATCAGGAAGGCGGTACCGCCGGACATGCCGGCGCCGAAGTTCCGGCCGGTGGTGCCCAGCACCACCGCGGTGCCGCCGGTCATGTACTCGCAGCCGTGGTCGCCCACGCCCTCGGCGACCACCAGGGCGCCGGAGTTGCGGACGCAGAACCGCTCGCCGACCTGGCCCCGCAGGAACAGCTCGCCGCCGGTCGCACCGTAGGCGAGGGTGTTGCCCGCGATGGTGGAGTACTCGGCGAGGTGGTCCGCGCCGCGGTCGGGACGGACCACGATCCGGCCGCCGGAGAGCCCCTTGCCGACGTAGTCGTTGGCGTCGCCCTCCAGCCGCATCGTGACACCGCTCGGCAGGAACGCGCCGAACGACTGCCCGGCGGAACCGGTGAAGGTGAGGTCGATGGTGTCGTCGGGAAGCCCCGCGCCACCGAACTTCTTGGTGACCTCGTGGCCCAGCATCGTGCCGGCCGTCCGGTTGATGTTGCGGATCGCCAGCTGCGCGCGGACCGGCTGCGCGTCCTCGGCGCGGTCGGCCTCCAGCGCGTCGGCGGAGAGCCGGATCAGCTCGTTGTCCAGCGCCTTGGCCAGGCCGTGGTCCTGCTCGATCACCTGGTGGCGCACGGCGCCCTCGGGCAGCTCGGGCACGTGCAGCAGCGGGGCCAGGTCCAGCCCGCGGGCCTTCCAGTGGTCGACCGCGCGGCCGGTGTCCAGCAGCTCGGCGTGGCCGATCGCCTCGTCCAGGGTGCGGAAGCCCAGCTCGGCGAGGAGCTCCCGGACCTCCTCCGCGATGAACTCGAAGAAGTTGACGACGTGCTCGGCCTTGCCGGCGTACCGGTCGCGCAGCACCGGGTTCTGGGTGGCGATGCCGACCGGGCAGGTGTCGAGGTGGCAGACGCGCATCATGACGCAGCCGGAGACCACCAGCGGCGCGGTGGCGAAGCAGTACTCCTCGGCGCCGAGGAGGGCCGCGATCAGCACGTCGCGGCCGGTCTTCAGCTGGCCGTCGGTCTGCACCACGATCCGGTCGCGCAGCCCGTTGAGGAGCAGCGTCTGCTGCGTCTCGGCCAGGCCGAGCTCCCAGGGGCCGCCGGCGTGCTTGAGCGAGGTCAGCGGCGAGGCGCCGGTGCCGCCGTCGTGGCCCGAGATGAGCACCACGTCGGCGTGGGCCTTGGAGACACCCGCCGCGACCGTGCCGACGCCGACCTCGGAGACCAGCTTCACGTGGATGCGGGCGACCGGGTTGGCGTTCTTCAGGTCGTGGATCAGCTGCGCCAGGTCCTCGATCGAGTAGATGTCGTGGTGCGGCGGCGGGGAGATCAGCCCCACGCCGGGGGTGGAGTGCCGGGTCCGGGCGACCCAGGGGTAGACCTTGTGCCCGGGCAGCTGGCCGCCCTCGCCGGGCTTCGCGCCCTGCGCCATCTTGATCTGGATGTCGTCGGCGTTGACCAGGTATTCGGAGGTCACACCGAAGCGGCCCGAGGCGACCTGCTTGATCGCGGAGCGGCGCTCGGGGTCGTACAGCCGCTCCGGGTCCTCGCCGCCCTCACCGGTGTTGGACTTGCCGCCCAGCCGGTTCATGGCGATGGCCAGGGTCTCGTGGGCCTCCTGCGAGATGGAGCCGTAGGACATCGCACCGGTGGAGAACCGGCGGACGATCTCCGAGACGGGCTCGACCTCCTCCAGCGGGACCGCGGGACGGTCGTGCTTGAGGCCGAAGAGGCCGCGCAGCGTCATCAGCCGCTCGGACTGCTCGTTCACCCGCTCCGTGTACTGCTTGAAGATGTCGTAGCGGCGCTCGCGGGTGGAGTGCTGCAGTCGGAAGACGGTGTCCGGGTCGAAGAGGTGCGGCTCACCCTCGCGGCGCCACTGGTACTCGCCGCCGATCTCCAGCCGCCGGTGGGCGGAGGTGACACCGGAGCGGGGGTAGGCCTTGCTGTGGCGCTCGGCGACCTCGCGCGCCACGACGTCCAGGCCGATGCCGCCGATCTTGGTGGCGGTGCCCTGGAAGTAGGTGGCGACGAACTCCTCGTCGAGGCCGATGGCCTCGAAGACCTGGGCGCCGCGGTAGGAAGCGACGGTGGAGATGCCCATCTTGGACATCACCTTCAGCACGCCCTTGCCCAGCGCCGCGATGAGGTTGCGGATCGCCTGCTCGGTGGTGAGGTCGGGGGTGTTCTCGAAGAACGTCCCGCGGCGCGCCAGGTCCTCCACCGACTCCATGGCCAGGTAGGGGTTGACCGCCGCGGCGCCGTACCCGATGAGCAGGGCGACGTGGTGCACCTCTCGGACGTCGCCGGCCTCGACCAGCAGCCCCATCTGGGTGCGCTGCTTGGTGCGGATGAGGTGGTGGTGGACGGCGGCGGTGAGCAGCAGCGACGGGATCGGCGCGTGCTCGGCGTCCGAGTGGCGGTCGGAGAGGACCACGATGCGGGCGCCGTCGGCGATGGCGGCGTCGACCTCGGAGCAGATCTCCGCGATGCGGTCGGCCAGCGCGTCGCCGCCGCCGCTCACCCGGTACAGGCCGGAGAGGATCGCGGAGGAGAACTCCGGCATGTTGCCGTCGGCGTTGGCGTGGATCAGGTTGGCCAGCTCGTCGTTGTCGATCACCGGGAACGGCAGGGTGACCGAGCGGCACGAGGCGGGCGTCGGCTCCAGCAGGTTGCCCTGCGGGCCGAGCGAGGACCGCAGCGAGGTGACCAGTTCTTCGCGGATGGCGTCCAGCGGCGGGTTGGTGACCTGCGCGAACAGCTGTGTGAAGTAGTCGAAGATCAGCCGGGGCCGGTCCGAGAGGGCGGCAATGGGCGTGTCGGTGCCCATGGAGCCGATCGGCTCGGCGGCGCTGCGCGCCATCGGCGCGAGCAGCACCCGCAGCTCCTCCTCGGTGTACCCGAAGGTCTGCTGCCGGCGGGTGACCGAGGCGTGGGTGTGCACGATGTGCTCGCGCTGCGGCAGGTCGGCGAGTTCGATGAGCCCGGCGTCCAGCCACTCCTGGTAGGGCTGCTCGGCGGCGAGCCCGGCCTTGATCTCGTCGTCCTCGATGATGCGGCCGGCGGCGGTGTCCACCAGGAACATGCGGCCCGGCTGGAGCCGGCCCTTTCGGACGACCCGCGCGGGGTCGATGTCCAGGACGCCGACCTCGGAGGAGAGCACGACGAAGCCGTCGTCGGTGACCCAGTAGCGGCCGGGGCGCAGACCGTTGCGGTCCAGCACCGCGCCGACCTGGACGCCGTCGGTGAAGGTGACGCAGGCCGGCCCGTCCCAGGGCTCCATCAGGGTGGAGTGGTACTGGTAGAACGCCCGGCGCGCGGGGTCCATGGTGTCGCTGTTCTCCCACGCCTCCGGCACCATCATCAGCACGGAGTGCGGCAGCGACCGGCCGCCGAGGTGCAGCAGCTCCAGCACCTCGTCGAAGGTGGCGGAGTCGCTGGCGTCCGGGGTGCAGATCGGGAAGACGCGCTCGAGCGCGGCCTGCGGGTCGGTGGCGTCGCCGCCGTCGCTGCCCGCGGCGGCGAAGAGGTCGCTGTACAGCTGCGACTCGCGGGCGCGCATCCAGTTCCGGTTGCCGCGGACGGTGTTGATCTCACCGTTGTGGGCGATGAACCGGTAGGGGTGCGCCAGCGGCCAGCTGGGGAAGGTGTTGGTGGAGAAGCGGGAGTGCACCAGCGCCACGGCGGAGCCGAGGCGGCGGTCGGAGAGGTCCGGGAAGAACGGCTCCAGCTGCCCGGTGGTGAGCATGCCCTTGTAGACCAGCGTCCGGGAGGACAGCGACGGGAAGTACACGTCGGCCTCGCGCTCGGCGCGCTTGCGCAGCACGAACGCGGGACGGTCCAGCTCCAGACCGCTCTGCCGGCCGTCCGTGACGAACAGCTGGCGGAAGACGGGCATGGTGGCGCGCGCGGCGGCGCCCAGCAGCCCCGGGGTGACCGGGACGTCGCGCCAGCCGAGGACGGTGAGGCCCTCCTCGGCGGCGATGGCCTCGATGCGGGCGGCGGCCGCGTCGGCCGCGGCGCCGTCGCTCTCGTCACCGGGCGGCAGGAACGCGGTGCCGACCGCGTAGTGCCCGGGCTCCGGCAGCGCGAAGTCGACGTTCTCCCGAAGGAAGGCGTCGGGAACCTGGATGAGGATGCCCGCGCCGTCACCGGTGTCGGGGTCGCTGCCGGTGGCGCCCCGGTGCTCGAGGTTGCGCAGCACCGTCAGGGCCCGGTCCACCAGGTCGTGGCTGGCCTCACCGGTGAGAGTGGCGACGAAGCCGACGCCGCACGCGTCGTGCTCCTCCGCCGGGTCGTACATCCCCTGCTTGGCCGGATAGGCAGCCGTGGGCCCAGAACGCATCGGCTCTCCCGTCGTCATCAGTGGCAGCTGTGGTACCGAGGGACGACGTTGGCCCTGGCGAAATTTCGTGAAGGTTACATGATGGCGGCGTTGCCGGTTTGTGGACACCTGTATCCATCATGCGGACTGTGCGCGCATGAGGCGCGGCCTGGAGAAGGCCGGAGCCGGGCGGGCCACGATGCCCGGGCCCGCTCGTTGGGGGGCTCGGAGCATATGCCCGCCGGTGACATCGGTGAAACCGCCGGGAAACACGGTTCACCGGGAGTGACGACCGTGGTGTGACGCGCCGCGCACTCTTTCACCCCGGCACGGGCAGCGGCAAGACCCCCGACCGAGATGTGATCCCTGCCGCAGCGCTCCGACCGGCGGTGACGGCGGTCAGAGCGGTGCCGGCGGTGGCGGTGGCGCGGTCCGCAGCGGCGCGCCGGAGCAGGCGCCCCGGGCACACGGTCCGTCGGGCGCGCCCCGCGCGCGGACACCGCCCGCCGGCGCCCGCACCGCGGCAGCACGACGACGCCGCCCGGACGGCGCTGGCGCGGTCCGGGCGGCGTGGGGTCGGTGGGTGCGGTCAGCGGCGGTCGTCGCCGCGCGCCGCGGGGCCGGTCGCCCCGTCCCCGCCGGGGCGCTCCGCCGTCGCGGTCAGGTCGTCCGCATCGCGGGGCGGATCGTCGTCCTCGCGGTCCCGGCCGCCGTCGGCGGGTCGCGCGCCCTCCGCGGTGTCCGCCGTGTCGGCGGTGTCGGCGTCCGCGTCGGGGCCCGCGTCGGGGCCCGCGCCGGGCTCCACCACGGTCTCCCGACCGGGGTGGCGGCGCGCCGAGACCACCAGGAAGGTGACCGCGGCCAGGAAGACCAGCAGCGCCGTCCAGTTGTTCAGCCGCAGGCCGAGGACGGTGTTGACCTCGTCGATGCGCAGGTACTCGATCCAGAAGCGGCCGGCCGTGTACCCGGCGACGTAGAGCGCGAACGCCCGGCCGTGGCCGAGTCGGAACCGGCGGTCCGCCCAGATGACCAGGACCGCGACGCCCACGCACCACAGCGACTCGTAGAGGAAGGTCGGGTGGAAGGTGCCCAGGTCACGGCCGTTGTCGATCTCCAGCGCCCACGGCAGGTCGGTGGCCCGGCCGTACAGCTCCTGGTTGAACCAGTTGCCCCAGCGGCCGACGGCCTGCGCCAGCACGATGCCGGGCGCCGCCGCGTCGGCGAAGGCCGGGAAGGAGATCCCGCGCCGCCGGCAGGCGATCCAGGCGCCGAGCGCACCACCGGCGATCGCCCCCCAGATCCCGATACCGCCGTCCTGGATCCAGAGCGCGTCGACGGGGTTGCGGCCCTCCCCGAAGTACAGCTGGTAGTCGGTGACCACGTGGTAGACACGGGCCCCGATCAGGCCGAAGGGCACCGCCCAGATGGCGATGTCGCCGACCGTCTGGGCGACGCCGCCGCGCGCGGCCCAGCGTTTCCCGGTCAGCCAGATGGCGAGGAACAGGCCGATGATGATGCACACGGCGTACCCGCGTAGCGCGAAGCCCCCGACGATCGGGACCTCGCTGATACCGGGGCTGGGGATGGCGGCAAGGATCTCCATGGTGGTCCCGAGGCTACCCCTTCACCCCGCCCCGGCGGCAGCGGCCCGGCGCTACCCGTGCGGGCTCCGGGAGGGCGTTCCCGCGACGGGCGGCCGGCCGCGAGGGGCGTCAGGTGAGGTCGCGCCCGGCGGCCACCTCGTACTCCGCGACGCTGGCCGAGAGCATCGCCTCGGTCTGCGCGGGGCTCGGCCCGCCGATCCGGAACGCCTCGACGGCCTCGCGGGAGGTCCACCGCTCGTGGACGTTGATCCGCCCGGAGTCGGCGATGTCGGGCGAGAGCGCGAAGTCGAGGCAGCCCGGGGAGCGGCGGGCCTCGACCACCAGCGGGACGCACTCCGCCAGGTAGGCGTCCCCCCGTCCCGGGTCGACGACGATGTGGCCGGCGACGATGACCATCGGTTCCTCCACGGTGGAGCCGGGCGCGGCGCGCGGAGCGGCGCCCGCGGGACAGGGCGCTGCCACCTTGACACGCCGACGGCGACCCGGTCGGCGGGACCCGCCGACCGGCGGCGGCCCGTCCCGCGCCCGGCGGTGGTGCGACCCGGCGACCGGGGTTCTTCCGGCGGGGCGCGGCCGGGTCAGCGGGCGCGGTCGTCCCGCGTGCCGTCCGTCGGGTGCTGCCAGGGCACGCTCAGCCAGGGGCTCTCGGTGTCGGTGGTGAGGATGCGGTGCACGGCGACCATGTCGGTGTACCAGCTGCCGAACGCCTCGTCGTCGAAGTGGAGGCAGCGGCCGAGGATGTACCCGGCGGCGAACTCGCCCCAGCCCCGGTAGATCTGCCGGGCGTTGGCACCGGTGGTCAGCAGCGCCTCCCGCGCCTCGCCGGGCTCGCAGTACCGGGCGCCCAGCCCCCAGCGGGCCATGGCGGAGGCCCGGCCGAAGTCCCAGGCCAGGACGGACCGCACCACGTCCTCACCGACGAGGATTCCGTCGGCCCGGAACCGCGCCTCGTAGCGGAGGATGCGGCCGATCAGGTCGCGGGTCGACTCGATGTCGGCGTGGAGGTCGAAGCCGGGCGGCCGGCCGGTGCTCTCCACCAGCTCCGCGGTCCGCGCCAGCAGGACCCGCTCGGCGGCGTCGCGCCAGGTGTCGCCGTCCGGGAGGGTGCCGTACTCCTCGACCAGCGCCTCGCGGACCCGCAGCGCGAACTCCCAGTCCGACGGCGAGTAGTCGCCGGCCGTCAGCCCCTCCATCGCGTAGAGCAGCTGGTCGCGGGAGGTGATGTCCCACCAGCGGCGCAGTGACTCCTGCTCCTCGGAGTAGCCCTGCCCCTGCCAGCCGAGGTGGTTCCACGGGTGACCGTTGTTGACCAGCAGCAGCGCCCCGCAGGCCATCCCGTGCGCCAGGGCGTCGTGGAGCGGGCCGGTCCACACCGTCTTCATCCGCGGTTCCTGGCCGGCCTTGCGCGCGTACTTGCGCCACGCCCGGGGGTTGGCGGGGACGAAGGTCTCCACGGGGGTGCCGGGGTTGACGGCCAGCCAGCGCAGCGAGGACGGCCATATCCGCGCCAGCCACGCCAGTTCGGTGCGCTCGTGGACCTGTCCGGGGACCGGCTCGGGCAGCAGGCCGCGGGTGTAGACCGCCTGGCAGAGGCCGTCCATGTCGGGGTCGCGGAACGGGGAGAGGCTGACCCTCCCGGGGTCGGCGTCGACCGCGTCGCGACGGGCCGGCACGAACAGGTCGGTGGCGGCGAGTGTGGCGAAAAAGGCGGTCCAGTCGCCGGTCTCCCCTGCCTCGTACAGCTGGTGTTCCACCTCTGTCGGCGGGCGGAAGGGGCCCTCGGGCTCCCCGGCGCCCGGGTCCCCCGCCGACCCCTCGGATATCCCGTTGTCCATGCCGCGCGACTCTACCGGCCGGGGTGACGGCGCCCGGGCCCGGGTCGGCACGCCCCGTGCCGGGCCGGGCACGGGGCGTGCGGGGGCGTGCGGGGCGGGCTCAGCCCTCCCGGCGGGTGGCGGCCGCCAGTTCCGTGGCGAGGGCGCGCACCGCCGCGACCGCGGCCGGACCGTCGCCGGCGTGGTCGAGGACCCGCTGCACGAAGGCGCTGCCCACGATCACCCCGTCGGCGAAGGCCGCCACCTCGGCGGCCTGCGCACCGGTGGAGACACCCAGGCCGACGCAGACCGGGAGGTCGCTGACGGCGCGCGTCCGGCCGACCAGCTCCCCCGCCTGCTGCCCGACCGACTCCCGCGTGCCGGTGACGCCCATGAGCGAGGCGGCGTACACGAACCCGCTGCCGGCCGCGGTGATCTCCGCGAGCCGCTTGTCGCGGCTGGACGGCGCGACGACGAAGACGGTCGCCAGTCCGTGCTCGGCCGCGGCCTCCCGCCAGGCGCCCGCCTCCTCCACCGGAAGGTCCGGCAGGATGCAGCCCGCGCCCCCGGCTGCGGCCAGCTCCGCGGCGAACCGGGCCACCCCGTAGCGGTCGACCGGGTTCCAGTAGGTCATGCACAGCACCGGCACGCCGGTTGCGGCGTGGACCTCTCCCACGGTGGCGATGACGTCGGCGATCCGGACGCCGCCGCGCAGGGCGATGTCGTCGGCGGTCTGGATGACGGGGCCGTCGAGCACCGGGTCGCTGTGCGGCAGCCCGATCTCGATGACGTCGCAGCCGCCCTCCGCCATGGCGACGGCGCAGTCGATGCCCTCCCGGGTGGTGGGAAACCCCGCGGGGAAGTAGCCGATCAGAGCTGCACGGCCCTGCGCCCGGGTGTCGGCGAGCACCGACTCCAGCAGGGCCAGTCGGCCGCCGGGCGCCGGGGCGGTGGTGCGCTCGGCGGTGCCGTCGGTGGCACCGCCCGCCAGGTGGTCCGTCGCGGTCACTTCTCGGCTCCCTCGTCGTACAGCCCGAAGTAGCGGGCCGCGGTGTCCATGTCCTTGTCGCCGCGGCCGGAGAGGTTGACCAGCACGGTCGCCTCCGGGCCCAGCTCCCTGCCCAGGTCGAGCGCCCCGGCGAGGGCGTGCGCGCTCTCGATCGCGGCGATGATGCCCTCGGTCCGCGCCAGCATGCGCAGCGCCCGCATCGCCTCGTCGTCGGTGACGGGCCGGTACTCGGCCCGGCCGGAGTCCTTGAGGTAGGCGTGCTCCGGGCCGATCCCCGGGTAGTCCAGCCCGGCGGAGATCGAGTACGGCTCGGTGATCTGGCCCTCGTCGTCCTGGAGGACGTAGGAGCGCGAGCCGTGGAGGATGCCGGGCTCACCGGCGGTGAGCGTGGCGGCGTGCTCCCCGGAGGGAACGCCGTGACCGGCGGCCTCCAGCCCGACCAGGCGGACGCCCTCGTCGGGCAGGAACGCGTGGAAGAGGCCGATGGCGTTGGAGCCGCCGCCGACGCAGGCCGCGACCGCGTCCGGCAGCCGGCCGGTGCGCTCGAGGATCTGCCGCCGCGCCTCGACCCCGATGACGCGGTGGAAGTCGCGCACCAGCGCCGGGAAGGGGTGCGGGCCCGCGACGGTGCCGAAGAGGTAGTGGGTGCGGTCCACGTTGGCCACCCAGTCGCGGAACGCCTCGTTGATGGCGTCCTTGAGGGTGCGGCTGCCGGAGGTCACCGGGATCACCTCGGCGCCGAGCATCCGCATCCGGGCGACGTTGAGCGCCTGGCGCTCGGTGTCGATCTCGCCCATGTAGATGACGCACTCCAGGCCGAAGAGGGCGCAGGCGGTGGCGGTGGCGACGCCGTGCTGGCCGGCGCCGGTCTCGGCGATGACGCGGGTCTTGCCCATGCGGCGCGTCAGCAGGGCCTGGCCCAGCACGTTGTTGATCTTGTGCGAGCCGGTGTGGTTCAGGTCCTCGCGCTTGAGGAAGACCCGGGCACCGCCGGCGTGCTCCGCGAAACGCGGGACCTCGGTGAGGGCGCTGGGACGGCCGGTGTAGTTGACCAGCAGGTCCTCCAGCTCGGCGGCGAAGGCCGGGTCGCCCTTCGCCTTCTCGTACTCGGCCGCCACCTCCTCCACGGCGGCGCGCAGCGCCTCCGGGACGAAGATGCCGCCGAACGCGCCGAAGTAGCCGCCGGCGCTGGGCACGCGGCCTTCGGGGTCGGGCAGGAAGTAGCCGTCGGACATGGCTGTGCCTCCGAGGGGGCGTCGACTTGCGAGGTGACGGCGGGAGCCGGGGCCGCCGGTCGCCGTCACGGGGATTGTGGTGCCGCTCCCCCGTCGGGCGTCGTCGACACACCGATGGCGGAACGGCGGGCCCGGGCCCGCCGGAAGGACGGGCCGCGGGCGCGGCGGGCGCACGGGCGTGCTCCCGGCTCTCCAGGATCAGCGTCGTCGCCCCGTTGGCCATGTTGGACGCCTGCGCGCGGCTGTCGTACGGCCGCATCGGCGCGTCCAGCG
>NZ_JAAVJD010000143.1 GCF_012033735.1 Streptomyces lonarensis | reverse complement strand
GGGTATCAACATATCTGGCGTTGACTTTTGGCACGCTGTTGAGTTCTCAAGGAACGGACGCTTCCTTCGGACTGCCTTTCAGCAGACCCTCCGGGCTTTTCCCTTCGGTCTTTCTTTGTGTTTCCGACTCTACCAGACTCACTTCCGTGATCCTGACCCCCGGTCGGCGGGGACAATCTCTCGGCCTTTCGGCCTTTCCCTCCGAGTTTCCCCTTCGGTGTCTCCGACTCTATCAGACCCACTTTCGTGTTTCTGACCCCCGGCCGGCGGGGCCTTTCGAGCTTTTCGCCCTCCGGCGTGTCCACCACGTTAGAGCATTTCCCCGACCGATTCAAAATCGACCCGGACCATGAATTCAGCATGCGGGGACGCACGAGAAACAGGCCCGAAAGGGCAGATGCACCTAGGCAGTGGGTGCCACCTCCTGGGACGCTCAGCGTCACTTGGGGAACCGAACGGCTCCGTGGCAGCTCGGAGAACATTACGCAGCAGCCCCAGCGCCGTCAACTCGGGCCCGGAGTGTTCCGCGGCACACCCGCGGGCCCGCCGCGGAGGCCGTCCGCCTCGGTCAGGACGGCGGCCGGGTCAGTGCCCGCCGGCGCCGCGACGGGCGGCGTACATGCGGCCGATGACCTGTTCGATGTCGGGTTCGCGGATCGACAGGTCGAGCAGCGGGTAGTCCCGGGCGATCGCCGCGACCAGAGGTGCCGCCCGCACCGTGGCGGGGAAAGAGAGCCACTGCCGCGGGCCCTCGACCCGGACGGTACGTGCCCCGGGCACCGTGAGGGGCGGCAGCTCGCGTTCCAGGTCGACCACGAGCGTGCGTTCCCCGCCGTCGCTGCCGTGCAGCAGCGCCAGGTCGCCGTCGTGGACGATGCGCCCGTGGTCGATCACGATCACCCGGCGGCAGAGCTGCTCGATGTCGCCGAGGTCGTGGGTGGTCAGCAGGACGGTGGTGCCCTGCTCGGCGTTCAGCTCGCGCAGGAAGCTCCGGACGGTGGCCTTGCTGACGACGTCGAGGCCGATGGTCGGCTCGTCGAGGTAGAGCACCTCGGGGTCGTGCAGCAGCGCCGCGGCGATGTCGGCGCGCATCCGCTGCCCCAGGGACAGCTGGCGGACGGGGACCGGGAGCAGTTCGGCGAGGTCGAGCAGCTCGACGCAGCGGTCGAGGTTGCGGCGGAAGCGGGCGGGTTCGACGCGGTAGATGCGGCGGGCCAGCGCGTAGGAGTCCCGCAGCGGCAGGTCCCACCAGAGAGTGGTGCGCTGCCCGAAGACCACCCCGATGCGGCGGGCGAGGCGGGTGCGGTCCCGGGAGGGTTCGACGCCGGCGACCCGCAGCGTGCCGGCGGTCGGGGTGAGGATGCCGGTCAGCATCTTGATGGTGGTGGACTTCCCGGCCCCGTTGGGGCCGATGTAGCCGACCATCTCGCCGCGATCGATCCGGAAGCCGACCTCCTCCACGGCTCGGACCTCGGTGCGGGAGCGGCGCACCAGGCCGGCGCGGCGACGCACGGTGAAGACCTTCCGGAGCCCCTCCGCGACGATCAGCGGCTCGCCCGTGCCGCCGGACGGGTCCGGCGCGGCGCGGTGCCCCCGGTCGGGAGCGGCCGGGGCGGGGACGCGAGCGGGCCCGGCGGTGTCGGCGGTTTCGGACGGCCGTCCCCGGTGGGGGTCCGGCGCGGGGCGGGAGGCGGGATCGGGCATCGGTGGGGCTCCTTCCGTCAGCTTCCGGTGCTGCGGTAGCTGTTGACCGCGGCGCGCCACACCAGGGCGGCGACGCAGCAGGCCGCCGCGGCGACCAGCGGGGAGAGCCAGGCGGCGAAGCCCGGCAGGTCCAACGGGGCGTCCCGCCCCAGGAGGGTGGCGGCGGGCACCCAGTTGACGAAGGCGAGGGGGATCACCAGGGTGACGCCTCGCACCAGCTCACCGGCGAAGACGGTGGGCGGGTACTGGAGCAGGGTGTTGCCGCCGTAGGTGAAGGCGTTCTGGACCTCGGCGGCGTCCTGCGCCCAGAACTGGAAGGCGCCGCCGAGGGCGTAGAGCGCGCCGTAGATGCCGGCCCCGGCCAGCACCATGACCACGAGCAGCAGCCAGTCCAGGGGTGACCAGCCGGCGCGTACCGGGCCGAGCGCGACCAGTGCCCAGCCCATGACCAGGGCGCCCTGGGTGATGCGGCCGAGTCGGCGCAGCGCGAAGCGGTCGGCGGCGAGCTGGAGGAAGACCGGTACGGGCCGGACCAGGAGCGTGTCGACGGTGCCGTTACGGACGTTGGCGCCGACGCGGCTGACGTTGCCGACGAGGAGTTCGGTGATCCCCAGGGAGAGGCTGGTCGCGCCGTAGAGCAGGGCGACCTCGGCGACGGCGTAGCCGCCCAGCGCGTCGATGTGGGAGTACATGATCATGATGGCCACGAAGTCGAGGCCGGAGCCGATGAAGCTGCCGAGCAGCGCCATGGCGAACGAGGCGCGGTAGGTCAGGGAGGCGCGTATCCACATCCCCGCGGTGAGCGTGTAGGCGCGCAGCGCGTCAACCACCCTGGACCACCACCCTCCGGGTGGCGAGGAGTTGGAGCGCCCGGCCGGCCGCCAGCAGGGCGACGGCCCAGCACGCCTGGAAGAGCAGCCCGGTGAGGACGCCGGTGCCGGTGCGGCGTTCCAGCAGGATGTCGGCCGGTACCTGGAGCATCGCCGCCCACGGCAGGGCGCGGACGACGTCGCCGAGCAGCCCGGGGAAGACGGTGAGCGGCAGCAGCATGCCGGAGGCGAACACCCCGAGGAAGGTGCCGAGCATCAGCAGTCCGCTGCTGTCGAGCAGCCAGAAGGAGGCGAGGCCGAGCAGGTAGCGGATGGCGAAGCTGACGACGACGGCGCCCCACACCGAGAGCAGGAAGAGCAGCCAGACCAGCGGGTCGGTGGGGAGGTGCAGGTCGAAGGCGAGGGCGCCGCCGGCCATGGGGCCGACGCCGCGCCCCAGCAGCTGGAAGGCGGCACGGCCGCAGTCGTGGGCGAGCCACCACAGCTGGAGGTCGACGGGGCGGTGGAGGTCGATGGCGATGTCTCCGCTGCGGATGCGTTCCTGGAGCTCCTCCTGGAAGCCGCCGCCGAGCAGGGCGACCGCGCCGATCATGGCCTGGCCGACCCAGACGAAGGTGACGGCCTGCTCGGGGCCGTAGCCGCCGAGCTGGGGACGCTGGTCCCAGAGCGCCAGGTAGACGTAGGCCAGGACGAAGCCGAAGACGGTGTTGGTGAGCACCCCGGCCGCGGTGGCGACGCGGTAGGTGGCGTACCGGCGGAAGGCGCCGGCGGCGACGGCCGGGTAGACCGTCGCGGCGGGGCGCGGTCGCGCGTGCGCTGCCGCGGTCATGCGGCCCGACTCCTCGTGGTCCGTGGGTGGTGGCGAACCCGGTGAGAGTAGGGGAGCCGACGCGGTGCTGCCAGTGGTTTTCGCCCCGCGCGGGCCGCGCGCCCGGGTCGTGCAGGGGGCGCGCGGCGGGGGGGTCAGGCGCCGGTGCGGGGAGCGGTCTCGCCGCCGGCGGCGAGGGCGCGGCTGCGGTCGCGGGCCGCTTCGAGGGCGTCGAGGAACGCGGCGCGGACGCCGTGCTTCTCCAGTTCGCGGATGGCGTTGATGGTGGTCCCGGCCGGCGAGGTGACGGCCTCCCGGAGGGTGACAGGGTGGTCGCCGCTGTCGCGGAGCATGACGGAGGCGCCGTGGGCGGCCTGGACGATCAGGTCGTGGGCCTTGTCGCGGGGGAGGCCGAGCAGGATTCCGGCGTCGATCATGGCCTCGACGAGGAAGTAGAAGTACGCGGGGCCGGAGCCGGAGAGCGCGGTGGCGGCGTCCTGCTGGGACTCGGGCAGCCGGAGGGTCTTGCCGACGCTGTCGAAGATCTCCTCGGCGTGGCCGAGGTGCTCCTCGGTGGCGTGGGCGCCGGCGGAGATGACCGACATGGCCTCGTCCACCAGGGCGGGGGTGTTGGGCATGACGCGGACCACGGGGGTGCCGGCCGGGAGGCGCTCCTCGACGAAGGCGGTGGTGATGCCGGCGGCCGCGCTGATCACCAGCCGGTCCGGCGCGGTGTGGGGGGCCAGCTCGGTCAGGAGCGTCGCCATGTCCTGCGGTTTGACGGCGAGAATGAGGGTGTCTGCGCGGGTGGCGGCCTCGGCGTTGGTGACCACCTCGATGCCGTGGCGGGCGCGGAGCGCCTCGGCCCGTTCGGCGCGGCGGGCGGTGGCGAGCAGCCGGGCCGGCGGCCGGCCGCCGCGCAGCAGCCCGCCGAGGAGGGCTTCTCCGATCTTTCCTGCTCCGAGAACGGCGATCATCTGGCTCATGCGGTCATCGTCGCATCGGCGGGCGCCGGGACGGCGCGTTGTCCGGTTGCCGGTACCGGGGACGTGCGCCGGGCGGTGGGGGCGCCCGGCGGCCGCGTCGGATCAGGCGTCGGGGGCGCGCGTCAGGCGTCGGGGGCGCGGACCAGGGTGAGACGCACGACGTACTCCTCGGCGACGATGCCGTCGGGGAACTCGGCGCAGACCGCCTCGCGTTCCGCGTCGAGCAGCGGGGTGCGGTCGCCCGGCGGGAGGACCGCCAGCGTGGAGTGGGTGGCCAGGTTGTCGAGGTGGGTGTCGACGGGGACGCTGCGGGTCCAGCGGACCTCGTCGCGCACCGGCTCGATGCCGAGGCCGAGCCCTTCGATGATCGACGCGGCCTTCTCGGGGACGTCGGAGAGGCCGTGGTCGGGGGCGGCGGCCGCCAGGCGCTCCCCCTGGGCGCGCACCCACTCCTTCTCCGGGTCCGACACGTTCCACCACAGCGCGAGGGCGCCGCCGGGGCGCAGCACGCGCAGTGCCTCGGGGACGGAGCGCCGGGGCTCGGTCCAGTGCCAGGACTGGGCGTAGGTGACGAGGTCGAAGCTGCGGTCGGCGAAGGGGAGGGCGTCGCCGTCGGCGCGGACCAGCGGGAGCCCGGGGTGTGCGATGTTGAGCTGGCAGGCCATGGGCTCGGAGGGCTCCACGGCGGTCACCCGGGCGCCGTGCTGGTTGAGCAGTTGGCTCGCTATGCCGGTGCCGGCGCCGACGTCGAGTATCTCGGTGTCGGCGAGCGGGCGCCCGATGCGGGACTCGATCAGCTCGAACAGCTCCGGCGGGTAGCTGGGACGCGAGGCCGCGTACTCGGTCGCGACGGCGTCGAAGGACCGGGCGTAGGCGGAGTGCGGCAGCGGAGACGTCATGGCTGACGTCTCCCCCGGCGGCGGGGGAACTACACGGATCGGGCGCGGTGTTGGCCCGGGGGCCACGGGTGGGCGGCGTGCGGGGGCGGGCGTGACGGGGACGCCGTTCCCCTGCGGCACCGTGGTGCGTGGCACGACGGCGGTGTGGCGAACCGGGGCCGGCCGGCCCCGGGTCAGTAGGTCGCGGTGAGGCGGGCGAAGGCGACGACGTTGCCGAGGTAGCCGCCGGCGGAGCTGGAGAACGGTCCCCCGCAGGTGATGAGGCGCAGTTCGGGGGCGGCGCTCTGGCCGTAGACCAGCTCGTCCGGGAAGTCGTCGCGGTCGAAGACGTCGACGGCGGTGACGGTGAAGACGGCGGTCCGGCCGTCCGCGCGGTCGACCTCGACGGTGTCCCCGCGCTGGAGGGCGCCGAGGTCGTAGAAGACCGCGGGGCCCGTGGAGTTGTCCACGTGTCCGGTGATCAGCGAGGTGCCGGGCGAGCCCGGGGAGACACCGTCGCGGTACCAGCCGGCGAGGTCGGCCCGTTCCTCCGGCGGGACCTCGGGGCTGCCGGAGGGCTCCAGCCCGTAGCCGGCGAGGGGGGCGTCGACGGATATCGCCGGTATGCGCACCGTCAGCGGGGTGGACGGCGGCAGTTCGGTGACGCCGCTCGGGGCGCTGCCGGGGGCGGCCGCGGTGACGGCGGTGTCGCTGTCGCGGACGCCGTCTGCGGCGGCGGGCTGCGGCGGGTCGGTGCGGCCCTCGCCGTGGTTCATCGCGACGGTGCCGGTGATCAGCGCGGCCGCCGCGACGGTGGTGACGGCGGCGGTCAGTGTCTTCTCCGAGACCTTCATGGGGGACCCGTTCCGTTGGGTGGGGGCGGGTTGGGCGGAGGACGTGGTGTGGACCGGCCCCCCGGTGGCTGGTGCCCCCGGGGGGCCGAAGCGGGCCCGGCGCTGACCGCGGAGGTCGGGCGGCAGGGCAGGGCCCGGACTCGGTGCGCACCTCATGGGTGCGGCCGGGGCGGAGAGCGGTGCGTCAGCGGTCGTCCGAGGCGGCGCGCCTGCGCAGCACCCAGGCGCCGCCGGCGCCGACCGCGAACAGCACGGCGGCGGAGCCGGCGATCACCGCGGCGGTGCTGTCCGCCCCGCCGACGCCGCCGCTGACCCCGCCCGAGGGCGCCGTGGGGCCGGCGGTCGCGGTGGGGGCGGTGGTGGGCGACGCGGTCGCGGTGGGGGTGCTGGTGGGGGAAGCGGTCGGGGAGGTGGTGGAGCCTGCCTGCACCACCCGCAGGGTCCCGGTGACGACGTCGCCGTTGGCGCAGGTGACGCCCACCCCGTAGTCGCCGGCGGTGGCGCGCGACGGCACGGTGAAGCCGCCGATCAGGATCTCGGGCTGCACGCCGGGGCGCAGGGTGAAGGTGCCGCCGCCGACCGTGGTGGCGTCGCCGCGGGCGGTGTCGTCACCGTCGCAGTCGGCGGTGTTGACGGCGACCGCGTCGCCGGGGTGGGCGGGGTTGGGGAAGAGTTCGACGGTGCCGTCGTCCTGGGCGTGGGCGGCACCGGCGGAGAGTCCGAGGGATATGAGTACGGCGGTGGCGGTGGCGAGGCCACGGCCGTGGCGGGTCAGGCGCATCTGGTCCTCCGCTGGGAGCACGGCGGCGGTGCGCGCGTCGCACCGCTTGTTCCGATACGACCCGGATTCCCGGCCGGGCGCGCGGCGGGGGCGGCGGCCGCGCCGGGGCGGCGGGGTGGTTCGCTGACAGTCGCCCGGTGACATATCCGCTGGTCACGACGGTGTCGAGGAGGCGCGGGGCGGTCGGCGCAAGTTGCGGCGAACGGGCGACACTCCGATGGCCGAGGTGGTGGCGGCGGGGCACGGTGGGAGGGCGGCCGGGGGCTGCCGGGCGCTGTGTCCGGGGCCGGCCCGGCGCCGGTCCGCAGCGGGAGCGCGGCGGGACCGGTGGAAAGGGCGCGTGGCCGGCCCGGGCCCGGGCAGCAGCGCGTCAGGGACGAATCAGATCCGAGCGAGACGAGGGAGACCACCGTGCGCACCCTGTACGCCTTCATCTGCACCAGCCTCGACGGGCGCACCGCCGCCCCCGGCGGTGACCTCTCCTGGCAGGCGCTCGACGAGGAGTTCGACGCCCTCTCGCTCAACCAGCTGGTGGAGACCGACGCCGTGCTCCTGGGCCGCCGCACCTACGAGGAGATGGCGGCGTACTGGCCCACCGAGACGGGCCGGGAGTACAACCCGCGGGTGGCGGAGCTGATGAACGGGCTGCCGAAGCTGGTGGTCTCCTCGACGCTGCGCGAGACGCCGTGGGAGAACAGCGAGCTGCTGCCGCTGGGGCAGGGCGGGTTGGCCGGGACGGTCGCGGAGCTCAAGGAGCGGCCCGGGCGGGCGATGGCCGTCCTCGGCAGCCCGACGCTGATCGCGGGGCTGCTGACGGCGGGGGTCCTCGACGAACTGCGGGTGCACGTCAGCCCGGTCGTGCTCGGCGAGGGGCCGTCGCTGCTGGAGACGCTGCCCGGCCGCACGGAGCTGCGGCTGGCGGACTCCCGGGCGCTCGGTTCGGGGGCCGTGCTCTCGACCTACCGCCCCTGACGGACGGTTGCGGGCGCCGCCGGACCGGCGGTCAGCGCCGGCGGCGGCCCTTCTCGCCCCGCCGGGAGGGGTTGCCCGAGCGCTTGGAGGTGCGGCGCCGGTACTGGCTCAGCTCCTGCTCGTACGCGGTCCGGCGAAGCTGCTCCCCCGGCGCCTCCAGGCCGCTGCGGATGCCGTAGGCGAGCAGGACGCCGACGAAGCCGATCGCCTTGATCGAGCGGAAGGCGTGCTCGTCGCCGGGGGCCGGCCGCTTGTACGAGGCCCAGGTGCGGTTGAACGCGACCGCCGAGCAGATGGCGAACGCCAGCACGAGGAGGGTGGTCAGCCAGGTGGCGGAGTCCGCGATGTAGAGCCCGGCGTATACCAGGCGGAGCAGCACCACGCCGACGACGGCGAGCGAGACCGCCGCCAGCCCCAGCGCGAACCGGCGCAGCGGGTACAGCCCGGAGCGGTCCACCCATGTCGTGCCGTAGAAGCGGATGGGCTCGGGCTTCGGGGCGTCGTCGCCCTCGGCGACGCTCTGCGGCTCCTTGCTCATGGCGGACATTATGACGGGCGCCGCCCGGAGCGGGAGGGGGAGGTCGGCGGAAGCGGGCGTTCCGCCCGTGGCGCGCCGGCTCGGCCGCGGCTCAGAGGGTGTGGACGGCGGTGAGGTCGACGTCGACGGGGAACGGCGCGGACACCTTCAGCCGGTCGTGGAAGATGCCGGTCGGCACGTAGGTGCCGGTGACGTCGTCGCGCTCGTAGACGTAGACGACAGGGTTCTCGTCGTCGGCGGACATCTCCACCCGCCAGAAGTGCCGGATGCCGGCGGCGGCGTACTTGTGCGGCTTGGTGTCGCGGTCCCGCGCCGTGGAGTCCGGCGAGACCACCTCGACCGCGAGGACGACGTCCTCGGCCTGGTAGCGGGTGGTGGTGAGGCCGCGCGCGGCGGCCTGCGCGGAGACCACGGCGAGGTCGGGCTCCGGCGCGTTCCGGGTGTCCAGGACGACCGTGGTCTCACGCCGGACACGCAGGCTCGCCGGTGCATGGCTGCGGAGGGCCATCTCCAGCAGGGTGATGGTCAGCGCGTGGAAGTCCCGCTGCGGACTCATGAAGACGAGGCTCCCGTCGATCAGCTCGGTGTGCGGCGGGAGGTCGGGGAGCCGGTAGAGGTCCTCCACGGTCCAGCCGCCTTCGGGCGGCACCGGCCAGGAGACGGGGCGGCGCGGTTCGGCGGCGGTCATGAGTCCTCCCATGCACGGGATTCTGCCTCGTGCCGCCCACACTACCCAGCGCAGAAAGGGTTCACCGGACCGAACGAGCGAAACACCCGCGAACCCGCCCGTAGGCGGCGACCCGGTGGTAGAGCGGGCGGAGCGGCGGCGGCCCGGGGAGTGAGGTGACGACGCCGCCCTCCGCCCGGAGCGGGCGGAGGGCGGCGTGGTGACGTGCGGGGGCTTCGGGCGGTCAGCCCTCCAGCTTGGTGATGTCGCGGACGGCGCCCTTGTCGGCGCTGGTCGCCATGGCGGCGTAGGCGCGCAGCGCCAGCGAGACCTTGCGCTCGCGGTCGACGGGCCGGTACTGCCCGTCGAGCGCCTCGCGGCGGGCGGCGAGCGTGGCGTCGTCCACCTTGAGCTCGATGGTGCGGTTCGGGATGTCGATGGCGATGAGGTCGCCGCTCTCGACGAGGGCGATGGTGCCGCCGGCCGCGGCCTCGGGGGAGACGTGGCCGATGGAGAGCCCGGAGGTCCCGCCCGAGAACCGGCCGTCGGTGATCAGCGCGCACTTGGCGCCCAGGCCGCGCCCCTTGAGGAAGGCGGTCGGGTAGAGCATCTCCTGCATGCCGGGGCCGCCCTTGGGGCCCTCGTAGCGGACGACGACCACGTCGCCCTCGGTGACGCGCTTCTGGAGGATCGCCTCGACGGCTGCCTCCTGCGACTCCACGACGACGGCGGGGCCGGTGAAGGTCCAGATCGACTCGTCGACGCCGGCCGTCTTCACGACGCAGCCGTCGGCGGCGAGGTTGCCGTAGAGCACCGCGAGACCGCCGTCGGCGCTGTAGGCGTGCGCGGCGTCGCGGATGCAGCCGCCGGCGGCGTCGGTGTCCAGGGTGTCCCAGCGCTCCGACTGCGAGAAGGCGGTGGCGGAGCGGACGCAGCCCGGCGCCGCGTAGAACATCTCGGTGGCCTCCGGGGAGGGCGAGCCACCGCGGATGTCCCAGCTCTTGAGCCACTCACCGAGTGAGTCGGCGTGCACGGCGTGCACGTCCTCGTGGAGGTGGCCGGCGCGGTGCAGCTCGCCCAGGATGGCGGGGATGCCGCCGGCCCGGTGGACGTCCTCCATGTGGTAGTCGCCGTTGGGCGCGACCTTGCAGACGCACGGCACCCGGCGGGAGACCGCGTCGATGTCGCTCATGGTGAAGTCGAGGCCGGCTTCCTGGGCGGCGGCCAGCAGGTGCAGCACGGTGTTGGTGGAGCCGCCCATGGCGACGTCCAGCGCCATGGCGTTCTCGAAGGCGGCGCGCGAGGCGACGGCGCGGGGCAGCACCGTGGCGTCGTCCTGGTCGTAGTGGCGCTTGGTGATCTCCACGACGGTGCGCCCGGCGGCCTCGTACAGCTCGCGGCGGGCGGTGTGGGTAGCGAGCACCGAGCCGTTGCCCGGCAGGCCGAGCCCCAGCGCCTCGACCAGGCAGTTCATCGAGTTGGCGGTGAACATGCCCGAACAGGAGCCGCAGGTCGGACAGGCGGCTTCCTCGATGCGCTCCAGGTCCTCGTCGGAGACGGTGTCGGAGACCGCCTCGGACATGGCGTGCACCAGGTCCAGGTTGGAGCGGACGGTGCCGTCGACCAGCGTCGTCTTGCCCGCCTCCATCGGTCCGCCCGAGACGAAGACCGTGGGGATGTTGAGGCGCAGCGCGGCCATCAGCATGCCCGGGGTGATCTTGTCGCAGTTGGAGATGCAGATCAGCGCGTCGGCGCAGTGCGCCTCGGTCATGTACTCGACCGAGTCGGCGATCAGGTCGCGGGAGGGCAGGGAGTAGAGCATGCCGCCGTGGCCCATGGCGATGCCGTCGTCGACCGCGATGGTGTTGAACTCGCGGGGGATGCCGCCTGCGGCGCTGATGGCCTCGGAGACGATCCGGCCCACCGGCTGGAGGTGGGTGTGGCCGGGGACGAACTCCGTGAAGCTGTTGGCGACGGCGATGATCGGCTTGCCGAAGTCCTCGCGCGCTACGCCGGCGGCGCGCAGGAGGGAGCGTGCCCCCGCCATGTTGCGGCCGTGGGTGACGGTACGGGACCTCAGTGTCGGCATGGCTCGGCGCTCCCGGGAGGGTGTCGGTGCTGCGGTCGGTTCAGGTGTGTGGTCCGGTCGCGGTCGCGCCGCTCGGCGTGACCGCGGGCGGGGCGGCCCCCGGGCCGTGCGCGGCGCTGGCGTCGCGCGTGTCCGACGGTGCCCCGGGTGTCGAGGGTACGCGCCCCGCCCGCCTGGCGGGACGCTCATACCGGATCGTGAGACCGTCGGCCGCCCCGTGGGCGGGGTGCGCCCCGGTCCGAGGCGCACCCCGCCGAACGCCGTCCGGGGCGGCCGGACGGGCTCCGGGGGCTGTCAGCCGCAGCCGGAGCCGCAGCCGCCGGCCGGTGCGTCGGCCGGGTGCGGGGCGAGCAGCGGCAGCGGCCGGGCGCCGTCCGGCAGCCCGGGCGGGGCGGTCGCCGCCAGCCGCGCCTCGCAGAGCCCGACCAGCACCTCGTACCCCTCCTTGCCCATCAGTTCGACGAGTTCGGGCCCGTAGGAGAGGTACACGGGGCGCTGCGCGCCGTGGGCGGAGGGCGCGCCGGTGCACCACCAGTGCAGGTCGTGGCCGCCCGGCCCCCAGCCGCGGCGGTCGTACTCGCCGATGGAGACGATCAGCTGCTCCTCGCCGTCGGGCCGCTCGACCCACTCGTAGGTGCGGCGCACCGGCAGCTGCCAGCAGACGTCCGGTTTGGTCTCCAGCGGCTCGCGCCCCTCGCGCAGGGCGAGGGTGTGCAGGGCGCAGCCCTCGCCGCCGGGGAAGCCGGGCCGGTTGAGGAAGAGGCAGGCGCCGTCGACGCGGCGGGTCTGGCGTTCGCCGTCGTCGTCCAGCCCGACGAAGCCGTCCGGGCCGGTGCCCTCCGCGTGGTACTGCCACGTCTCGGGGGTGAGGCGCGCGGCGTGGTGCGCGACGCGCTCCTCGTCCTCCTCGTCGGAGAAGTGCGCGCCCAGCGTGCAGCAGCCGTCGCTCGCGCGCCCGGCGCGGATGCCCTGGCAGCCTCGGCCGAAAACGCAGTTCCAACCGGACGTCAGCCAGGTCAGGTCGCAGCGGAAGACCTGCTCGGCGTCGGCGGGGTCCGCGAACTCGACCCAGGCGCGGGGGAAGTCGAGGCCCACTTCGTCGCCGGCGGCGCGGCGGCTCGCGCCGTCCATCCGGACGGGCTCGGAGGCGGGCTCACCCGCCGCCTGGCCTCGGGCTTTCCGTCTTTTGCCGAGCTTTGCCCGATTCGTCGATGTCACACCGCCAGGGTACGGGGAAGGAGTAGCGTGGCGGCCCATGAGACTAGGTGTTCTCGATGTGGGATCGAATACGGTCCATCTGCTGGTCGTCGACGCGCATCCCGGGGCCCGCCCGTTGCCCGCCTACTCCCACAAGGCGGAGCTGCGGCTCGCCGAGCTGTTGGACTCCTCGGGCGCCATCGGCGGCGACGGGATAGACCGGTTGATCTCCACGGTGCACGACGCGTTGACGGTGGCGGAGGACCGGGGTGTCGCCGAGGTGCTGCCGTTCGCGACGTCGGCGGTGCGGGACGCCACCAACGCGGACGAGGTACTGCGGCGTGTCGAGGCCGCGACCGGGGTGACGCTGCAGGTCCTCTCGGGTGCCGACGAGGCGCGACTGACGTTCCTGGCGGCGCGGCGCTGGCTGGGCTGGTCCGCCGGCCGACTGCTGATGGTCGACATCGGCGGCGGTTCGCTGGAGATCGCCTTCGGGACGGACGAGGAACCGGACGCGGCGGTCTCGCTGCCGCTGGGCGCCGGGCGGCTGACGGCCGGACGGCTGCCGGGCGACCCGCCGGACCCGGCCGACGTGCGGACGCTGCGGCGGTCGGTGCGCTCGGAGATCGCGCAGGTGGTGGGCGAGTTCACCAGGATCGGCGCGCCGGACCGGGTGGTGGGCACTTCCAAGACCTTGAAGCAGTTGGCCCGGCTGACCGGGGCAGCCCGCAGTTCGGAGGGCCAGTACGTGCCGCGGCATCTGGCGGCGGACGCGCTGCGGTCGTGGACGCCGAAGCTGGCGGCGCTGCCGACCCGGGAGCGGGCGCTGCTGCCGGGTGTCTCGGAGGGGCGGGCGCACCAGCTGGTCGCGGGGGCGGTGGTGGCGGAGGCCGCGATGGACCTGTTCGGGGTCACGTCGATGGAGATCTGTCCGTGGGCGCTGCGGGAGGGCGTGATCCTGCGGCGGCTGGACCGGATGCGCGCGGCCTGACCGCGGCGGGGTCGCCCGGGTGGCGGCCCGCCCCCGGAAGGTGCTGCGGTCAGGGGGTACGGCGGCGGAGGGTGGCGGCGCCGAGCGCCAGCACCGCGACGGCGACGGCACCGACGACGACGACGTCCCGGACGTAGGCCGCCGTGACGCCGGGATGGTTGACGAGCTCGGTCATGCCGTCGACCGCGTAGGAGAGCGGCAGCACGTCGGAGACGGCCGACAGCACCGGTTGCATGCTGTCCCGGGGGACGAAGAGGCCGCAGAGCAGGATCTGCGGGACGATCACCGCGGGGCAGAACTGCACCGCCTGGAACTCGGTGGCGGCGAACGCCGAGACGAACAGCCCGAGGGCCATCCCCAGCAGGGCGTTGAGCACGGCGACGACCAGCAGCAGCCACGGCGAGCCGGCCGGCCGCAGGTCGAGGACGAAGACCGCGGCGGAGGTGGCCGAGGCGGCCTGGACGACGGCGAGTCCGCCGAACGCGAGGGCGTAGCCGGCGATCAGGCCGACCCGCGCCGGCGGCATGGTGAGCAGCCTCTCCAGGGTTGCCGCCGGACCGTTCCCGCTCCGGTGGCGATGGAGGTCACCAGGAACATGGTGACCAGCGGGAAGACGCCGAGCAGGATGGCGCCGATGCGGGTGAAGCCGGTGCGGTCGGCGTCGAAGACGTAGTACAGCAGGATCAGCAGCAGGACGGGCACGAGCAGCAGCAGCGCGACGGTGCGCGGGTCGTGGGCCAGCTGCCGCAGCACGCGCAGCGCCGTCGCGCCGGTGCACGTCAGGTGGGCGGCGGCGCGGGCGCGGCCGGGGCGGCTCCGGCCGGAACAGGAAGTCGACGTTGTCCGTGATGTCGGAGAGCACCGTGAGGCGGGTCTGGGCCAGCGGCGCGAGGGCGGCGAAGGCCTCGGC
>NZ_JAAVJD010000142.1 GCF_012033735.1 Streptomyces lonarensis | reverse complement strand
GCGTGGGCCGGCCCGCCCGCCGAGCCCGCCGAGCCGGCCGAGGGCCCGGCGGGCGCGGCGGCGGTCAGCGCGAGGGTGACGGCGACGAACGCCGACCCGAGAGTCGTCAGGGCTGAGTGCAGGGACACCGGGAACTCCTTGGGTCGTGGGGGGACACCCGGGGGATGCTGCCCGCGCGCGGTGTACCCATACGGGCGAACGGCGGCCCATCGGCGGAACAGCCGGTGTCCGGGCGGTCGCACCCGGCGTCCGTTCCGCTCGTCGCCGTGCGGTGTCGGTGGCTGGCCGTACCGTGGGGTCATGCGACCCGTTTCCGACATCGAACGCACTGTGGCGCCCCTCGAGGTCGTCAGTCCCTACCAGCCCAGCGGTGACCAGCCGACGGCCATCGACGAGCTGGAGAGACGGGTGCGTGCGGGGGAGAGCGACGTCGTCCTGCTCGGCGCCACCGGAACCGGCAAGTCCGCGACCACCGCCTGGATGATCGAACGGCTGCAGCGACCGACGCTGGTGATGGCGCCGAACAAGACGCTCGCCGCGCAGCTGGCCAACGAGTTCCGCGAGCTGCTGCCGAACAATGCCGTCGAGTACTTCGTTTCGTATTACGACTACTACCAGCCCGAGGCGTACGTCCCGCAGACCGACACGTACATCGAGAAGGACTCCTCGATCAACGACGAGGTGGAGCGGCTGCGCCACAGCGCGACCAACTCGCTGCTCACCCGCCGGGACGTGGTCGTCGTCGCCTCGGTCTCCTGCATCTACGGCCTCGGCACCCCGCAGGAGTACGTCGACCGGATGGTCCCGCTCCGGGTGGGTGAGGAGTTCGACCGGGACGCCCTGCTGCGCCGCTTCGTCGACATCCAGTACGCGCGCAACGACACCGCCTTCACCCGGGGCACCTTCCGGGTGCGCGGCGACACGGTGGAGATCTTCCCCGTGTACGAGGAGCTGGCGGTCCGCATCGAGATGTTCGGTGACGAGATCGAGGCGCTCTCCACGCTCCACCCGCTGACGGGCGAGGTCGTCTCCGACGAGCAGCAGCTCTTCGTCTTCCCGGCCTCGCACTACGTCGCCGGGCCGGAGCGCATGGAGCAGGCCATCGCCGGCATCGAGGCGGAGCTGGCGGGCCGGCTGTCGGAGCTGGAGCGGCAGAACAAGCTGCTGGAGGCCCAGCGGCTGCGGATGCGCACCACCTACGACCTGGAGATGATGCGCGAGATCGGCACCTGCTCCGGTATCGAGAACTACTCGCTGCACATCGACGGCCGCGAACGGGGGACCGCCCCCCACACCCTGCTGGACTACTTCCCGGAGGACTTCCTCCTGGTCATCGACGAGTCGCACGTGACCGTCCCGCAGATCGGCGCGATGTTCGAGGGCGACGCCTCCCGGAAGCGGACCCTGGTCGACCACGGCTTCCGGCTGCCGTCGGCCATGGACAACCGGCCGCTCAAGTGGGAGGAGTTCCTGGAGCGGGTCGGCCAGACCGTCTACCTCTCGGCCACCCCCGGCCCCTACGAGCTGTCCCGCGGCGACGGCGTCGTCGAGCAGATCATCCGCCCCACCGGCCTGGTCGACCCCGAGGTGGTGGTGAAGTCCACCGAGGGGCAGATCGACGACCTCGTCCACGAGATCCGCACCCGCACCGAACGCGACGAGCGGGTGCTGGTCACCACCCTCACCAAGAAGATGGCGGAGGACCTCACCGACTACTTCCTGGAGCTGGGCATCCGCGTCCGCTACCTCCACAGCGACGTCGACACCCTGCGCCGGGTCGAGCTGCTGCGGGAGCTGCGCTCCGGCGAGTACGACGTGCTGGTCGGCATCAACCTGCTCCGCGAGGGGCTGGACCTCCCGGAGGTGTCGCTGGTCGCGATCCTCGACGCCGACAAGGAGGGGTTCCTGCGCTCGGGGACCTCGCTCATCCAGACCATCGGCCGCGCCGCGCGGAACGTCTCCGGCCAGGTCCACATGTACGCCGACCGCGTCACCGCCGCGATGGAGAAGGCGATCGACGAGACCAACCGGCGGCGGGCCAAGCAGATCGCCTACAACGAGGAGCGCGGGATCGACCCGCAGCCGCTGCGGAAGAAGATCGGCGACATCGTCTCGGACATCATCCGGGAGGAGATCGACACCGAGAACCTGCTCGCCACCGGCTACCGGCGGCCCGCAGAGACGGGCCGGGGCAAGGCGCCCGTCCCGGGGAAGACCGCCCGCGAGCGTCGCGAGGGGGGCGAGTTGACGGACCGGCCGGCGGCCGAGCTGGCCGACACCATCGAGCAGCTCACCGAGCGGATGCGCGCCGCGGCGGCGGAGCTCCAGTTCGAGGTGGCGGCGCGGCTGCGGGACGAGGTCTCGGAGCTGAAGAAGGAGCTGCGCCAGATGAAGGAGGTCGGCCTCGCCTGACGGCGGCGGCACGCCCCCCGGCCGGCGCCCCGCAGACGCCGCCTCCGGGGCGCTGGTCGGTCGCGGGCGCGCTGACGTAGGGTTTCGAGCGGGTCCTTCGGCCCGCAACGACCGACGTGAGCGCGACAGGAGTGGACATCGATGGGCGTCAACTTGTCCAAGGGCCAGGCGATCAGCCTGGAGAAGAGCGACGGCGGCGGCCTCTCCGCGGTGTCCATGGGCCTCGGCTGGCAGGCCGTGCGGCGCTCCGGCTTTCTGGGCAAGCTCTTCGGCGGCGGTGACATCGACCTCGACGCCTCGGCCGTGCTGTTCGCCGGCCGGGAGATGGCCGACGTCGTCTACTACCGGCAGCTGAAGAGCAAGGACGGCTCGATCACCCACACCGGGGACAACCTCACCGGCGGCACCGGCGGCGGTGACGACGAGGTCATCCTGGTCGATCTCACCTCCGTCCCGGCCGAGGTCGACCAGATCGTCTTCACCGTGAACTCCTTCACGGGCCAGACCTTCACCGAGGTCGAGAACGCCTTCTGCCGCCTGGTGGACCGTACCAACGGCGAGGAGCTCGCCCGGTACACCCTGACCGGCGGCGGCGCCTACACCGCCCAGATCATGGCCAAGGTCAGCCGCAGGGGCGGCGGCTGGGAGATGACCGCCATCGGCGTCCCTTCCCAGGGCCGCACCTTCAAGGACCTGCTGCCGGACATCCTGCCGCACCTCTGACACGCGTGCGGCGGCCCCGGCAGCCGCACCTCGACGGCGCGGGCCGTGTGCGGTGTCAGCGCGCCAGCGCCACCACCGCCTCCGCGGTCTCGCCGTTGACCGAGACGGTCACCGTCACCCGCCCCGGCCGCAGCGCGGTCAACGTCCCGGCCTCGGGGTCGAGCACGGCGGCATGACGGCGCGTGGCGTCGGCCGGGTCCCCGACGTGCAGCGTTGCCGAGCCCGACCAGTCGGTGCTGACCGGCCACGCGGCGGGCACCTCCCGGACGGCGTCCCCGCCGAGCGCCTGCGCGACGGTGGCGGTCACCGGCGCGCTCTTCCCGACCGCCACGGAGGCGGGGGCGGTCAGCGTGAGCCCGTCCGTGTGGGGCCGGGTGCGGACGGAGAGCCAGTCGGGCCCGGCCGGCCGACCGTCGGCGAGCGCCTCCGCCCGCGCCGCCGGGGGCAGTTCGTCGACGCCGACGGTCGACCACCCGGTGAAGCCGCCCCGGTCCGGCGGGGCGGACGGGCCCTTCCCCGCGTTGCCGTTGATCAGGTACGGCACGCCGTTGTGGCGGTGGGCGTCGAACAGGCCGACGTGCGACCCGAGATGCGCGGCACCCTTCCCGGTCTCCTCGCGGAACTCGGTCAGCCACCGCTCCAGCAGCCAGGCGTCCATCCGGTCGGTGAGCCGGCTCGCCGGCTGCGGGCCCGGGTCCTGCGGCGGTACGTGGGAGATGACGACCACCGAGCCGACCGCGTCGTCGGCGGCCGCCGCGTCGAGCCGCTCGCGCAGCTCCCGCCACTGGGCGTAGCCGCCGCCGCTGATCGACAGCGAGGAGGTGTCCAGGGTGACGAACCGGGTGCCGCGGTGGTCGAAACTCTGCTGCCGCGCACCGAAGACCTCCTCCCACTGCCCGATCGACCCGCCCATCACCTCGTGGTTGCCGGGCACGTAGTACCAGGGCAGGTCGCCGAGCTCCTCCTCGATCATGGTGCGGGCGAACTCCAGGTCCGCCGGTGAGCCCTCGTCCACCCAGTCGCCGTTGATGACGACGAACTCCGGCTCGGAGGACCGGGCCTCGCGCAGGGTGCGCCGCGCGGCCGCCACCACGTCGCTGTCGGGGTCGCGGGCCACGAACTGCGCGTCGGAGACCAGCGCGAACCGCCAGTCGCGGGCGTCGGTCGCCGCCGCGGTGGTGATCAGCGGGTCCGTGACCGGGCCGGAATCGGGCAGGTCGGCGTCGGGCGGGGTCTCCGCGACGAGCGTGTCGACGGCGATCTCACCGCGATAGGCGGCGTCCGGACGGGTCTCGGCGATGTACAGCCGGTGCACGGCGGCCGGGTAGGCGAACCCGTCCGGGACGTCGAAGGTGATCTGCCGCCAGCCGATGAACTCCAGATGCTCACCGCGCAGCACGCGGCTGGTCCCGGTGGCGTCCTTGAGGTGCAGCGCCGGCCACGCGCCGTTGCCGTCGCCGCGCACCCGGAGGGTGAAGCTCCGCGGCTGGCCGGCGACCCCGATGTCGCCCCCGGCCGGGGTGGCGTACGCGGCGCGGGTCCCGGTGCTGCGGTCGAACTCGTACCGCACGCCGAGCGCCGCGCCCTCGTGGCCCTCCGGCTCGGCGAACAGCTCGCCGGCCGCCCGGGAGTGGGAGAACCGCCAGTCCGCGGCGTTCTCGAAGTCCGCGACGCCGGTGGCCCGCAGCCCCACGCCGGCGGAGAGCACGGTGGTGACGTCGCCGACGCGGGCGGTGATGGTGCTCGCCGTGTAGGCGTCGGTCAGCGCCCGGACCGTCCAGCCGCCGGTGGACGGCTCCGGCTCGACCTCGATCAGCGCGGTGTCGTACTCCAGTGTCACGTCGCGGGGTTCGACCGGCGCCGAGTAGCCGGAGGCGTCGTGTCCGAGCAGCCCGAACCGGGTGGTGTCGCCGGCGCCGGAGAGCGCGAGTCTGCGCCGGGTGGGTTCCAACCGCTCCAACCCGCCCAGCACGGTCAGCTCCAGAGCCCCGGTCGCCCGGCCGGCGTTCGCGCTCACCAGGGCCCGGCCGGGTTCCGCCCCGGTGAACACCCCGGCGGCGTCGACCGTTCCGGCCGTCGCGGGCGCCACCGACCAGTCGGCGCGGGTCGGGGCGGCCGGGCCGAGCGTCGCATCGTGGGCGTGGGCGTCCAGCTGCCGGGTGAGCCCGGCCAGGACGCGGTCGGGCCGCGCGTCGCCCATCGTCTCCCCGTTCGGCGCCAGTGCGGGCCGGGCGCGGGTGGCGACCCGGAACCCGGTGGCCTCACCGCCGCCCGCCGGCGCCGTCAGCGCCAGCCCGTTGGGCACCACCCGCTGGGCGCCGTCCGACGGCTTGTTGACCAGCTCCAGCCCCGGGGTGCCCACCTCGCGGGCGAGCAGCGTGGTGGAGCCGCCGCCGTCGAGGTTGAGCGCGGAGTGGGCCCCCATGCGCTGCATCATGACCGCGAGCTCGGTGAGGGTGACCCCGCCGGAGTGGGCCTGGCGGCCGTCGATCACCACCACGTACATGTCGCTGCCGTCCTCGGAGAACCCGACGGCGGTGCGGGGCGCCGTCGCGTTGTTGGGCCGGCCCTCCCAGTCCTGGGCCTCGCCGTCCACCACCAGCAGGCCGTTGCCGCCGACCGCGGTCCGCGGCAGCGCGCTGCCGTCGGCGGTCCGCGCCGCGTACTCCATCTCCACCGCGTCGCCCGCCTCCAGCGCGGCGAGCGCCGCCGCCCCGGCGTCCCGGCCGAGGAGCACGGTCGCCTCGGCCGGCACCCGCTCGCGTCCCGGCTTCTCGGAGACGGAGGTCACCCGTCCCTCCTCCACCACCACCTCGGTCACCTGCTGGGCGCCGAGCACCGGCAGCAGGCGGTCCGCCTCACCCCAGTCGGTGGTGTAGACGCCGATGCCGTCGGCGGGCAGCGAGGCCGCGTTGTAGCTGGTCAACGCTGCCTCCCCGTCCGGGCCCGCGACCTTCCCGCCGAAGAGCACGTCGAGCACCCGGCCGGAGCCGTCGCTGTCGATGCCGACCACGGAAGTGCGGTTCAGGCTGCCGGACTGCACCAGTTCACCGTCGCGGATGCCGGGCGCGAGCGGGGCGTTGGTGGCGTTGATGTCGAAGAAGTCGGCGTTGATCGCGGCGACGGTGGTGCGGCCCGCGCCGGGGTCGTGGGCGGCCGCGAGGTCACCGATGGTCGCGGCGTCGGCCACGTCCTCGGTCGCGAGGTAGTCCACCGACAGGTCGGCGGCGAGGTCGACGGTGAGGGTCTGGACGTCCAACCACTTGTCGGACTCCAGCCGTTGGGCGCCGGTGAGCTCCGCGCCCGGGGCCAGGGGCCGGGTGGCGGCGGAGATCTCCGTTCCGTCGCCGTCGACCACGCCCCGTACGGCCGGATCGGGCGAGGGGGTCTGGGCGGTTGCCGGGGGGATCAGACCGACGGCGAGGGCCGCCGCCACCGCTGTCGCGGCGAGGGGGAACGCGCCGCGGACGCGGCGCCATGGCTGGCGGGTACCAGACACAGGGTCTCCCTGGGACGTGGACGCGGGCACACGTGTGCGCACCCGGTCGCTCAGAGTCGCAAGGGAATCACAACGGGCACCAGTGGTACGTCACAACGTCCACATGACAGACCAGTGAAAGCTCAGGAGCGCGGAGGTGGAGCGGGGCGTCGCCCCGATGCGCCCGAATACCGCGCGCCGGACGCCGACCGCACCCGATCGCCGCAGCGCGCGAACGGCGCCGCGCGCCGCCGCCGTCCGGTGCCGTTCCTGCTCGACGCGGTGCGCCGCGCTCGGCGTTCCGGCGGGGCCGACGGTCCGGATCACGGAGCGGTGCCGGGTGCGCTGCGCACCGCGGGCCCCGGAGGTGGCCGTCAACGCGCCCGGAACCGGCTCCGCCCGGGGCGTGAACTCGCCCCGGGCGGAAGGACGGTCAGCGGGCTGCGCCCGGCCTACCGGCGGCACGGCGCGGCCGCGCGGTCACGCCTGCGGGGTCACGCCTGCGGGCGTGCCACCATCACGCCGTCGCCGGCGTCGATCTCCAACTCCAGCGGCGTCAGCGGCTCCTCGGCCGGGCCGCGGAGCACCTCGCCCGTCGCCGGCTCGAAGGTGGAGCCGTGGCAGCTGCACACGGCCACGTCGTCGCGGATGCCCGAGAGCACGCAGCCGGCGTGCGGGCAGACCGCGCTGAACGCCCGGTACTCGCCCGCCTCCGGACGGCAGACGAGCACCTTCTCGTCGCGGTACAACTGCGCACCGCCGACGGGCACCTCCTCGGCCGGACCCAGCTGCACGGGCTCGCCCACCGCCTCGGCGGGCTGCGAGCCGCCCTCGCCGCAGGCGGTCGCGGTCAGCCCGACCGCGCCGGCGGAGACCAGTGCCGCGCCGCAGAGCACGGTGCGGCGGGAGGCGCCGCGCGGGGCGGCGGAGGGGGCGGAGCCGCTCGCGGCGGGCGGCGCCGCGGGGCGGGAGACGTCGGGACGGCTGACCGGGATGTCGTCGGATGTCACGCTCGCACCCTACGCGCCGGCGGGCCGGGACGCTCAGCCGCGGCCCCCCGCCGCCTTGCCGCCCTTGGTGGCCTTGGCGGCCTTGCCCGCACCGCCGGCCGCCTTCTTCCGCGCGCCGGCGGAGCCGCTCGCGGCCTTCTTCGCCGCCTGCGCCCGGCCGGCCGACGCCGCCGTGCGGCGCGTGGTCCGCTTCGCGGCGGTGCCGCCGGTGGGGCCGGAGTCGCTCACCCGGTCGCCCAGGATGTCCCGCAGGAACTTGCCGGTGTGGCTGGCCGGGAGGGCCGCGACCTGCTCCGGGGTGCCCTCGGCCACCACCTGGCCGCCGCCCGAACCCCCCTCGGGGCCCATGTCGACCACCCAGTCCGCGGTCTTGATCACGTCGAGGTTGTGCTCGATCACGATCACAGAGTTGCCCTTGTCGACCAGCCCGGAGAGCACGTCGATCAGCTTGCGGATGTCCTCGAAGTGCAGCCCGGTGGTGGGCTCGTCCAGCACGTAGACGGTGCGCCCGGTGGAGCGGCGCTGCAGCTCCGAGGCGAGCTTCACGCGCTGCGCCTCACCGCCGGAGAGGGTCGGTGCGGGCTGTCCCAGCCGCACGTACCCCAGCCCCACGTCCTTCAGCGTCCGCAGGTGCCGGGCGATGCCGGGGACGGCCTCGAAGAACTCGGTCGCCTCCTCGATCGGCATGTCGAGGACCTCGGAGATCGACTTCCCCTTGTAGTGGACCTCCAGCGTCTCCCGGTTGTACCGGGCGCCGTGGCACACCTCGCACGGGACGTAGACGTCCGGCAGGAAGTTCATCTCGATCTTGATGGTGCCGTCGCCGGCGCAGTTCTCGCAGCGGCCGCCCTTGACGTTGAAGGAGAACCGGCCGGGGAGGTAGCCGCGGACCTTGGCCTCGGTCGTCTCCGCGAACAGCCGGCGCACGTGGTCGAAGACGCCGGTGTACGTCGCCGGGTTCGACCGGGGGGTCCGGCCGATGGGGGACTGGTCCACGTGCACGACCTTGTCCACCAGGTCGTCGCCCTCGACCCGGGTGTGGCGGCCCGGCACCGAGCGGGCGCCGTTGAGCTCCCGCGCGAGGTGGGTGTAGAGGATGTCGTTGACCAGCGTGGACTTGCCGGAACCGGAGACCCCCGTCACCGCCGTGAGCACGCCGAGCGGGAAGCTGACGTCGACGTCCCGGAGGTTGTGCTCCCGGGCGCCCACCACCGTCAACCGCCGGTCGGCGTCGACCGGGCGCCGCTCCTCGGGCATCGCGATCTGCCGCCGGCCGGAGAGGTACTGCCCGGTCAGCGACTTCTCGTTGGTCAGCAGGCCGGCGAGCGGACCGCTGTGCACGACCTGGCCGCCGTGCTCACCCGCGCCCGGGCCGATGTCGACGACCCAGTCGGAGGCGTTGATGGTGTCCTCGTCGTGCTCCACCACGATCAGGGTGTTGCCGAGGTCGCGCAGCCGGACCAGCGTCTCGATCAGCCGGTGGTTGTCCCGCTGGTGGAGCCCGATGGACGGCTCGTCCAGCACGTACAGCACGCCGACCAGTCCCGAGCCGATCTGGGTGGCCAGCCGGATGCGCTGCGCCTCACCGCCGGAGAGCGAACCGGCGGTGCGGCCGAGCGAGAGGTAGTCCAGGCCGACATCGACCAGGAAGCGGAGCCGCTCGTTGACCTCCTTCAACACCCGCTCGGCGATCTTCTTCTCGCGGGCGTCGAGCTTCATCTCCCGCAGGAAGTCGGCGCACTCGCTGATCGACATCGAGGAGATCTCCGCGATCGAGCGGCCCTTGACCGTGACGGCCAGCACCACCGGCTTGAGCCGGCTGCCCTCGCACGCCGGGCAGGGGACCTCCCGCATGTACCCCTCCAGCCGCTCGCGGCCGGCGTCGCTCTCCGACTCGCCGTGGCGGCGCCGGATGAACGGGATGACGCCCTCGAAGACCGTCTGGTACGCCCGCTCGCGGCCGTGGCGGTTCTCGTACCGGACCTCGATCTTGGTGCGGTGGCCGTACAGCAGCGCCTTGCGGGCCCGCGCGGGCAGCCCCGCCCAGGGGATGTCGGTGCGGAAGTTCAGCGCCTGGGCGAGGGCGTTGATCAGGTGTTGGAAGTACCCCTTGGTCTGCCCGTGCGACCAGGGGTGGAGGGCGCCGTCCTCCAGCGACTTCTCCTCGTCCGGCACGACCAGCTCCGGGTCCACCTCCATGGTGGAGCCGAGCCCGGAGCACTCGGGGCAGGCGCCGAAGGGCGAGTTGAAGGAGAACGAGCGCGGCTCCATCTCCTCGAAGGAGAGGTCGTCGTAGGGGCAGTAGAGGTGCTCGGAGTACATCCGCTCGCGCTGCGGGTCGTCCTCGTCGAGGTCGACGAAGTCGAGCACCACCATGCCGCCGGAGAGCCCGAGGGCGGTCTCGACCGAGTCGGTCAGCCGGCGCTTGGCGCTGTCCTTCACGGTGAGGCGGTCCACGACCACCTCGATGGTGTGCTTCTCCTGCTTCTTCAGCGTCGGGGGCTCGGAGAGCTGGACGACGGCGCCGTCGACCCGGGCCCGGCTGTAGCCCTTGGAGCTGAGGTCCGCGAAGAGGTCGACGAACTCGCCCTTGCGCTCGCGCACCAGCGGGGAGAGCACCTGGAACCGGCTGCCCTCCTCCAGGCCGAGCACCTTGTCGACGATGGCCTGCGGCGACTGCCGGGCGATGGGCCGCCCGCACTCGGGGCAGTGCGGCTTGCCGATCCGGGCGAAGAGCAGCCGGAGGTAGTCGTAGACCTCGGTGATCGTGCCGACGGTGGAGCGGGGGTTGCGGGAGGTGGACTTCTGGTCGATCGAGACCGCGGGGGAGAGCCCCTCGATGAAGTCCACGTCGGGCTTGTCCATCTGGCCGAGGAACTGCCGGGCGTAGGCCGACAGCGACTCGACGTAGCGCCGCTGGCCCTCGGCGAAGATGGTGTCGAAGGCCAGCGAGGACTTGCCCGACCCGGACAGTCCGGTGAACACGACCAGCGAGTCGCGGGGGAGCTCGATGGAGATGTTCTTGAGGTTGTGCTCGCGAGCGCCGCGAACGAGGAGTCGGTCGGCCACGCCGGTTGGCACCTTTCCGATGGTGGGCGACGAGGGGCCGGCGGCCGCGCCTGGCGCGGGCCGGGGATATGCGGTCCCCCGGGCAGAAGGGTATGACTCCTCCCAGCGTAGGCCGGGGGTCCGACAGACGCGGCCCGCGCGGGAGAGGTGAGGAGACCGAGCGTACAAGAACATCTGTTCGATCATGGACCGGTGGGGGCACCGGTCCGCCCCGGCCGGGCACGCGCGGTCCGCGGCCCCCCGGCGGTGCCGCCCGGCGGCTCCGCGTCGCCGCACACCGGCCGGCCACCGGCCGCGAACCGGCCCGGCACCGACCGCGCCGATCCCTCCCGGAGCCGTGGGCCCCCGGTATAGCGTGGTGATCATGAGCCGACCCGAAGCTGACCTCTCCGGTCTCACCCGCGCGACCGACGCACTCCTCGCCACGGTCCCCGGCCTCGACCAGGCCGCGCTCACCGCCCCCTCCCGACTGCCCGGCTGGACCCGGGGACACGTCCTCGCACACCTCGCCCGCAACGCCGACGCCCTCGTCAACGTCATGGAGGGCCGGCCGATGTACCCCGACGCCGAGACCCGCGACCGCGACATCGAGGCCGGCGCCGGCCGCACCCCGGCCGAGCACCTCGCCGACCTGCGCGCCACCGCGGACCGGCTGCACGACGTGTTCGACGCCCGGCCGGACAACGCCTGGGGCGCCACCGTGACGCTCCGCAACGGGGTGACCGACCTGGCGTCCGGGGTGCCGTTCCGCCGCTGGCTGGAGGTGGAGCTGCACCACGTCGACCTCGGCGTCGACCGCGACGTCAGCGACCTCTCCGGCGCCTTCACCGACCGGGCGCTGACCTACCTCACCCGGCGTTTCCACGGCAGCCCCGCCGTTCCGCCGGTGGAGGTGCGCGCCGAGGACGGCCGCAGCTGGATCACCGGCTCCACCGACGGCCCCGCCGTCGTCGTGGCCGGCAACCCCGCCGCCCTCGTCGGCTGGCTCGCCGGCCGCACCACCGGCAGCGGACTCACCGCCGCCGGTGCGCCGCTGCCCGTGCTCCCCGCCCTGTGAGACGCTGTCCGCCCGCCACCGGGCCCTGACGCTGGAAGGTAGAACCCATGACGTACACGGGACGGGTCACCGTCGGCGGTCCCGCCGAGGTGCACCAGCTCGCCGGGCTGCTCATCTCCAAGGTGGCCGTGGGCCCCATGGAGAACAACGCCTACCTCCTCCGCTGCCGCGAGACCGGCGAGCAGCTGCTGATCGACGCGGCGAACGAGCCGGAGACCCTGCTGCGGCTGATCGGGGACGACTCGGTCGCGTCCGTCGTCACCACCCACCGCCACGGCGACCACTGGCAGGCGCTCGCCGAGGTCGTCGTCGCCACCGGCGCCCGCACCTACGCCGGGCGGTTCGACGCCGCGGGCATCCCCGTGGCGACCGACGTGCCGCTCGACGACGGCGACGAGCTGTCGGTCGGCCACTGCCGCCTGGTCGCCCGCCACCTCCGCGGCCACACCGAGGGGTCGATCGCCCTCGTCTACGACGACCCCCGGGGCCACCCGCACCTCTTCACCGGGGACTGCCTCTTCCCCGGCGGCGTCGGCAACACCTTCGGCGACGCCGAGGCGTTCCGCACGCTGCTGCACGACGTGGAGACGAAGTTCTTCGACGCGCTGCCCGACGAGACCTGGGTGTACCCCGGCCACGGCGCCGACACCACCCTCGGCGCGGAACGGCCGCAGCTGGCCGTCTGGCACGAACGCGGCTGGTGACGACCGCGTCGGCGGCGGACGGCGCCACCGGGGACGACGCCGCCGGGCGGGGCGGTTCGGCGGATCGCGGGGAGGTGGTCGCGGCCGCCCCGGAGGCCGGGCCCCGGCCGCCCCACCCGCTCCGGCGCCACCAGCGCGAGGCGCTGGCCGGCCTGGAGCGGGTGCTGGCCGACGGCCACCGCCGCGCGTGGGTGGTTCTCCCGCCCGGGCTCGGCAAGACCCTGACCGGGCTGGAGGCGGCCCGGCGCCTGGGCCGCCCCGTCGTCGTACTCGGACCCAACACCGCGATCCAGGGCCAGTGGGTGCGGGAATGGGCGGACTTCCGCCCCGAGCCGCCCCCCGCCGGTACCACCCGCGACCTGGCCACGGCCGTCACCGTCCTCACCTACCAGGCGCTCGCCAGCTTCGACCCGGACGCCGAGGTCGCCGAGGACGGCGCCGGCACCTCCCACCTGCACCGGCTGCGGCCGGGCGGCCGTGAGCTGGTCGACGCGATGCGGCGTGCGGGCGGCATCACCCTGTTGCTCGACGAGTGCCACCACCTGCTGGAGACCTGGGGCGAACTCCTCGCCGAGGTGCTGCGCGAGCTGCCGTCGGCCACCGTCATCGGCCTGACGGCCACCCCTCCCGAGCGGCTCACCCGCGCGCAGGCGGAGCTGGTCGAGGAACTGTTCGGCCCTACCGTCCGCGGCCCCTCGATCCCCGCCGCCGTCCGCGAGGGGCACCTCGCCCCCTACGCCGAACTGGCCTGGCTGACCACCCCCACCGCCACCGAGGACGCCTGGCTGGCGGGCGAGGCGGAACGTTTCACCGAGCTGGTCGCCCGGCTGATGGAACCCGGCTTCGCCAGCACCGACCTGCTGCCCTGGCTCGACCGCCGCGTCGTGGCGCGCACCGGCCCGCCCGGGGCCGGCGCCGGGGGCGCTGACGGCATCGCCCCCGCCGTCCCCTGGCACCGCTTCGCGGCGTCGGAGCCCGCACTGGCCGACGCCGCGCTGCGCCTGCACGACCAGGGGCTGCTGGCGCTGCCCGCCGGTGCCCGCCTCCGCGAGGAGCACCGCCATCCGCCCCGTGCCGAGGACTGGGTGGCGCTGATCGACGACTGGGTCCGCCGCTGCCTGCGGGTCTCGGGTACCGGCACCGACCGGGCGGCCGAGGAGCAGATCCGGTCCGCGCTGCCCGCCGTCGGCCACCGCCTCACCGCCCGCGGCGTCCGCCGGGACCGCTCTCCGCTGGACCGCGTCCTGGCGCGCAGCGCCGCGCGGACCGCCGCCGTCACCGAGATCCTCGCCACCGAGGCCGACTCCCTGGGGGAGCGGCTGCGCGCCGTCGTCGTCTGCGACCACGAACGCGCCACCGCCACCCTGCCGACCCGGCTGGACGGCGTCCTCGACGCCGAGGCGGGTTCCGCCCGGCTGGTGCTCGCCACGCTCGCCGCCGACCCCCGGACCGCCCCGCTCGCCCCGATGCTGGTGACCGGCCGCACCGTGGCGGCCGCGCCCGCCACCGCCGAGGCCTTCGCCGCCTGGTGCCGGGAGCGCCATCCCGAGCTGGAGCTCGCCGTCCGCCCGCTGCCCGACGCCCCCGGCACCGCCGAGGTGGCCGGCGCGTGGACGAGCCGCCGCTGGGTGGCGCTGGCCACCGCGTTCTTCGAGGCGGGCCGCAGCCGGGCGCTGGTCGGCACCCGCGCCCTGCTGGGCGAGGGCTGGAACGCCCGCCGCGTCAACACCCTCGTCGACCTCACCGAGGCCACCACCCCCACCGCCGTGGTGCAGACCCGGGGCCGGGCGCTGCGGCTGGACCCGGAGTGGCCGGACAAGGTCGCCCACACCTGGTCCGTGGTCTGCGTCGCCCCCGACCACCCGCGCGGTACCTCCGACTGGGACCGCTTCGTCCGCAAGCACGACGGGTACCTCGGGGTGGCCGAGGGCGGGGCCGTCCTGGCGGGCGTGGCCCACGTCGACGCCGCCCTGTCGCCCTACGCACCACCGGCCGCGGACACCTTCGACGCCTTCAACGCGGCCATGCTCGACCGCGCCCGGGACCGGGCCCGGACCCGGGAGCTGTGGCGGGTCGGCGACGCCTACGAGGACCGGCTCGGTCACCTGCTCCGCGTCACCGCCGGCCGGGCCCCGCGCCACCGGCGCCGCGCCGCCGACGCGGCCCGGCCGCTGGTCCCGCCGGCGGTGCCGGC
>NZ_JAAVJD010000141.1 GCF_012033735.1 Streptomyces lonarensis | reverse complement strand
CCCCCCCCCGCCGGCGGCGGGACCCTCCGACCACCCCGACAACCCGGGCTCGACACCCGGCGCGACTGGCCCGCCACCCCCGCAGACCGGCCGAGGCCGTAGCCCGCCACCCGCGAGGCCCGGCCGCCGAGCGCCCCAGCACCCCGGCCTCCCGGCTCACGCCGGCGAGGCGACACCAGAACTGCCCCTTCCGCGACAGCCGCCGCAGCGCACCGCGCACGCCCGGCACGGGTGACCGAGACACCCGCCACCCCATCGACCACCGGCAGCACGAGGAGAACACCGTGGACGAGGACACCCCCGAAGCCACACCCCGACGGGTCGAGAACTGGGACGACGGAGTGATCGCCCGCCGGGCACGCGTCGTGGAGGCGCCGCCGCCCCCCGAGCAGCGGACGTCCTCCCGCGTGGACGCCTACGGCGAGGAGTTCGTCCCCGAGCCGGAACCCGTCATCTCCGTCCCGGCACCCGCCCGCCCCGGGCCGGCGCCGACGGAGGACACGCCCCCGACCCGCGCCGACCACGAACTCGCCGACCGCCTCACCGCGCTCAAGGAACTCGTCGGCCTCTCCCGCACCCGACTGGACGCCTCGGCCCTGGCGGAGGCCGGCCGGCTCCTCGACGAGGCCGACAGCCGCACCCGCCTCCCGCGTGCCTGCACCACGGTCGCGGTTGCCGGGGCCACCGGCAGCGGCAAGTCCACGCTCTTCAACGCACTCGCCGGCGCACAGCTCTCCGAGGCCGGGGTCCGCCGTCCCACCACGGCCACCGCCGTCTCCTGCACCTGGGAGGCCGGCCGCTCCAGCCGGGCCGAAGGGCTCCTCGACCGACTCGGCGTCCCCGTGCGGTCCCGCCGCCGAGCCCATCTGGTCGACCCCGGCCTCCACGGGCTGGTACTGCTGGACCTGCCGGACTACGACTCCGTCGCCTCCGAGCACCGCGAACAGGTCGACCGGCTACTCGCCCTCGTCGACGCCGTCATCTGGGTGGTCGACCCGGAGAAGTACGCCGACGCGGTGCTGCACGAGCGCTATCTGCGCGCGTTCGCCGGACACGCCGAGGTCACCGTGATGGTGCTCAACCAGATCGACCGGCTGCCCGCCGACGCGGCCGAGGCGATCATGGACGACTTGCGGGGGCTGCTGGACGACCGCGGCATCGCTCTCGGCGAGCACGGCGAACCCGGCGCCGCGGTGCTCGCCGTCTCGGCGCTGACCGGCGAAGGGGTCCCCGACCTCCGCCAGACCATCGGTGAGCTCGTCCGGACCCGCACCGCCGCCGCACGGCGGCTGGGCGCCGACCTCGACGGCGTCACCCGCCGGCTGCGCCCGGTGTGCGTCGCGGACAGCGTGCAGGCCCCCACCGGGCTGACCCCGCAGGCGCGCGAGGAGTTCGAGGAGCGCCTGGCCCACGCCGTCGGTGCGCCCGCCGCCGGCCGGGCGGCGGAACGCGGCTGGCTGCGGCGGTCAGAGCGCGCCTGCGGCACGCCCTGGGCACAGCTGACCAAGCGCATCGCCGACCGCAGGGCGAGCAGGCGGGGCGAGCCTCCCGCGCTGAGCGCTCGCGCCGGCCGGCTCGGGGAGCCTCCCGTGGTGTCCCGCCCGGTGATCGCCGAGGCGGTGCGGACCGTGGCGGCCACCGCCGCCACCGAACTCCCCGGCCCGTGGGCCAAGGCGGTTCGCGACGCGGCCTGGCGGGGAGCGGAGCGGCTGCCCGCCGCGCTGGAAGCGGCTCTCGCGGCCCGGCCGGGGTTCGGTCCGGAGGCAGCGGTCCGGCCGGGGCCCGCCCGCCCGGCCTGGTGGACGGTCGCCATCGTGGGGCAGGCACTGCTGATGACCGCACAGCTGCTCGGCATGTGCTGGCTGTTGACAGCCGCTTTCGGCTACCCGGTGGCTGCCGGCTGGCTGCCGGCAGGGCTGCTGATCGGTGGGTCGCTGGGGGCGCCGCTGCTCGCCTGGGCCTGCCGGGTGGCGTCGCGCGGGCCGGCTCGCGCGTGGGGGCAGCGGGAGGAGGAGCGGCTGCGGAGGGTCGCTGCCGGCTGTGGTCGCTCGCTGGTGCTCGAGCCTGTCGCGGCCGAGCTGCTGCGGTACCGGGAGGTGCGGGAGCAGTTCGTCGCCGCGGCGGGGGGCGAACCCCGCTGACTCGTCCCGGCGGTGGCTTCCGCCGGGACGGCCCCCGGTCTCTCGTGGCCCGGGGCGTGCTCACCCGGGCGGGCCTCGTTCGGGCCCCTTCGCTCCGCAGTTCGCGTGGAGCGGTGGTGCGCCACCCCGCTTCCCGTGCGGGGTGTGGTCGTGCCGGCTGTCCGTCGTGTGCCACCGACGTTAGGAGGACCGGCGGGCCGGGGGAAGGGGTGGAGCCCTGCGTCACCCGCGAGAGTGAGGAAGTTGTCCACAGCCGCCGAGTTGTCCACAGCCCCGAGCGGCGGGGCGCCGACGGGCGGCATGCTGCGGGCATGAACGAGACCTGGACGACTCTGACGGGACACGCCTCCTCGGCGGTGGAACGACGGACCACCCCGCGAGGGGCGCGCGTGGTGTGTTTCCGGATGGATGTGGCGGAGCGTCGGTACGACCTGGAACAAGGAGCCTGGCGTGACCGTTGGGTCAGCGGCTACACCGTCTGGGCCCGCCGGGAGCTGGCGGTGAACGTGCTGGAGTCGGTGGTGTGCGGTGAGCCACTGGTGGTTCACGGACGGTTGCGGTTGCCACCGGGAATCTGTGCCGCGACAGCGGGTAGGGGGACGGCGGGGGACCCCGGAAAGGCGGCTGCGTCCGGTACCTGCGCGCACGTCGAAGCGGTCTCCATCGGGCACAACCTGGCCCACGGCGTCTCGGTCTTCCGCCGAGCGGCCCGAGCCCGTCGCCCGCGCCCGGCGCGGGGCGGTGCTCACAGGAGTGGCCTGCGTACGCAGGAGCCAGATATATACGCTTTTCTGACCAGGCGTTGGTAACGATTGGACCTCGGTGCGCGTGATCGCCCGGCACCAGGGGGACATCAAAAGATCGGCTCTCTACGATCCCGGCGTACGCACGGGTGTACTGACCGGCCTGCCCAAAGAGTTGCGGCCGTGACTCCGTGCCCTGTCGTGGAGGGGACATACATGATTTCTGTACGCAGGCGGCTGGTTGCCCGCCTCGCGGCGACAGCGGTCGCCACGGCGCTGTTCGCCGGTGGCGCGCTCGCCACCGCCGGTACCGCCGCGGCGGACGAGGACAATGCCCCGAGGTCCGGCGGTGCCACCGCCACCCTCAAGGAGCTGGAGACGTGGGACACCGTCAAGGTCGCGCACCGCGGCGGTACCTTCAAGGCCGGCCTGTTCACCATGGATGTCCACGGTGGCGGCACGATCAAGACGTACTGCATCGACTTCGGCACCGACGCGAAGACGAACCACAACTACCAGGAGACCGGCTGGGGCAACTCCTCGCTCGCCGAGAAGCCTGAGCAGGCCGGCAAGATCCACTGGATTCTGCAGAACTCGTACCCCCAGGTCGACGACCTGGCCGGGCTCGCCGAGAAGGCCGGCGCGAACTCGCTGACCGCCGAGCAGGCCGCCGCCGGCACCCAGGCCGCCATCTGGCACTTCTCCGACAACGTCGACGCGACGCCCACCAACAAGGACGCCGAGAAGCTGGCCGACTGGCTGCGCGGCGCCGCCGAGGTCGTCGGTGAGCCCGAGGTTCCCTCCCTCTCGCTGGAGCCCAACCAGGTCGGCGCGCTGGCCGGTCAGAAGGCCGGCCCGGTCACCGTCCGCACCAGCGCTTCCGGTGCCACCGTGACCACCGCCCCTGACGCCGCCTCCCAGGGCGTCAGCGTCGTCGACGGCGCCGGCAACATCGTCGACGGCACCTCCGTCGCCGACGGCACGGAGCTCTTCTTCGACATCCCGGCCGACGCCGCCCCCGGCCAGGCTTCCCTGACCGCCAGCGTCAGCACCCCGGTCTCCGTCGGTCGCGTCTTCACCGGCATCAACACCAAGACCCAGACCATGATCCTCGCCGGCTCCACCGAGTCCTCGGTGAACGCCGGCGCCTCCGCCAACTGGGCCGAGGCCGAGACCGAGGAGCCGCTCCCGAGCGTCACCGCCTCGGAGGATTGCGTCGCCGGCGGCGTCGCCGTGACCGTCACCAACAACGGCGGCCAGGACTACAGCTTCGAGCTCGACGGCCAGCAGCTCGTCGTCGCCCCGGGCGAGTCCGGCACCATCACCGTCCCGGTCGAGAACAAGCAGGCCTACGAGATCGTGGTCTTCGACGAGGACGGCACCACCGAGATCGAGCGCTTCGAGGGCGTCCTCGACTGCCAAAGCGACTCCGAGGGCGAAGGCCCGGAGGAGGTCACCGACGAGGAGGAGCCCGGCACCAACGAGCCCACCCCCGACGGTGACAGCGAGGAGCCCAACCTCGCCGAGACCGGCAGCAGCAACAACGTCGGCATGATCGCCGGTATCGCCATCGCCCTGCTGGTGGCCGGCGGCGCAGCGGTCCTCTTCTTCCGCAAGAAGGCCAAGGCCTGACACCCGCGCAGCGGTGAGGGCCGATCCGCCCTGACCGAGTCGTGAACGGAACCGCACCCGGTTCCGCACCGCCCAACGGGCGGTGCGGGCCGGGTGCGGCTCTGTGCGGGGTGGCACGCGGACGGCGTGAGCCGCCCCGGCCGCCGGTCAGCGGGAGGGGTCAGGCAAGGCCGGCGGTGCCCTCCGGCTCGTCCTCCGCGAACACCTCCGCCAGGTGCAGCTCGTCCCGTTCGTACTGCGACAGCGCGATGCCGAGGCCGAAGAGCGTCGGCGCCCACTCGCCGACGAAGATTCCCCAGCGGTCCGCGCGCGCCCGGCCCGCCCTCCCCTCGGCCTTCCGCGACAGGAACCAGCTCGCGACCGACAGGCCCACGGAGGCCGAGGCCGCGCAGTACACCTACTCACTCCGTAGGCCCCGCTCATGGAGCATCCGCACGATCATTCCGCCTCCAAGGGTGGTTCGGTGCTCCCAGCCTCCGACCGCGACGGAGCCGCCGCACCCGCGCTTCGGCCGTCTGCCGCCGACCGCCACTCCATCGGCCGCGCAGCCGAGCCGGTGCCGTGGGCGGTCGCGGCGCGGCCCGCAGTGGCGGCCCCGGCACCGGCTCGGTCGCCACCGGCGGCCCCGTGCCGTGTCGTGCGCCCGTCGACGGGGGCGCGCCCGGCCGCCGCACACCGGCCGACCGGGCTCCGCCGCACTCCCGCCCCGTCCGCCCCCGTGACACCGGGCGGCGGCGAAGTCGGCCGGTGGGAGGCGTCCGCATTTCCGCCCCGGGGCCGCCATGCGGCAGGATGGGGCCCGATCCCCACGTCACTTCTTCGATTGCCGGACGGTATCTCTTGGCTGAGTACATCTACACCATGCGCAAGGCACGCAAGGCGCACGGCGACAAGGTGATCCTCGACGATGTCACGCTGGCGTTCCTGCCCGGCGCGAAGATCGGCGTCGTGGGTCCCAACGGAGCCGGCAAGTCCACCGTGCTGAAGATCATGGCCGGCCTGGAGCAGCCGTCCAACGGCGACGCCTTCCTCGCGCCCGGCGCCACCGTGGGCATCCTCCTCCAGGAGCCCCCGCTCGACGAGACCAAGACGGTGCTGGAGAACGTCCAGGAGGGCGTCGCCGAGACCAAGGGCCAGCTCGACCGGTTCAACGAGATCGCCGAGCAGATGGCGACCGAGTACACCGACGAGCTGATGGAGGAGATGGGCAAGCTCCAGGAGAAGCTCGACCACTCGAACGCCTGGGACCTCGACGCGCAGCTGGAGCAGGCCATGGACGCGCTGGGCTGCCCGCCCGGCGACTGGCCCGTCGTCAACCTCTCCGGCGGTGAGAAGCGCCGCGTCGCGCTCTGCAAGCTGCTGCTGGAGGCCCCCGACCTGCTGCTCCTCGACGAGCCCACCAACCACCTGGACGCCGAGTCCGTGCAGTGGTTGGAGCAGCACCTGGCCAAGTACCCGGGCACCGTCGTGGCCATCACCCACGACCGGTACTTCCTGGACAACGTCGCCGAGTGGATCATGGAGCTGGACCGCGGCCGCGCTCACGGCTACGAGGGCAACTACTCCAAGTACCTCGAGACCAAGCAGACCCGTCTGAAGGTCGAGGGGCAGAAGGACGCCAAGCGTCAGAAGCGGCTCAAGGACGAGCTGGAGTGGGTCCGCTCCAACGCCAAGGGCCGCCAGGCCAAGTCGAAGGCGCGCCTGGCCCGCTACGAGGAGATGGCCGCCGAGGCCGACAAGATGCGGAAGCTGGACTTCGAGGAGATCCAGATCCCGCCGGGCCCGCGCCTGGGCAACGTCGTCGTCGAGGTCGAGCACCTCGGCAAGGGCTTCGGCGAGAAGCTGCTCATCGACGACCTCTCCTTCACCCTGCCCCGCAACGGCATCGTCGGCGTGATCGGCCCGAACGGCGCCGGCAAGACGACGCTGTTCAAGATGATCCAGGGGCTGGAGGAGCCCGACAGCGGTTCGATCAAGACCGGCGAGACGGTCAAGATCTCCTACGTCGACCAGAACCGCTCCAACATCGACCCCAAGAAGTCGCTGTGGGCCGTGGTCTCCGACGAGCTGGACTACATCAACGTCGGCCACGTCGAGATGCCCTCGCGCGCCTACGTCAGCGCCTTCGGTTTCAAGGGCCCGGACCAGCAGAAGCCGGCCGGTGTCCTCTCCGGCGGCGAGCGCAACCGGCTGAACCTCGCGCTCACCCTGAAGCAGGGCGGCAACCTGCTCCTCCTCGACGAGCCCACCAACGACCTCGACGTGGAGACGCTCTCCTCGCTGGAGAACGCGCTGCTGGAGTTCCCGGGCTGCGCCGTGGTGGTCTCCCACGACCGGTGGTTCCTGGACCGGGTCGCGACGCACATCCTCGCGTACGAGGGCGACTCGCAGTGGTTCTGGTTCGAGGGCAACTTCGAGTCCTACGAGAAGAACAAGATCGAGCGCCTCGGCCCGGACGCCGCCCGCCCGCACCGCGCCTCCTACAAGAAGCTGACGCGGGGCTGACGTGCGTCACACCTTCAGCTGCCCGCTGCGGTGGTCCGACATGGACGCCTTCGGCCACGTCAACAACGTCGTCTTCCTCCGCTACCTGGAGGAGGCCCGGATCGACTTCATGTGGCGGCTCGCCCGTGAGGTCGGCTCGGGGGCCGACGGGGAGCCCTTCACCGGGGGCTCCGTGGTGGCGCGGCACGAGATCGACTACCTCAGGCCGCTGGTGCACCGGCACGAGCCGGTCGCCATAGACATCTGGGTGAACAAGATAGGTGCGGCGTCGGCCACCTTCGGCTACGAGGTGACCGACGGCGACACCTGCTACGTGCGGGCGTCCACCGTCATCGTGCCGTTCGACCTCAAGGGGCAGCGGCCCCGTCGGCTGACCCGTGCCGAACGGGATCTTCTGGCGGAGTACTACGACGACCGGGCCGCCTCGTCCGGCACCGGGAACTGACCCCGCGTCCGCTTTCCCCGATGCCCCGCCGGCCCTGCCGGCGGGGCATCGCGGTGCCTGCCCACAGGCCCCGTGTCACGGAGCCCGGACGGTGGCCTCGTGCGGGCGTGCGGGGTATGCGTACGATCCGTTGACCACCCCGAACCGACCTGAGGACGACCAACGGCATGACCAGGCTGAGTCTCGCGGACCAGACCGACGCCGCCGGCCTCGCGGCCTTCCTGACCCGACAGCTCAAATGGGACCGGGCCGCCGCGGTCCGGCTGCGCGCCTCCGGTGACGGGGTCCTCGCGGCGTTCAGCCGTCCCGCCCGTTTCGAGGTGCTGGCGGTGCGCACCAGCAGGCTCGCCTCGGCGGGCACAGCCGCGGCAGCGGCGGTGCAGCCCGGGGCGCCCGGCACCGGAGGACCCGCGCCCGCCGGCGGGCGCGGTGCGGCGCAGAGCTCCGGCGCGGTGCAGCCCGCCGGAGCCGGCGTGTCCGCCGGTGGTCCGGCGGAGCTCGACGCCACGGTCTCCGCCGGCCAGTTGCTGGACTCCATCGACGAGCGCGCCGCGAGCCTTGCCGTTCCGCCGCCGGTTACCGGGCCGTCCTGGGCGGGCGTTCTTCCGCCGCGCGGCCAGTGGCGTCGCGTCGCGGAACCCTCGTTGGCGGAGGTACGGGCCGAGGCCGCCGCGGTGGTCGCCGAGTTCCGCTCCCGCAGCGAGGCGCTGCGCGACGCCGAACGTACCCGGGCGGCGCTCGACGCCCTCGCCGACGAGATCTGGAACCGGCCGCTCCCCGGAACCGGGCTGCCCCTCCGCGCCGTTCACGCGGCACACGCCCTCGGCTTCCTGCAGCCGGTCGCGGACCTGGCGCCCGACGAGGTGCCGGTGCCGGTGCTCGCAGCGGGCGCGTGGCTTCGCCTGCGCACCCCGCACGGCTCGACCGCGGTACGTGTCGCGGGCCGGGGAGGGCTGAGTCTCACCCCGCTCTGACGGCGCAGCTTCCGGTGCCGCCGCCGTGCCCGGGGGGTCACGGGGGACCCCTGTTCAGGACCGTGCCCACGGGGCGGCGGTTTCCGCGGGAACGGCCGGGGGCTGGGCCTCGCGGCTGTCCGGCGCCGGGGCGGCGGGCCGAGGTGAGCCCCGCACGTCCGGCACCGGCGATTCGCGGCCCGCACACGATCCATCCGCACGCGATCGGTTCGCGGTGCGTACGGGGCCTGCCCGCGGCGGGTGCCCGACCGCGGTCGTCCGCCCGGAGCGGCCGGGGCGGCCGGGGCGGTCCCGGGTCAGTCCGGGGTGTTGATCATGGAAGCGGCCGCGTAGACCATGTAGTCCCACAGCTGCTTCTCGTGGTGCGGCGAGAGGTCGAGGGAGTCGACGGCGTCGCGCATGTGGCGCAGCCATGCGTCGTGCGCCTCGCGGTCCACGCGGAACGGGTTGTGGCGCATGCGCAGTCGCGGGTGGCCGCGGTTCTCGCTGTAGGTGCGCGGGCCGCCCCAGTACTGCATGAGGAACAGCGCGAAACGGTCCTCGGCGGGCCCGAGATCCTCCTCGGGGTACATCGGCCGCAGCACCGGGTCGCCGGCGACGCCCTCGTAGAACCGCCGGACCAGCCGCCGGAACGTCTCCTCGCCACCCACCTGCTCGTAGAAGGTGGTGGTCTCCAGCTTGCCGTGCGGGATCTGAGTCACCCCCCCATGGTCTCAGACGGGCGGCCGAGGACCCCGGGCGTAGGTCATGAGAAGCCCCGTCGACCGGCCTCGCGGAGCGGGCCGGTCGGCCCTGGCGGGTGCCGGGCGCGACGGAGGCGCGCGGTCATCGCCGCGCCACCCGCCGCACCACCGCGCGCCGGTGCGGCGGGGCACCGGCGCCGCCCGTCAGGCGTTGTCCCACCGGAAGAGCTTGGCGGCCACCGCCGTCAGCACCGCGGCGAACAGCAGCAGGATGCCCATGGCCGGGAGGGCGTCCGACAGACCTCCGCCACGCGAGAGCACGGACATCATCGCTTCGTTCAGGTGCTTCAGGGGCAGCGCCTGGGCGACGGCGTTGAGCCAGCCGGGCATGTTGTCGGTGGGGAAGAACGAGCCCGAGAGGAACGCCATCGGCATGATGACGACCTGGAGCGCCCCGTTGGCGGCCTCCTCGGTCTTGGCCCAGGCGCCGATCACCAGTCCCACCGACATGAAGGCGAGGGTGCCGCAGACGACCAGCGGGATCGCCAGCCACCAGCTGCCGGTGAGCTGCAGGCCGTAGAAGGGGATGACGGCGACACCGAGGAAGACGACGAGCTGCACCATCGACAGGGCCACGCTGACGCCGACGCGCGCGCCGACGACGTGGGCCGGCCTGATCGGCGCCAGCCACAACCGGCGCAACAGCCGCTTCTTGCGCCAGTTGACCAGGGTGAGGGCCGACATGAAGCTGGCACCCATGGCGATCGCCCAGCCCAGCAGACCGGGGGCGAGGAACTGGATCGGTTTGACCGACTCGTCCTCGACCTGCCCGGTGGTGACGCGATAGGCGGGCTCCTGCCCGGTCGCCGCGACGTTCGCCTCCTGCACCAGGCCGTTGACCAGCCCGGTGACGACACCGGAGTTGGCCTGCCCCGCGGCGGAGACGAACAGCGAGACCTCGCCGTTCTCCTCCCAGACGGCGCCGTCGAGGTCGCCCTGGCGCACGTCCTCCAGCGCCTGCTCCCGGTCGCCGACCCGCTCCAGCCGCAGGCTCTCGTCGAGCGCCGCCAGCTGCTCCTCGCCGAGGGAGTCCAGCACCTCGACGGGGCCCACCTGCGCGACCGTCACCCGGCTGCTGCCGTCGCTCTGGAACAGGGCACCGAACAGCAGCAGGAACATCAGCGGGAACAGCAGCATGAAGAAGACCGCCGTGCGGTCCCGGACCATGCCCAGGACCATGACCCGGGAAAGACTCCACAGCGTTCTCACTCGCGGTACTCCCGTCCGGTCAGCGAGAGGAAGACGTGCTCCAGGTTGTCCACGCCCAGCTCCTCGATCAGCTGCCGCGGCTGGCCGACGCGCAGCACCTTCCCCCGGTCCATGACGGCGACCCGGTCGCACAGCGTCTCGGCCTCGTCCATGTAGTGCGTGGTGAGCACCACGGTGCGGCCCTCCTCGTTGATGCCGCGCAGCAGGTCCCACAGGTTCCTGCGGGCCTGCGGGTCGAGCCCGGTGGTCGGCTCGTCGAGGAAGACCAGCTCCGGGTCGTGCACCAGCGCGCACGCGATGGACAGCCGCTGCGCCTGGCCGCCGGAGAGGCGGTCGTCCTGCACGTTGGCCTTGTCGGTGAGGCCCACCGACTCCAGCATCGCGTCGGCGCGCGCGTCGGAGACGCCGTAGAACGACGCGAAGCTGCGGATCTGCTCGCGGGCGGTGAGCTTCTCGAAGAACGCGGACGCCTGCAGCTGGACCCCGATGCGGCGCAGCAACGCGGTGTTGCGCGGCCAGGACGACTCGCCCAGCAGCAGGGCCCTGCCCTCGTCGGGTTGGCGGAGCCCCTCGACGATCTCCATCGTCGTCGTCTTCCCCGCGCCGTTGGGCCCGAGGATGCCGTAGAACTCGCCGGTCTCGACCTGGAGGGAGACGCCGTCCACCGCTTGGACGTCCCCGTAGCGCTTGCGCAGTCCCTCGGCCTTGATCGCTGACGTGGTCATGGGCCGATCCTAGGACGGCGCAGCGGCCCGTTCCCCGGCCCGGAGGGTCACGATCATGTCAACGCGCGCCGGGGCCGCGGCACGATGCTGCCGCGGTCCCGGCGCCCGGCCGCGGGGTTGCCGCCGGCGGGCGGCAGCTTCAGCCGCGGTGCACGCGGAGCGTCGTCCAGGCCCCGACGTGGACGCGGTCGCCCTCGGAGAGCGGGACGGGGACGAAGGGCTGGATCGGCTCCTCGGAGCCGTTGACCGTCGTGCCGTTGGTGGAGTCCTGGTCCACCACCGCCCAACTGCCGTCGGGCTGCTGCACGAGGACGGCGTGCTGGTGGGAGACGCCCGGGTCCTCCGGGGCGCGGCCGAGGTCGATGTCGGGGGTCGCACCGCTGGACTGGCGGCGGCGGCCGATCGTCATCTGCCGGCCCGCGAGGCGGACCTGCTGCTCCGGGGCGTAGGAGGGCAGCGACAACTGCGCCGCCTCCGGGCCGGAACGGTGCATCATCGCGGCGAAGTACTCGTGGTCCGGGCCTATGGTCACCATCCAGCCGCCGCCGACCGTGCCGCCGTAGCCGCCCGCGCGGGGGTCGGCCGAGGGCGGCGGGCCCGGTGGCGGCGGGGGAGGCACGGTCGGCGGCGGCAGCATCCAGTCGCCGGTCGGCTCCGACCGCGGGGCGCCGTGCTGCGGCGGCTCGGGCGGTGGGTAGCCCGGCTGCGGGAAGGGCGGCGCGGGCGGGGCGGGGTAGCCGGGCGGGGGAGCGCCGTGGCCGGACTGCGGCGGCAGGTGGGCGGTGGCCCGGCTCGTCGCGAAGTTGTACCGGCACTCCTCGCAGTAGGGCCCGGGGGAGGTGCGGGGGGTGTGGCAGCGCGGGCACATCTCGGTGTGCGCGGTCGCGCCCGGCGGCGGGGGCCCGGGGGCCGGGGGCGCGGGCGGGGCCGGGTAGCCGGGACCGGGAGGAGGTCCGCCCGCGGTCGGCTGCATGCGGTGACCGCAGACCGCGCACCAGTCGTCGGCCATCGACTGGTGGCCGTTCGGGCATGTCGGCATGAGCGTGCCTCCACCTCTGGTCATCTCGTTCCCCGGAGAGTCCGGACGGTCCGGTCGGACCGGGTCGCGAGGGTCATCTCATCGGCGTCGGACACCGTCGCCTTGAGTCGAACAGTACCGCTGACGGCGTCCTCCACGTCCACCACCTTCGCGAGCAGTCGGGCCGTTTCGGCGTTCCCGGAACGGTGCGCCAGCCGGACCGCGGCGCCCAGCCGCGCGGTGGCGCCGCGCTCGTCGCCGCGGTGCCGCAGGTCGAGCCCCTCCTCGATCGCCGCCGCGAGGTGCGACTGCCCCGTGTAGTGGGCGACATGGGCGTTCACGGCGGTCCGCGCCGCGCTCGCCGCGGTCCGCACCGCCCGGATGTCCCCGGTGCCGAGTGTGACGGTCGCGCCGCGTGGGTCGTGTGTGACGAGGGACACCCGGCCGGCGAGGAGGTCCTGGCCGACGTCTCCCGCCGGTACGCGCAGGCACAGGTGGTAGTCGCGCGACTCCACGCCCCACGAGCCGGTCGGGTAGTCACCGGCGCCCGGCCCGGCGTCGGCACGGCGGCCGGTGAGGTCCGCCACCGCGGGCGCGACCTGTTTGACGAAGACGGGCTCCACACCGCCCGGCGTCCACAGCCGCAGCGCGACACCGGAGACGCCCCGGCCGGTCGCCGCCCGGATCATCGCTGCGAAGTCCGCGGCGAGCGCGGCGGGTTCGGCGACGATGTCGGCCGTCCCCAGCAGGCGGGACGCGATCCCGCGCAGTTCGGCGACCTCCCAGTCGGTGCCGATGCCGCGGGCGTCGCAGGTGAAGCGCCCCGCGCAGTGGTCCAGCACCGCGTCCAGCCGCTCCGGCGACTCGTGCTCGTTGCGGCCGTCGGTCAGCAGGACCGCGTGCCGCATCCGGGCGCCGCTGCCGGCGAGGAGCGCGTCGGCGAGTGTCAGCCAACTCCCCAGCGCCGTACCGCCGGATGCCGTCAGCGACGCCAGCGCGGCCTTGGCCGCGGCCCGGCCGGCGGGTGTCGCGGTGGCGGTCCTGCCGCCGCCGGGGTGGATCTCGGCCGCGCGGTGGGTGCCGCGAACGAGGGCGAACGCGACGCCGTCCGGGAGCGCGTCGACCGCGGCGGCGGTCGCCTCCCGGGCGGCGGCCAGTTTGTCGGGCGGGTAGTTCATCGACCCCGAGCAGTCCACCATCACCACGACGGCGGTGTCGGGCCGCCCGGCCGCCGCCGCGGGCGGCGCCGGCACGGCCGACGAGGTGACGGTCACCACCGCGTGGAGTTCGTCCGCGTCGCGGTGGAGGTGCTCGTTGTGGTGCACCTCCACCGCGAACCGCGGCGTCCGGCCGGCGTGGTGGCCCGGCGGCGGCCGTTCCGCCATCACTGCTGTCCTTCCGCTCAGTCCGGTCTGGCGACGTACTGCGTCTCGGTGGGCGGCACCGGAGCGCGGCCGGCCGTCCGGTCACGTTCCCCGCTCGGCGCAGCGCCCGGGGTGGGGAAGGGGATGACGGCGACGGTCACGTTGTCGTGCCCGCCGGAGTCCAGCGCGTACCGGACCAGGTGCTGGGCGCTCGGCAGCGGTGAGGTCCGGGCGTCGCCCGGCACCTTGGCGGCCATCTCCTCTGCGGAGTCCGCGTAGTTCCACAACCCGTCGGTGCAGACCACCACGACGCCGGGGTGGTCGGGCTGGAAGGACGCCGTGTGCGGTTCGAGCTCGGGGTTGTCCGCCCCGAGCCACGCCGTGATCGCGTGGGCGCGCCGGTCCTTCATCGCCTCCTCCTCCGACATCAGCCCTGCCTTCACCATCTGGGCCGCCCAGGAGTCGTCCTCGGTCAGCCGGATCGGGTGGGCGTTGCCCTCCAACGGCAGCCAGTACGCCCGGCTGTCGCCGACCCAGCCGACGGTGAGCTCGCCGCCGGTCGTGACCGCGCTCACCAGGGTGCAGGCGGGGGCGTTGCGGCCGGGGATGCGTTCCTGGCGGGCGAGGGCGTTGACCGCTTCGCCTGCGGCCAGCAGGGCGTCGTGCATCGCCCGCCGGCCCTCGGTCCCGCGGGCGAGCGCAGTGGCGAGCGAGCCGCCCGCCGCCTCGGCCGCGGCCTCGGACGCCTCGTCGGGGCGGGTCGAGGACGAGACGCCGTCGCAGACCACCGCGATGACGGCCGGCGTCCCGTCGGGCAGGACCGACGTCGACAGCGAGAAGGCGTCCTCGTTGCGGTGGTGGCGCAGCCCCACGTCGCTGACGCCCGCGACCCCGGCGAGCGACCGCTCGACGTGGTCCCGGCCGTTGTCGCCGCCGCCCGAGCGGGGCGGCTCGGTGGGCGGTCCGGGCGGCTGCGCCGATCCGCCGGCGGGGACGCGCGGGTCGACCGGAGCGGCCTCGGCTGTGGACCCGCTGCCCGGGCCCGGGGCACTGGCAGGGGAGGACGGTTCCGAGCCGGTGGACGCGCTGCCCGGCGACGTACCGGTGGCGGCGGCCGCGGGGGCGGGCGGTGCGGCAGCTGCCGCGAGGGCAGCTCCGGGGGCCGGGGCGGACGACGGCTCAGCGGAACCCTCCCGCGCCGCAGGGGCCGACGGGGTCGCCGGCGCGACGGGCGCGGAGGGCGGCGCGGCCACCGGCGGAGCGGCGGGCGG